>NZ_CP165784.1:0-300000 GCF_000513895.2 Ensifer sp. WSM1721
ATGGCGAAGACCGCCGCAAAAGCAACTCCTGTTGTTGAAGGGTTGACCGCATTGATGGAGCGTCATGCCGACGCGCTCTCCAGTCAACTCCAAGCACATCATCTCAAGGTTTTTCCCCCGACCTCCGAGAAGGGGATTCGAACATTCGCCCCTTCAGAGGCATCCAAGCTGCTGGGCGTCGGGGAATCTTATCTACGGCAGACCGCTTCAGAAATGCCGGAGTTGAATGTCAGCATGAGCCCGGGAGGACGGCGGACTTTTTCCATTGAAGATATCCATGCCCTCCGCAAACACATGGATCAGGTTGGCCGCGGGAACCGACGTTACCTGCCGCATCGTCGAGACGGCGAGCAGTTGCAGGTTATCTCCGTGATGAATTTCAAAGGCGGGTCGGGCAAGACGACCACCGCCGCGCATCTGGCACAGTATCTGGCAATGCGCGGGTACCGTATCCTGGCAATCGATCTCGATCCTCAGGCAAGCCTTTCAGCCCTCTTCGGCAGTCAACCGGAAACGGACGTTGGTCCAAACGAAACGCTTTACGGCGCCATCAGGTACGATGAGGAGCAGGTATCGGTCGAGCAAGTCGTCCGCGGAACCTACATTCCCGATCTCCACCTGATCCCAGGGAACCTCGAATTGATGGAATTCGAGCACGACACCCCGCGTGCTCTGATGAAGCGGAAAGAAGGCGACACCCTCTTCTACGGCCGGATCAGTCAAGTCATTGAAGACATCGCGGACAACTATGATGTCGTCGTCATCGACTGCCCGCCTCAGCTAGGCTACCTCACGCTGTCGGCTTTAACGGCCGCAACGTCCATTCTGGTCACTGTGCATCCGCAGATGCTGGACGTGATGTCGATGAACCAGTTCCTGGCAATGACATCGAACTTGCTGCGGGAAATCGAGAACGCCGGCGCCGAGTTCAAGTTTAATTGGATGCGCTACCTGATAACCCGTTTCGAACCGAGCGATGGTCCGCAAAACCAGATGGTGGGTTATCTCCGGTCTATCTTCGGTGAAAATGTCCTTAATTTCCCTATGCTTAAAACGACCGCGGTTTCCGATGCCGGCTTGACGAACCAGACCCTTTTCGAAGTGGAGCGCAGCCAATTTACGCGCTCGACCTATGATCGAGCCTTGGAGGCAATGAACGCTGTCAATGACGAGATCGAAACTCTGATCAAAAAAGCATGGGGTAGATCCACATGAGCCGAAAGCACATCCTTGGAGTATCAACAGACACCGCCGACATGCCGTCTGTCGAAAACAGGACGGCCAAGAGCCGCTCCATGCCGCTCCTCGGCGTGACCAGGAAAGAGCGCAATCCGGCAACGAAACTGACCGCGAACATTGGCAACGCATTGCGCGAGCAAAATGATCGTCTCGGCCGGGCCGAGGAGATTGAGCGACGTCTTGCCGAAGGTCAGGCTGTGGTGGAACTGGACGCCTCGTCGATCGAGCCCTCTTTCGTGCAGGATCGGATGCAAGGGGACATCGATGGTCTCCTCGCGTCGATACGCGAGCAAGGGCAGCAGGTCCCGATCCTCGTGAGACCTCATCCCGACCAGCCCGGCCGATATCAGGTTGCCTTCGGCCACCGCCGACTGCGGGCCGTTGCAGATCTGGGCCTTCCTGTAAAGGCGGTCGTTCGCGAACTGACGGACGAGCAACTTGTCGTAGCGCAGGGGCAGGAAAACAATGAGCGTGAAGATCTTACCTTCATCGAGAAGGCGCGCTTCGCACATCGGCTCAATAAGCAGTTTGCACGAGAGATCGTCATCGCTGCCATGTCAATCGACAAAAGCAATCTGTCCAAGATGCTCCTGCTTGTCGACGCCCTCCCCTCAGAACTGATCGATGCTATCGGCGCCGCTCCGGGTGTTGGACGCCCAAGCTGGCAGCAGCTGGCAGAGTTGTTCGAAAAGGCCCCTTCTCCATCGGAGGCGATCATATTTGCGACCTCGGAAGAGGTACAAGCGCTGCCGTCGGCAGACCGGTTCAAGGCAGTGATTGGCCAACTGAAGCCTCGTCGGACCACGCGTGGGCTGCCGGGCGTCATGTCGTCTCCTGATGGAGACAGACTTGCGCAGGTTACACAGAGCAAGTCCAAGCTGGAAATCACGATCGACAGGAAAGCCACGCCTGACTTTGCGGCTTTCGTACTCGAGCATTTGCCGGCGCTCTATCAAGAGCACCGCGCCAAGATTCAACGCAAACAGGGAGAGTAACCCGCAAAAGAAAAGAGCCCCCTCAACGTCGCCGTCGTGGAAGCCCTTCTGTCTCTTTAGCACGAACAGAATCGCATTTCCTCGAATCTTCGTCAAGAGTCTTTGGCGCCGTTATGGTGAGCGAATTTCTTTTGCCTTCTGAAAGGTGAAAGAGGATGCAAACGGGAAGTGTGACGACGCCATTCGGGCGGCGGCCGATGACGCTCGCGCTCGTGCGGCGCCAGACGGCATTGGCCGAGATCAAACAAGGCAAGACCGCGGACAAATGGAAGGTATTCAGGGACATTTCCGCCGCCATGGAGCTGCTCGGGATTCAGTCCAATAGCCTCGCGATCCTTGATGCGCTGTTGAGTTTTTATCCTGACAACGAGTTGCGCCAGGACGCACAAATGATCGTCTTTCCCTCGAATGCCCAGCTTGCGCTTCGAGCGCATGCGATGGCGGGCGCGACTTTGCGCAGACACATCGCCCTGCTGGTGGAGGCAGGTCTAATCGTCCGAAAGGATAGTGCCAATGGAAAGCGCTACGCCCGCAAGGACTGCAATGGCCAGATAGAGTGCGCCTTCGGCTTCGACTTGTCGCCGCTCCTCGCGCGTTCCGAAGAGTTGGCGAAACTGGCACAACAAGTGATCGCCAATCGAACAGCGTTCAGGAAAGCCAAAGAGAGCCTAACGATTTGCCGACGTGACGTCCGGAAGCTAATTACGGCGGCTATGAAAGAGGGCGCAGAAGGCGACTGGCAGGCGATCGAGGATATCTATGTGGCGCTTGTGAGCAGAATTCCGCGTGTTCCGACACTTGCCGACGTCACGGCGACCCTCGAAGAAATGGAGATGCTTCGCGAGGAGATAGTCAATCGATTGGAAATTCAGGAAGATTCCAAAAATAATAGCACCAATGATGCTCACAGTGAGCAGCACATACAGAGTTCAGAGTCCGAATCCACTTATGAACTTGAACCTAGCTCTGGAAAAGAGCTGGGTGCGAAGCCGAGCGAAATGCGCCGGCCGAAGAGAGAGTCAAAAAAGGCGTTCCCGTTGGGTGTGGTGTTGAAAGCATGCCCGACGATATCGGACTATGCACCGGGCGGCACAATCGGAAATTGGCGCGATCTGATGTCGGCCGCGGTCGTCGTTCGATCTATGCTGGGCGTGAGCCCGTCGGCCTATCAGGAGGCCTGTGAGGCTATGGGGCCGGAAAATGCGGCCGCGGCGGTCGCCTGCATCTTGGAGCGTGCGAACTTCATCAACTCGGCCGGCGGCTACCTGCGGAATCTTACACGGCGAAGCGAGCGCGACGAATTCTCCCTTGGCCCGATGATAATGGCGTTGTTGAAGACCAATGGGCAGGCGAGCTTGAGGGCCGGGTAGGTTTTTATGATCGCGACCACGAAGTTTAATCTTGGCGCACGGGGGCCGAACGCGGTTTTTTGTGGTGGTCAGTTGACCACAGTTCTAACCCGCTGAAAGCTAAGGGACTAAGTGATGCGGTTTGCTCAAATTAGCCAAGGAGAGCGTTACGCGCGGAGGCTGCTCGGGTTGGTAGAGGTGGACAATGATCCACGGCGATTGACTCGATGGTGGTCCTCGCAATCGCTGATCTGGTTAGGGGCGGGCAGGGGATCAAGCGAACCGGCCGGGCGGGTCCACGGAGTTATACCAACAATCTAATGCAGCAAATCGCATTCGGGGAGAAGATGGACGCGATCGGGGCATCGCGGTGCGCAAGGCCTATTTGATATTAGAGAAGAGTTGCTCGATGTGATTCAGGTCGGGGCCGTAAGGCGGCAGCGGTCTTGGCCCTCTCTTTCGAATAGCCCGGCACACCGCCAGGCTCTTGTGGTTACCGGGATTGTCGCGGAGGACGATGGCACTCAGCGACAGCGTCCTTTCGAGTGCCCTTCTCAACATACATTGGCGTTGGGGCCGGGTTGAGGATCCATGGCGCATTGATCCGGGCGCTTCGGAGAGCCGCGACGTAAGTCATCGTCCTCCTATGACATGAGTGATCAATGGCTCGCCGCGCTCGCCCAAGCTTTCGGAGCGGAGCCATGTTGGTCTTCACCGAGGCGTCATCAATGAAGACCAGGCGATTGGAGTCGATCTTGCTCTGATGGCGCTTCCACCGTTCAAACGGGAGGGAAGGCGCAGAAGAATGACGATCGCGACGCTGAGGCAATTCCCGAAGCCGCGACCCGACCAACGATGCGGTTCGTCGCGCTCAAGAGCGAGGAGCAACTCGACCTGCAGAGCCTCCATCGCGCCAGAGATCGTCTGGTCGGTGAGCGGACTGCCCTGATCAATCAACTGCGTGCAATTCTCCTGGAGAGCGGCATCACCCTTCCCCAGGGCCGTAAGAAGCTCGAGAGCATCCTTCCGCAGATGATCGAAAACAGCGGCGATCTGTTGAGCGATCGGATCCGACATTTGCTCGAACAGATGTCGCAGGACCTTCGTGACCTCACCAAGCGCAACACCGCGTTTGACGATGAGTTCACTGCTTTTGCCCGCAATGATGCCGCGTGTCAGCGACTGGAATCGATTCCCGGCATAGGATCGTTGAACGCCACTGCCTTTGTCGCGGCGATCGACGAAGCGCAGGCGTTTGCTCGCGGCCGAGATCTCGCGGCCTGGCTGGGGCTGGTGCCGCGGCAGATGACCACGGGTGGAAAGCCTCGGCTGCTGGGCATCAGCAAACGTGGGAACGCATATCTGCGCCGCATGCTGATCCATGGTGCAAGGGCAGCCATGCCGCATCTGGCGCGAACCCAGACCGCAACCGGCTCGTGGCTACGCGGGCTGATCGCGCGCGCCCATCCGAATGTCGTCGTGGTCGCGTTGGCGGCAAAGATGGCGCGGATCATTTGGGCGGTCTTGCAGAAACGTGTTGCGTTCGAATACGCGGGGGCCGCCCTGTAATCGCGGCGTTGCTGCCTCGCGAAAATCTGCGGGTGGAATGAGGAAGATGGCCTGACAGTTAGACGACGCCTTGAAAACCCGACCAAAAAGATGGCGGACCTCGCCGGAGCGTTTATGAGGATCAGGGCGTGCGGAGCTCCATCTTGGCCAAGGCATGCCTTGAGACCGGGTACGTTGGTGCAGATTGATCAGGCTTCTTCAGACCGCTTGCGGACGGGCGAGCCATACGTTTCTTGAAGCTTGCAGAAAGTGGCTACATTGCCCGCATGGACTTTCCGCCGCGCTCCTCAGACCTCGCGCACCCGGATGCTGTGCTCGCCGGCAATCCAGGCTTATAGGCGACCGCCGTTCTTGTCCAGCGCGACACTGCCAGTGTCAGCGCTGGCGTTTCGCCCACTTGATCTTGCTCGAGGGAGCAGCCTTCAGCGCCGCGGCGACTTCATGATATGTCTACCCCGGGCAGCAATCCGATCCATCGCCCGTAACGCAAATCCATAGAAGAGGCCCCACCCATCGAACAAACCTCCACGGCTCGTTCAATCCAATCTGACGTGCGAAGTAAACGGAATCCCGATCCAGTCAAATCGCAAATCGGTCTAGCCATGGCTGGGGAACACGCGAGTAAGCGCTCGGAAATCTCCCTGGGTCCGCGGAATATTTCGTGGCTGAAGGGGGTACAAGGAGGGGCTGAGGTTTCCATTGCGAGTCCGAGCCATATTCTCATGAGCAGTGTGTCGAATTGGAGATCTTCGTAGTGGTCAGCTGACCACTGCTCTAACTTGTTGGAAGGAAAGGGGTTTTAAGGACGCTCCTTTATGGTTATCAGGTCTTATCTGATAGCGTCGGAACGCTGAGTGAAGCCCAAGTGCAATGGGTATCAGATGGGCTGTTGAAGAGCCTGCAGAGGCCGAAGTCGTGATGAGACACGTGGGACGATATAGCCCGTGTCCTGAAACAACGCGACTCGACTGGAGCCCCGAACGTCTTCGACGCGCCGCCAGTGGATGGTGTCTGAGCGGATGGCGGATTCCGTGCTTCTGAAGGCCATAGTGTTGTTAGCCGGCGCCTGGCCATCAATCCCGAGCGGCGGGCGCGGTCGATCAGGTTTTCACCGACAACGGCGACCATTTCGAACCGCCACGTGACGTGCGCCCAGGCAAATGTTCAAGCCAGCCCGCGAAATTCGCGCAAGGTGAGGTCGGGGTTTGATGAATGGATTGCCACCGATCAGGCGGTCTTCGGGTAGTCGAAGCGGGGACTTTCTTGGTCCGGCCGCATGCGGCGAACCGTCGGGAGCCGTAGATGACTGTAGGCGGACGAGGTCTGCCATAGGCAGACTTCTGCGCGGCCTTGATTTGGCCAACGCCTCGGTCGCCCTTCCTTAAGGCTAGGATTTACAAGCCGATACAGACGCTTCCCGAAGACGAACAGCGCGCCGTTGCCAAGCCGGCCGAGGAGCTTGTCACGGCCCACAATCTTCGTGAATTGCGGGCCTCGCTGGAAGCACGCAAGAAGACGTGTCTAGCGCTTTTCCAGCCTCGATCTATTGGTCTGCTTGAATGCGGAGCAAACGATATGACGCTGTCGACACTCCGGGGGCACGTTGAAGATCGTCGAGGGTTTCGCGGGCAAGAATGTCGAGCTTTCGAGCATCGCACAGCGCTCCCGACGCGGTTCAAAGATCTAAGAGGCTTCTCTGGTTTGGGGGCGTTGTGCTCGCTCCAGCACGTTTTTTCGGACCGTTCCGCAGGTCGCTCTTCGCCATCTGTCTTCGTATTGCGCTCAGCTGAGTTCTGGGCGAGTCCCATGAGAAACGACAGGGGGCGTGAGGAAGCGGGAGAGCTCGAGCCGGCTGTGGCCGTCCGGTGTGCGCATCATGGCAATCTCGACACGCTGATCGCCCAGTCCAGTGACACGTCCGGCCCATTCGCCTTCGATCGTGGCCCGCCCTTCGAGCTCGAAGCCGAGTTCGCGAAAGAAATCAATCGTTTTTCCAAGTTCCTCGACGGCGATTCCTACGTTGTCCATCCGCTTGAGCGCCATGTTCCACTCTCCAAAGTGTCGTTCCAATCTAGAAGGTGTCGCCTAGTCTAACAACGGACGCTTGAGGTGCCCCAACGCCGGCGGCCATCCGGGCCCAATTCGCTGCTGTCCACATCAGAAGCTTGAAATCATGGAACGCCTCAAACCGCCACGCCGTGTTCAAATGATCCCTAAAAGGGCCATAGCAGGGGAGGGGGAGCTATAGCCCTGCCGCTTTCGTCAAGTTGACGCGGAACCGATCGCGACGGCGCTGGTATTTGCGGGTCATTTCTGCGCTGGCGTGGCCGAGCTGCTTCTGCACGTGACGCTCGTCGACCTCGGCCGAGGAGGCAAGGCCCGCGCGCAGCGAATGGCCCGCGAACTTCTGGACTCGCTCGACTTCCGAAAGATCGCCGCGCACGCCGGCGGCCAAGGCCGTTTTCTTGACGAGGCGCGCCACCTCCTGGTCGTTCAGGCGCTCCGGGCCCACATCTTTGCCCCGGCCGGTCACGCGGCGGAAAAGGGGGCCTTTGGCGATCTTCGCGAACTTGATCCAGGTTTCAACGGCCGCGACAGGGCAGGTGGTGTCGGAGGAGCCGCGGCCGACCTCTACCTCGCGCCAGCCGGTCTTGCCGCGCAGCGTCAACAGTGCGCCCTTGTCGAGGATCTCGATCCACCCGCGCCCGTCTTCGGTCTGGTCGCGGCCGAGGTCGAGCCCGACGATCTCGGAGCGCCGGAGGCCGCCGGCGAACCCGATCAGCAGCATCGCCCGGTCCCGGATGCCGCGCAGGGCCCCACGGTCGAGCGTCTCCAGCATGGCGATCAGGTCTTCGGGCAGGATCGCTTCCTTCTGCCGGGGCGGGGTTGCGTGTTTATTGCGAATGCCGGCCATCACGGTGGCGATCGCGCGATCCTTGCGATCGAGCGACATGCCGCGTTGCGTGCAGTTCCACCCGATTGCCGCCAACCGCCGCTCGATGGTCGAGACGGTGTTGGGCTTCATGCCGCGCTCCGCGGTACCCGACGCGCAGGCGGTAATGTAGAGACTGACGAGGTGCGGGTCCGGGGGGAGGGGAGTCAGGTTCGCGCGCCGGCACCAGGCGGAGAAATGCTTCCAGTCGGCGGCATAGGCTCTGCGGGTGTTGGCGGAACTCGCTGCTTCGACGTAGCCGCGCGCCCGATCGGCGAGCCCTTCGAGATGCGCCGGCAAGGTGGTGCTCGCTTGCGCCGCGGAAGAGGGGAGGGGAGTGGTGCCAGGGGTCGTGTCGACACTGATATCGTTTGGGCCGGGATGGTCCGTGTCTGGCGATTTTGAGTAGGTCACTGGTCCGCTCACGCCGGCGCCTCCCATGGATTGATCACAGCTGCGTCCGTGTCTTCGAAATCCTTGACGTTGCGCGTAACGAGAATCAGGTCGTGAACGATTGCGGTCGCGGCGATCAACCCATCGACCTCGCTGCGCGGCCCGATCGCGGCGATGCGGCCCCATTCGACGGCGATCTGGTCGGTTACCGGCAGGATGCGATCGCTATGGTCGCGACGCAGCTTGCGCAGCCATTCTGTGAGGTGAGCGGCAGCCTTGGGGTCGGACTTCTGCTTCAGGGCAATGCCGCGCATGATTCCGCCGAGGGTCAGCGCGCTGAGATGAACGCTGAGTGGGTCGACCGAGCGCAGCCAAGCGATCGCCTGCGGCGTACCGCGCCGGGCCTCCGAGACGATGTTGGTGTCCAGCAGATACATCAGAAGGCCACGTCGCGGCTTGGAGTCTTGGCGCGTATATCCACCGTGTCGGCGAGCTCATCGTCCCACGCGGGACCGCCGAGCAGATCGTCGACGAGCGTCGGCCGACCGGCGCGCAAAGCGTCATAGTCGCGGGCGGACAGCACGACGGCCGTGCGCTCGCCGCGCACGGTAATTTCCTGCGGGCCTTCGTGGCGCGCCTTCTGCACCACCTTCGAGAACTGGTTCTTGGCGTCCTGCAGCTGCCATTCCATCGATCCGCTCCAATCTAGCTAGGCTGTCTAGCTATATAATCTTCTTTGCCGACGGAAAGAAGCGCAAATGGCCGTCGATTGCAGCGATTTTTTCGGCAATCGCCGGGCTCCACTCTATAAAGAGCAAAACGAACGATAAGGCAAACTTATCAGTCGTTCTAAATTAAAGACAAGCGGTGCGGTTTATACGACAATGGGTGGCAGAAACTGCACACATGATATATGCTGCGCGGCATGGATTCGCTCGCCAACCCCGCTGCTTCGATCTCTCTGCCGCCCGCCCAGTTGCCGGCTTGGGCGTTGCCGCGCGGGCGCGAACTGACGGAAGCGGACGCCGCCTTCGTCGCCGGCATCGCCCTGAAATGCTTGGATGATTTGGTTCGTAGCGAACCGATTTGGGCCGGCTGCTGGCGCGCGCGCCAGGCTCTGAAATGCGCCACGGCGGCCGTGCGGCTGATGGGCCGCAATGAGGACGAAGCAGCGCTGCGCGACGCCGTGCTGCTGACCGCGGCGGGCGACGATCCCGGTCCCGCCGGAAAGGTGTTTTCGGCCTACAAAAGAATCGCCAGCCGAAAACCCGGCTTTTCCTCGAAAGGCGTGGCCGAGCTGGCCGATCTGCTCGGGCTGGCCTGGGACAACCGGCTGGCGGCCGCCATCGACCACCTCGACGATGCCCTGCAGTCCGGTCGTCCCGCGCCGTTCGCCGCCGCGGACTTGGTGAGCGCGATCCATGCCGCGCGCCCGGATGCCGAGCCGCTCGCCTGGGCGCTGGCTGACCTGCTAATCGCCGCGCTGCTGAAATGGGACCGGCCCGTGCCGCTGCTGATGGCGGAGCGTTATGGGCCGGCCTTCCGGACGCTCGGGGGCAGGGGACGCGTGCGGCCGGGCGAACCCGCTTTCCCGCGCGCCGTCTGTCTAGCCCTGGTCGAAGGAGCAGGCAGCGCCCTGCGGTTGGCCGGCGAGATCGCGCGACGGGCCGACGTCCTTCTGACCGTGGCGCCGAAGATTCGGACGAAGGGTGCCGCGCCGGTGATCCAGACGCTGCTCGAGGAGGATGCCGTGCCGGCGTCGGCGCCCGGCAGCGATCTGTCCCGCTGGGCCGCGACCCGGCTGTTCGAACGGCTCGAAGGATTTGGCGCCGTGCGGGAACTCTCCGGCCGCCCGTCCTTCCGGATTTACGGTTTGTGACGATGGCAGGACGGAGCGCTGGCAATACACGTCGTGGAAGCAAATCGCGGTCGGAGGATGAAATCCTCTATGACCGTGAACTTGAGGACCTGCCGCCGGAGCTGCGCTGGCGCGAATGGATGTTGCGTGTCGAGGCGGTGATCTTCGCCTCGGCCGAGCCGGTGAGCCGCGAGACGCTCGCGCGGGTCATTGGCCGCGATTGCAGCATCGACCTGCTGATCGACGATCTCCAGGAAGAACTGCGCGATCGACCCTATGAACTGGTTGCCGTCGCCGGCGGCTGGCAGCACCGTACCCGGGCGCGCTTCGGCGAAACCATCCGCGCTTCCACCGCACCGACGCTCTCAGCGGTCGCGGCGTTGTCGGAATTCGAGGCGATGGTGCTCACGGCGGTGGGATATTTTCAGCCGGTCACCCGCGGAGAGCTGTCAAAGATCTTCGGTAAGGAGGTCAGTCGCGACACCATCGCTGCGCTTCGTGGTACGGGGTTTCTGTCGTCCGGGCCGCGCAGCCCGACGCCCGGCGCGCCCTATACCTACGTCACGACAAAGCATTTCCTTTCGGCCTTCGGGATGGAGACGCTGCGCGACCTACCCGACATCGAGGCACTTGAGGATGCGGGGCTGCTCAGTCGGCATTCTGTTCAGAATGAGCCGCTTTCGGCCGAGGCGGACGTTGATGGGGAATAAGGTTGCCAACTACCGCGTGCGGAGTATCCCGGTAGCTGTGCTACATTTGGACCTCGCCGGCTCCGTTCAGCGAGGAGATGTTGCGGCGAAGCACATCTGAAAATTTCTTCAACCCGTTTTGCTCAAGCGCGTCGACGAACGCTTCAACCGATGGCGTTGTCTTGCGCAGATTGCGCCGCGCACGTCGGACGCTGGAGATGAGCGCATCGGGAAACGCCGCATGGAGATCGGTCAGGAAATCATCCGGCGACTGACTGGTTACACCGTAGGGAAGGAGGTCCCGCTTTGGAAAATCCTTGAGGTTCCAGGTGACGATGACGGAGGCTTCCCGGCAATGGCGGCTGCGAGCACATGCCGATCGTCAGGGTCAGGTAGTTTGAGATTCGCGACCAACGGGCGATAGTTCGCCACGTCTGCGTCCGGCAGGACGGCCTTCATCCTGTCACGCGTGGCCTCCAGACGTTCTAAGGGCAAAGCATGAGTATTGGCGGCGAGATTGCGCATCCACTCATCATGGATGTCGTCGGTCCAGCGCGCCTCGACGAGGCCGTCGAAGGCGCACTGGATCAGGACGTTGCGTAGATGGAAGGGATAGAGGACGCAGGCATCATAGACCGCGACAGGCGGTTTAGAGGCCATGGGTCTGAATGAGATCCTCGGTGTCTTCGGCAAGCGCTTCCATCGCGACCTGTCGGGCGTCGAGCCTGGATTTCAGCGCGAGCACGTCCTTCAGCAAGGCGCGGCGGTGTTTCCCCACATAGCGGAACGGCAGGTCGCCCCGATCCATGCGCAGGACGACGAGCGGACGAGAGATGCCGAGAATGGCTGACGCCTCGGTCGGGCTTAATTCCTGGTCTTCGGCCAGCACCGCGACGCGCTCGCCGCGCAGCATGTGCGCCAGAAGAGCCTCAACTGCCGCGGCGGCCGAGGGCGGAATCGAGAGCGTCCGCTCCTGGCCGCCTTCGCGGCGAACATGAAGTTCCAGCCTGTCGCCCGCAGTCAACTTCGGCAAGGGCGAGGCTGCTTTACGGTCACGATCCGACAATCCGGCGAAATGAACGATCTGGCTGGCCATGGTGATGTCTCCTTGGTCGCAATATAGTGCGCATCATCGGTAACTGCAATAACTGAAACCTTGATGGGTCGATGGCGTCGGGGGTGATGCGGGTCGCCAGATCGCCGCCGCCAGTTTGACGTCGGGCAATTCCCCAAACCTGATTGAGGATCACCGCTTCGCAGCGCCATTCAATTGAATGAAGCTTGGTATTGCGTTGCTATCAAAGAACATGGGCTTCGAGAGGCGGCCGGAGCTCGAAAGCTCTCGCATTCCGGGAGAAGTCGAACAGTCGCACCAGACTCCATTCATGTCGCCGAGCGTCTGCGACTTCCAGCTCGTTTCTCGAGATGTAGAAAGGCATGCGCTCCCACCCGTTCGTCGTCTTCACTTCGATGAGACGTGGCGACCCATTCGGCGCGAAACTGGCAATATCATAGCCAAGACCATCACCGTCTTCCTGAGATACCCAACGGACCCTCGCTGCCAGATCCCTTCGACCTGAGGCTTGAAGATGTGCGCGTTCATGATGGAAAACACGCTCTTCGCCGGCCTTTCCGAGGGAACGGTTTCTCTCATCCCTTCCCGCCACATCAAATCTGCGGGCAATTGCTTCGAGCTGTGACAGTTCGGCCGGAGGAGGAGCATTCTGCATCGTCGGCGGCACACCGAAGAACAGCGTTGGCGCATCAGCAAAACCCTGTGCAACCTTGGCCTGCGCTTAAGGCCTCAAACGACGGGTTCTTCGCGACCCATCTCGAAACGGCTTCCGCCAGAGACATCTGGAAATTGAAGCGAGGCTGATAGCCTTGGATAAACGGGAGCCCAAAGCCGACCAGGGCAGCCGAGATGTTGCAGTTCTTGAACTCGATCGAGCCCTTGGGTCGCCCAAGTAACTGCTGAAGGGTCCTGTTGGTCATCGCCTTGTGTGTGGGCCCGACCAGCCAGATCATCCCTCAGCATTTCAAAATAGACGGCGACGATTGCGTCGTTTTCCTGATCGGACCAGCTTTCAGCGTTCATGCCGCCAGGCTATGTCGGCCTAGGTGCTTTGTCACCGGGAATATACGATAACTTGTACCCTGCGGTAGACACACGTCGTCTCGAACCTGCTCGAGAGTTCGGATTTTACGTACGGAGCGGAAGATCCAGTTACGCAAGCATCTGCAGCCCGTGTTTCTGCACCAGCGACAGAAGCTTGAGCGCCGGCCCGCTCGGCCGCTTGGCGCCAGTTTCCCATTTCTGGACCGTCGACTGGCTCGTGTTCAGATAACGGGCAAAGACCGGCTGGCTAACATGATTCTTCTCGCGGAGCGCCTTGATCTCGTCAGGCGTCAGTTCCCGCGGTATCACAAGGCAATCTTCATCGAAGGTCCGCATCGTTTCCTTGTCGATGGTCCCGGCGGCGAACATGCCTTCGACCGCACTATGGATTGCTTCGAAGGCATCACTCTTGAACTTGCGTTTAGTCGCCATGGTCTATCTCCAACAGGGCACCGATCTCGAGTTCCGCTTCCAGGTCGGTTTTGTCTTGCAACGGTAGAGATCGGCGAGCTTCCGGAAATGCCAGAAGCTCGTCGTCATCGATGTTCGCCCGATCCTTCTTGGCGAAGAGATAGGCGAACACCCAGAACTCTCCAGCCTTTGTTGTCGTTGAGCCGCTTCTTGAAGACGCCACCGCCGAGATCGTCGGCCTGTCCAAGGGCAACCTGACGGATTGCCTTCGACAGCGCCTTGTCGGAGATTCGCGCTTTCTTCGCCGCCTTGGCGAACCACCCTGTTTTGAACACTCGTTCTTGACATCTGTTTATATAGCACTAAGTGCTATATCCATCAAGGTTTGAAAGGGAAGTTATGCTGCCTCCCATACCTGATTCAGAATCCGGGCAGCAAGGGCGGCCTTGTCCTGAGGCAGAAAACGCCCGTAGTGCTGCTGCACCACATCCGGCGTGTCCTGGATCGCATAGCTTGCCTGTTCGCAGGATCCCGTCTGCTTGAGGATGTGGGTCGCCAGAATGTCTCGAAGATTGTGAGGGCCGTGCGGCAGCAAGCCTTTGATAGCGCCGCGACCGGTGTAAGGATTGTAGATCCCGTATCGCTGGATCACGGTCCGCCAGGCTTCGTAGAACTTGGTGGAGTCGTATGCCGCATCCAGACTGGTTGTCTTCACCGTCTTGACGAAGAGCGTGCCGGGATCTTTTGCCGGGCCGAGCAGCACACCGCGATGACGATCGATATAGGCTTCGAGGTACTTGTAGAGGTCGAGCAGGTCCGGCAGGATCAACCGGAACGGCTTCTGCCCGAAGAAGCGTGCCGATGAAACGCATCGCAGGCGCCATGCCAGTCGCGAGCAGCAAACTCGATCTCCTCCGGTGCGATCAATCCTTCGGTCGGTCGTACATTCCTCAAGAGCTCGGGATGCTGGCGGATCCAGCCAACCTCCGAGCGGGTCAGCGCCTGAGCAACCATCAACATGTCTTCTTCCCATTTGGGGTAGAATCCACGGCGCTGTTCTCGCCATTGCAAATACCAGTCCCAGACGCCGGGGAAGATCAGCAGGCCGAAGGTCCGTTGGCTGAGTGGCACGCCTCGGCCTTTGACGACACCTGCGGGTGAGGCGGCCAGCGCTCCGAACATCAGGCCAAGATGTTCGATCTTCTGCGATGCGGTTTCCTCGCCCCACACCCCGTTCCGCTGGAAGCCAATCGCCGTCAGTGTCGAGGTCTTGAACCAGATCAGGTCAGCCATTTCCATTGCGAGTCGCGGCGGTGCATCACGACGCCTGACAGGAGATCAGGATCTTCGAATGGTTCGGCGACATTTTGGTTCGCGCTGGTTGCCAAGGTGGCTCGAGGCGGCAGCGCTGTTCCGCCATAGGTGACGCCTGGAAAGCGGATCGCGTAACGCTGTTTGCTGGCTGCAGCCTGGTAGCGTCGATAGTCGGTCGAGCCCGAGACGATGACCCGGCGCACCCAGTCGAGGATCTCCTCCCGCTTGGTGAACGGCAGACTGCTGAAATCGTCAGGAAGGTGCACCGCAATTCTTCGCCGCTCGGCCGGGCTGATATCACCAAGGTCGTGACCATGGAGAGAGCGGGACTGATGAGGCAGTTTTGCCTTGAAGTATCCTGCCGGCAGCCGATCGCGAGCATGATACACCCGCCATCCAAAGCGCGGGCGGCATAAATATCCCGCACGATGGCGAGGCCCTAGCCGGCAATGACGCCCTGGATCAGCAATGCGTCGTCAGCGTAGCTCGGCCCCTTCGTCGCGTTGCGAGCCGGCTTGACGCCCTGCGCTTCGAGCCAGGCCGGCCAGTCGGCCCGGTCGCGATCCTGCAGGAGCGGATAGCAGGCATTCGGCCGGATCGTTCAAAGGGCCATCGAGCAGGAGCGACGGGCTTGCGACCGCCACGAACCGAGGCGAGAACAGCAACGCGGCATCGAGGCCGGGATAGTCGCCGGAACCGTGCCGGATTGCCACGTCCACCATGCCGCTCGCCATGTCCGCGAGCTGCACCGAGGTCTCAATTCGAATCTCGATCTCGGGATGCTGCGAAGCGAAGCCGCCGAGGCGTGACATAAGCCAGCAGGCGGCAAAGGAGGGCGTGGTGCTGACGACCAGCGAACGCGGCCCCGGCCGGCGATCCTCGAATAGCTGCACGGCCGCGTCGATCTGCTCGAAGCCCGGCGCGACCTTGCCGAACTGGCGCAGGCCATGGTCGCCGAAACGCTAAAGGTGACGCCGCGGGCGGCGCTCCGGATCGTCGAGAAGCTTGGGCTGCGCGAGATGACCGGCAGGGGGAGGTTTCGGGCATGGGGGGTACGATGAAAAAATGAACGAGTGAACGAGAATTCAGCTACGAGATGGGCCTGTTCTCGTGATGTACCCAGACGATTTCACCACTGCTCAGGTAGACGATAGCGCCTCGGGTTGCGCCAGTTGCTGACAAATAATCGAGCAGCTGTCGCGTGTGAGACTGGCGGACGGCACGGCCGGGGTTCACATCCGACTTCCAATCGATCGCGGCATCAATCCGCCCTTCCACGACCGCCAATGCATCGGCCCGACCGGAAATAAGACCGTCCTCATCGGTCGCCCAGATCGCAATTTCGGGAACAAGATAAGGCCTCATCTCGGCTATCGGTGGCAAAGCGAGTGCGCGCAGCGCAGCGGCCGCCATTTCGGCAGGGTCAGGCAGCGGCTCCTCGACATTGGTTCCGGAGGTCAATTGATCGAGCAACTGGCTAGCCCGGGAAATGCTCGCGTCGAGCTCCTCATTGAGTTCACCTGTGAGAAGCTCCTCCATTAACTTGTGCAGGATTACGCCGCGGCGCGCCCCGGCGCCGGTAACCTCAAGACGTTCAGCATGGCTCTCCAGAATGATGACCCCGTCAAACGGGTCCGCGAGATGGTCGCCGTCATGCTCGCTCGGTCGATGCCAGATGAGCGGCGGTGCTGCCTTCTCGACCGAGCGCTGTTCGGCAGCAAATGCTTCAGACGACTGCTCATTCGCTGTAGAGGGGGATTGCGGGGCGTCCACCGGTTTGAATGGCGAGAGATCCAACTCCGGAAGGTCGCGCTGGCGGAGATCGATGGAGCTGAACCAGGAATCCTTGGATGCCTGAGGTATATAGGGAAGCAACAGAAACTCCCGCGCGCGAGTGCACGCCACATACCATATCCGCTCCCGCTGATTGGCATCCTCCAGGCCTTCCGCCGCACGCGCAGCGGCTAGCTCCGGCGGAGCGATCCCGCCGAGCATCCAATGCAGACTGTTATCCGACTGCCGGTGCACGAATTGATCTGGTCGGTAGAGTTCAGTTGTCGAATTCACCAGGATCACGACCGGCCATTCCAAACCTTTCGCGCTGTGGATGGTGACAATCTCCACAGCATGGTCCGCTGCGTCGAGGCGCCCTTCGGGTGCACGGGCTCTACGCTCCCAATCATTTTGAAGGTCGCGGACGAAGGCACGTAGGCCGGCAACCGCATAACTGCGCGCTCTTTCGATTAGCGCGTCAAGATTGGCCAGCGCGCGAGCGTTGCGGCTGCCATGCCGTGCCGCCACGATGACACGAACGTTCAGCCGCTCCACGGCCTCCGCCAGGATCATGCTCGGTGTTACGATCGAAGCCCGTCGTCGCAGCCGTTGCAGTTCCAATAGGACCTCTCGCGCCACCTGATGCTGCACGAGTTCGGGGTCGGTACGGACGGTGAAAAAGGTTTGCTCGTTACCGTCTGGGGAGAGGTGAGCGGTGATATCGAGGAGATCCTGTTCGCTCAAACCGACTAGCGGCCCCCGCATCAGGGCACCGAAAGCTAGCGTATCGGAGGAGTCCGCAAGAACGCGCAGCAGCGCCAATATGTCCTGGGTCTCCTGGCGCCGCATTAAGGTCTGGCCAGCTTGCGAGGAGACCGCAATTCCGCGCTGCTCGAGCGCGCGTTCATAACGCCACAGTTCGGTGTGACCCGGGGACAGAAGCGCGATGTCGCCTGCGCGCAGTGGCATGTGGGTCTTGTCGGCACGTGGAATGCTAACGTTTCCGACCAGGGCGGCGCAGATGTCCGCGACCCGTTTAGCCTCTGCTTCGCGAAAGGTCTCTGCATAGATGCGTCCGCTAGTTTCGATTTCGATGGTGAACCGCGCAACACGGGGCAGAGTGAGGGACGCATCGACCAGCGTTGATGCGAGAGCGACGTATCGAGGCTGCGAAGGCTTCGCGAACACGGGTTCGAAGCATGCGTTCACATGGTCTATTATTGGCTTGAGCGACCGGAAATTGGCCGTCACTTCGAGCACGGCTCCATGCTCCTGATCTTCGATGAGCCGGCGGCAGAGTTCATATGCTTCGATGTCGGCGCCTCGAAAGCGATAGATGGCTTGTTTCGGATCCCCGACCAGAAAAAGCGCTCCAGCCCGCAGCACCGCAGTCTGCCATTGTGCCGGTCGCTCCTCTGTTGCAGCGATCGAGAACAGAATTTCGTTTTGGATGCGGTCCGTGTCCTGGAACTCATCGACCAGAATGTATCGATAGCGCTGGCCGATCGCCTGACGCACCTCCTCGTGGTCACGGACCAACGACCGAACGTGGATCAAGAGGTCATCGAAGTCCAAAACAGCCGCCGCTCGCTTACGCTCCTGGTAACTGTCCAGCAACTCTTCAAGCGTGTTTGATAGCGAGCAGACCAACGTGCTTGCGATGTGACCTATGAGTCCTTTCCACGCAGTGTCGGTCGCGTCGTAACGTGCGCGTATTTGCTGGTTGGCGAGATCTTCTCGATCAGCACCAAAGCCGCTTGCGACCTCCCTGTATGACTTAAACTCAAGGCCTTTTCCCGCGAAAAGGCGACCAGGTCCACGATCGCAAAGCCGCCATAGGGACGTGAAATCCCTGCTGCGGGGGATGCAGTCTTGGTAGCGCCCGGCAAGCAGACGCAGTTCATTGGCGATTTCCCGAAGCCAAGCCTCCTCGCCATTACGGCTTGCACACCAGCGATCGAATTCATCAACGGCCTGCACAAAATCGATGTCGGGTCTGCCGCCGGACGGCGGTGGGACTGGCTTTGCGTCCGGATGCTTGCGACGCAGGACCGCAAGCTCGCGAATAAGATCCACGACCTGCAGCGGAATTTCCTGCGCCAGCACGACGATAGGGTCGTCCGTGGATGCGTCTGCCGCAAGCCGTCGCGAGAACCATGCCGAGAGCTCGGCCATGAATAGATTGTCAGCGACGGTGGCATCCACGACTCGAGCTCCCGGATCAAGGCCTGCTTGAACACCGTGACTGCGGATGATCGTCTGGCAAAATCCGTGAATGGTCGTCGCTGTCAATTCATCCAGTTTTGGAGAGGCGTCGACGAGCGCGTCTCGCTGTTTATCGGAGAGACCATGCGGAAAAACTGCTTTGAGGAAAGCAGGGACTTCGCCTCGAAGTAGGGCTTCAATAGTTTGCTTGATCCGCCCAGCGAGTTGCCCGGCCGCCAGCTCGGTGAACGTGATCGCCGCGATATGGGCCGGCACATGTCCGGAGGCTAGCATCATCGCCACGCGGCCAGCCATAAGCGACGTTTTGCCCGTTCCAGCCGCCGCTTCCACAAGCAGGATCGATGAGAAATCCGTCATTGCCCGGCAACGCGCGTCCTGGTCTATGAGCGTCATGTCGAGGCGCTCCAGAGTCGGGTGACCTGGTAGTTCGCCTCGCGGAACTCAGAGGCTTTGCGACGAAGATAGCTTTCACGGTCCGCGGGCAGAGCAAGCCGCATGTCATCATAATGAGCGTCCTGCTCCCAACGCGGTGCAATCCGCCCGCTGCGCAAGATTGCCATCGCCCCTAACAAATATCCCGCGGCCTCGCTCACGGCGGCGTCGAGCTCGTCCCCCTTTAGTTCAAAGGTTGCTGGATCATCAGCGAGATAGATCAGACGCGCGACGACGCTTCTTACCTCCGGCAGGAGCGTCCGTACCGCGATCGCGTAGAGCACGCGCTGGAGTTCTCTCCCCTGTCCCAGCGTGATGCGCTGCTGTCTTGGTGGCGGTTTGGTGCTCTTGTAGTCCGTGATCCTCGCCGCATCTCCTGTGGCGCGAATATCAATCCGATCGATGCGGCCGCCGAAGATCAAACCGGTTTCTCCGATGGGGACGTTGACTGTCGTATCCCACGGTACTTCTTTCAACGCCGCGCTTCCCTGCCCAAATGGCACTTCGGTCCAACTGCGCGTATCGGAACGCACCTGCCTGTCTGCGGAAAGCCCACTCGCCGTCCGGCGCGCCGCCTCATTCACTGTGTGGCGCCAAAGGATCGCTGGCGGAACGGATCGCTCCAAAGGCCAAGCGTTTAAAATCGCCGCGGAAGCGTTGGTGATGGCAGCTTCTATCTCGTTACCAGTCGCTCGCGCAAAACCGGGCAGCGGCTCGAGTGCGGCTATCGCGCGACTGATCAGCTCATGCACGAGTTCTCCGAACGATGTGGCATCGAGCTGAAGTGGTTCGGGCTCCAATTTCATTGGTCGCCAACCCAATGCATAGCGCCAGACAAACCCAAGGGGATCACGCAACAGCCGCTGCAGCGATGTGGTTGATTGGACTCTCGCCAACGCTGCTTCAATTGCCGGGTGATTGGCATCCGTCAATCCGTCGTGCTGTGTCAGTTTGGAGGGTCGGTGCCAGTTTCGCCAGCAGAGCTGGCTCTGGCGAACATGAGCCAACTTGCCGGCATCTCGGGCTCGTGCCAAAAGCCTGTCCGCTTCGCTAAATGCATGTTCTGGAATACGATCGCGCTTGTGCACGCCCTCGTTAGCCGGCCACAACGAGCTCGCGGATTGAAGTCCGCCTTTGGCGTTACGCAGCGAACGCGATAGAACAAGCTGCTGCTTTGTATGTGCGCGGATGATCTCAAAATGAAGCCGGTCGCGCTCGGCTATTCCGACGGGATGAAGTTCTCGGCGGTCGAGCAGATGATGCGGTATCAGCGGGTCGTCGTTTTCTGAGCGGGGCCAGGAGCGACTGTTGAGACCAAGAAGCCGGGTATATGGGCGCGGACATGCGGCGAGCTGCGACGCTGGACACCAAACGATGCTATTGGCCGGATCACGCTGATCGGCGACGCGGAGAGCTTGCAGCGAGAGCGAGATAGCATGCGGCGGAGCACTTCTCAGCGCCTCCTCCCACATCGCCAGGCTTGCCCCACTTAGAAGTCGCGTTCCTGCTTCGCTTGCAGCTTCCGGCCCGCGCGCGAGAAGCTCAAGGACGGGTAGCAGGATTTGTTCGGCACGTTCGCCGCTGGCACGCCGCGGTCTCGCCACCGCGAGTGCCTCCCGCCACTGATCGAACGTTCTCAAGCCCGCATTCCGTGGGATCGCGATGTACCAGTCGTCGGGTAGCAATTGCCCGAATGGACGGGCCGGGAGGCGGCGGACCATGCGCCAAATGCGCTCCTGACTAAGGCCGTTTCCAAGAATATCTGCCAACGCCGCGCATGCCTGGCCCTCAGCTCTACTCAATGCCGGGATGCCGTGAGAAAAATGGATGGGCAGTGCCGCGCTCTCGGAGTAGGCCAAAAAGTGGTCGTCCCAATCTTGTGTTGAGGTTGAGGCGATTGCGACGTCCTCCGCCCTGACCTCACCGCTTGCCAACAGTTGCCGCGCCCATCGCAGTGCCTCGATCACCTCCGACTTCGGGTCAGCGCTCGCCTCGGCTGAGGTATGGATCGGGGCTATCGTCGCTCTTCTTCGGACCTTTCCCTCGAACCACGGCTGCTCGAGGGGTTGGGGTAGGTCCCAGGAGAGTTCCGTGACGCGGGCCATCTCATTAAGGAGCGGACGCCAGAGCGGATCGACCTCTACAATCCCAACAAGCCTCACGCGTCCAAGCAGGGCACGTGCGAGATGCACCCGTTTGACGGCGGCATCGCGAAGATCGCGCGGCAGCATATGTGGTGAAGGAATGTGCTCGCGGATGCGCTCCTCGATCAATTCGAGGTCATGGAACCGTGCCGCTACGCCAGCTGTCTCCGATAGATCAAGGTCTGCTCGCCAGGCGCTATCCAAAGTCTGCATCACCGCACGCGGCATTCCAGGCAATCCCGCAATGGCGCCGATGGCACGAAAACCGCCAGAGGCCAAGGCCGCATGGATCGCCGGAAACAGCACATCGGTTCCGGCAGGTGTTGCGAAGCCGCCGACCAAGCGCGCGGCGAGAAGGGGCAAGGTCAATACCTCACGACCAATGGCTCGCTCTCTTGCTGCCGCGGCGCGGGCGCTACGAAGCGCAAGGAAGCCATCGACGATATGAGTGGACCGATTGACCAAAGGCAGCTCCGGTTAAAGTTTCGAACGATTTGTTATCGTTGCTCAAAAATGCTACCTAAGAAAGCGATGCGCCGCAGCTAGCCTTTCCAGACCGCAGCCAGTTGCTCTATTTCACTAGGATTTTCCTCGGCCGCGCACTTGATGATTTCGGTTTCCTGCTTTTAGGCCCGTCGCCCTCACTGAGAGCGACACAGGATAGGAGAAGCTGTCGCGCATACGTGCGTGATGCTTCTGCCACGGAAGATTCAGTCACGCCTAATGTAAGGTATACTGAGTGAAAAAATGCAATAATGGCAACACCAAGCATTTTGCCGTTCAACTCGTCAGCGATTCCTAAATCCCAACGGTAGAACAAAACCGCCAAGCCAGCCAACAGCACGATTGTGTTTAGGGTCAGTGCGATCGGTTTGAGCCCCAGGAGGTTCCTGCGATAGCCATAGGTAACGTTATCGTTGAACAGGATGGCGAAGCGCTTCTGGTCACGCGTGTTTTCCCGAAGCCATGTCCCACAACGTTCGTAAAAAGCGTCGGCGCGAATGGGATCCGAGTCCTCTTCCTGAACTGTCGGAGGCCTCTCAGCAATCTTGGATGAGAGGAAGGCAACGATTTTCGCTTTGGTGACCTCGTCAAGTGTCGAATCACGGTGGCGCAGCATGGTGACCGTCGGTTTTCCCCCTGCCTTGGCGTATATCTTTGGTTCGATACGACGTCCGTGACGTCGCGCGAAATCCGACAACGCGAAGAGCAAGATAGCCACAGAGAGAGAGGATAGGACCTGAGGGAGGCTGAACCTGTCCCAAGGCACCGACAACGTGGCAAGTACGAAGACGGGAATTGCTGCAATGAGGGCCGGTATGATCCGCGCTCTCAATGTGTATGTGTCAGGTAAACCGGGAATCATGACGTTACCTCAGAGACTTCCATTACTGTGACGTTGTTTTTGCCCTCATCGGTGTCGCTCAGGCCAAAGCTGTCGATCACGAGGCCGCGAAAGACGAGCGGTGTTCGGATGAGGAGAAGCGCGGGGAAAGTCTGTGCGAAGGCCATTTCAAGCCCGGAGATGAGGTCTGTTCGCGAGGCTGGGCTATCGAGCAGATGGTTGTGCCACGTTCCCAAGGCAAAGATGGTTCCATTCGCGCGCTCTACATATGACCGGATCGCTTCTGCAAGCCCGTCGATACCAAGCAGAAACAGGCTTGCGGAAAATTGGCTGTCTGCGGGAGGTGGCAACGTATCGACGATGTGAAAGCTGTTCGTGGTTTCGTTATAGCGTCCCATCAGCACGCCCCCAGTCTCAACCCCTGCGCGCTCAGCAATAGCCCGGTCGATAGTGTCTACAACGTTAGCGGATATCCGGACCACTGGAGCGGTTTCTGTGTTTCCTCCTACAATGGTGAATGGGCGAACAGAGTCGCGGGCCCAGGTTTGACCCAGCAGGTTCGGCTCAACCACCCCGATAAAAATTTCTCCTGCCTCGGTGAGAAGACCCTCTCGTAGGAACTCCGAAAGCGTCATCGACATCGCAGGAATAGTTGCAGACAAGGTTGAATCCGACATTTGCGCGGTTATCGTCGAACAGCCTTGACCAAGTGGAATGCGATCGCCAAGGCTGCCGAAAATCGGGGTTCGCAGGTTTTCGTTAGCCGCGATGATCCGATAGGCCTCTGCGGCGATATCCTGCAAATTGGGATTTGAATCTGGTCCCTCAACAGATAGATAACCAATGTGACCGCGCGCCATCAGACTTGTCTCAATTGCGCGCGGTCTGGAACTGACGACTGCTGGAAGACAAAGCGCATCTGTCACAGCAGGAGATCCGGTCGCATCAACAACAAACCGGGTACCCGGTGGCCAAAGTCGGTCGCGGTCCGCCTTTGTTGCAAGGGAACACAACGCAACAGCGTCTCGATTATTGCCGAGGGTACGTTGCCCCAGTAGACCAATTGCATTGATCAGAGCCTGGGCCTTGCCATCGTAGAGGCTTTCACCACGTGGTCGCGGCAACAGACCGTGGCGCGAGAAATTATGGGGTAGTAGCGAGCCGTTATCGACAACCATTTGTGGCGCCCGCCCTTCACGGGCAAGATGCAAGGCGATCTTTGAGCCCACACTGCCAGCGCCTATCAACGTCCAGTCGGCCGGATCGCCGCCAGCGGTTCCGGACATCCTCTGCAAGAGCGTGCCGCTTATAACGTCGCGCTGGCACGCCAGCCGGACGGGATGGGTGCTTGTTTCATCAAGATCGGCCACGCGTTTGACCTCGATGATATAAGGGAGGAGTTCAATCGCCGAATCTTGGCCTATTACACGAAGCGGCCGCCGTGCCAAGAGAACCACAGAGACGAGTATAGGGGACGATCCGGACCAACCTCTCAGTCGCTGTCGCAGTAGGTTCACTTGTGCCCGGAGTTGTGCCGCGACGCCAATGGCACTGGCATGCCGAAACAAATCGGACACGTTCGAGACGGTTTCAGGTAGGTAACGCTTAGCAATGAAAGGGCCGCCACTCGAGGCCTTGCCGGACCAAACAACGATACCGAGACCGACTTGCCCGAATCGCTCGCTCAACCAATTGACCGTATCTGACCTGAGCGGTGTTTCATCCATGAAATGAGCGCAATAGCATCGCCAACCGGTATCGTCGGCGAGCATTGTGAATGGCGCATAGTAGAAAGCGCCGCCTCCATCGGCACTGACACGGCTGCGAAGGATCGAGGGATCCACTTCGACATAGTCGTCAAGATGATCCCGCCTAATAGGTTCCCATCCTTGTGTTGGGTTTATCAGTTCGGCCGTTGCTGCCTTTTCGAGCCAGTCCGCGAGTTGCGTGACTAGGCCCTGCGGCCCTCTCTGGCGAAGCAGATCACGAGGACTTCCTTCGAGATAGCACGGCCGAGGCGCATCTGATGCAGGACCGGGCAAAAGGTGAGGATGTGATCGGTCGAAATCAAGTCGAAGTGTGACTTCTGGAACTGCAAGAGGATAGAGTTCGGAGAACTGAAACGTCACTGCTTCGACCGCTAAAACGCCGTTCTCGCTATGGCCACGAGCGCGCCATCGATTGTTCAGACCGGTATCAATGTGCGCCACGATTGACAGGCCCGCGTCGATGTTGTCGTCAACTCGGACTACCCGCGGGTGTGCTTGAATGAGACGCGCCGCGCGGCGGACGGCTGAGTACTGCCGGTCCAAGCGCATCACCCGTGTTTGAAGGGCTGAGCGCCTAGGGCGCTCGAGCTACCGGCCGCCACCCCTGCAAGCCCGATGATCGCCGGTGCTGCCGGGTTGGATTTCGCTTTGCGCTCCTTCTGTCGCGGTCCTCCTGACGTCGTGATTTCGAACTCCAGAGGTTCGTCACCCGAAAGTTCACCGAGGCAAGTGAACGTCCCCTCCACAGGCTCAAGGATAGTGCGATACTCTCGCTTGGCTCTGATGCAAGGAGGGTCGACCTCGTCGTCGAGGATCTCCTTGCTGCTTGCGATGATTGCCGCGCCATCCAAGGGCTGTCCCAGCGCACTTCTTGCGTGCTCGGAGACTTCGGCATCTTCGCCAAACTCGGACCAACTGTCCCAAGACAGGCTATGCCAGGAGCAGTGGTGCGGCGCGACTAGAACATCATATTGAAAGACCGACGGTTCCTCGCCGTATTTATCCCAGAGGCGTTCCCAGATGCCAACTTCGGCGTCGCCGCCAAGAAGATAGTAGCTGGGGTTCGCAAGGTCGTTTACGCCAAGGGTCATGTTCATCACGACGCTGGAGTTGTTCTTGCTGAGAAAATCAGCTTCCTCATCGTCGTCGGCCAGAAGCGGAGCAAGAAGATGTGCCCCAAAAGTGGCGTCGGTCACGCCACAGATCGTGTGAAAAATGTCACCGCCCTTGACCAGGATTTCCGTCAGGTCGTCGGTCTTCCCGTCGCTATCTTCCCCAAGAATTTTGATCCGATCGCCGTCATAGGCGTAGCCGTTGGCACGGAAAAATTTGACGCGGCGGCGGGCTTCCTTCGCCCATGCTTTGGCGTCTTGGCAGAGCGTGTGATGTCGTGAAGCCCGCCGGAAGACGATCGGCGAGGACCACATCTCCCGGATAACGATCTTGTCGTCGTCTTCACTCAACTCATCGAGCGGACCAAGGTGAAAATGCTTCTGCAAACCGCGGCAGTGATCGTTGTCGGGATGGGTAAGGAGAAACGCATCCACGTAGAGACGACCACTTTCGTCGCGTTCGAGACGCTTTCTCAACTGCTTCGCCACGTCGGGTGCATCGCCTTCCGGGTCATCCGCAGCCGCTCTTATATTGATGTCGACCAAAATCATTCGCCCCTCGCCAGTCTCGATGAGGGTCATGTCACCATTGTCCACTTTGAAATGCGTTGTTTGCGCGGCCATTGCTCGAACCTTTTGTCACTGAACTCGGAAATTCTGCGTGACAGACGAGCAACTTCGCTACGGCCATCCACGTCATGCTATCTCAGGTACGTTGACTGTAATCCCCCGTGCCTCCATAAAAGGTAGGTACGACTCCATAACGAGTCAAGTAATGCGATGCGTTTTTTGGAAACGAATCGAGAAAGGGGAGATGCGCGTGACTGACGATGACGATCGGGAGCTTAGATGGGGCGTCCTTAGGCGTCTGGAATTTATAGATTTTCGCCTTTTTTGGGATGGCTTTTTCAACCGCAAGGATCTTGTGGATTTCTTTGGTATATCCGCCCAACAAGCCTCTGCCGACATTTCTCACTATCAAGAACGAGCGAGCAAGAACCTTACGTATGATCGGACTCGCAAAACCTATGTGCGGACTGAAGAGTACGAACCAGCCCTCATAGGACCGTATTCGGATCGCTTTCTCCTGCAACTGACGGCAATCGAGAGCGGTTGGATGCGGCAGGAAGATACCTGGTTTGCCGCGATGCCACCAATCGAGGTAGTCAGTTCGCTTCGCCGTCGCGCCACGAACCCCCATCATCTTCTCAGCGTTCTCGATGCGATCAAGCGAAATGCGGAGATTGAAATCCAATACGAATCATTGACAGGGACGCCACCCGGCATTCGGAAAATTGCACCGCATTCGATGCTCCACGCTGGCGGACGTTGGTATGTTCGTGCCTGGTCGAGAGATCACAACGATTTCCGCGACTACAACCTCAACCGCATTAAAGGAGTAGGGACGCAACAACTGTGTTCAATTGATCCGAAGCTGGACCTCGAATGGCACCATACAATCGACCTCATTTTAATCCCGAACCCCGGCCTTGAGCGAGCGATACAAGATGCCGTCGCAGCGGAATATGAGATGACCAACGATCAGCTTGTAGTGTCAAGCCGGCTGAGCGTCGCTTTTTACCTGATCAACGAGCACAATTTGGACGTTCCAGCTGGTACGCTGAAGCCCGAAAAGCAACAGCTTGTTCTGGAGAATGTCGAGGACGTCATTCAGGCGAGAGCAGTTGCGCGAAAATTGTCTGTCGAAGCCCTCCGGAAGGCGGTCAATCCTTAATGACCCACGATTCGTCCACTCAAGTCCGGAAGACCCTATGCCTGTGACAGCGGTTTTCCTTTTCGGCAGTCATGCGAGAGGCGATCAGGATGCCCGATCGGACACTGATCTTCTTATGGTTACAACGGAGGACGCCCCGCGACACTCGGTTACAGGGCATCTTTCGACGTCGTTTTACCAACTTCTCGATCTTCGGAGGCGTGCGCGCGACGGAGATTTATTCGTTTGCCATATCGTGCGGGAGGGTAAGGCTCTCTATGACCCTGAGGCGCAACTGGAAGAGCTTCGATCGAAGTTCCGGTTGCGACAGTCGTACGACGCGGAGATCCAGCAGGCGACAGACCTTGGTTGGTTCCTTTTCCACTACGGTGCAGCCGTCGCTAACAGCTCTCTGGTGAACCGAAGAATAGCATGGTGCGTGCGCACGATCCTGATATCGAGATCTGCCGAAATCGGCAGTCCTGTATTTTCTACGAGTGGACTCGCAGAGTTCGCCAAATCGAACAGCGTTTTCCGTCTGATCAAACATAAGGATGATAAAGCCATCGACGATTCGCTTCTGCCGGCACTCAAACAACTTCTAACACGGTTTGGGGGGCGACGGATGGTTGCTCACGATGCAGGTTATGGAGGCTTTGTTAGACGCTTTAATGAAACATCCAACCAGGTTGCATTGGGCCTGTTGAAGGCTGACGCAGCGAGTGCGGTTGCTTACACATCAGGGAAGGGTAATTGACAGTGTATGAGCGTAGCAGCGGTGTTTCAGAGATACCTAAGTAGAACCGCGGCCTATACTATTCCCTGTGTTTAGCTGTGCCCGAAGGAGCGATTTATGGCGAAAATGTTGTTCTTTAGTGCGAACTGACATGGAGGCGTGGACTGACACTGCGCTCGAGGAGGAAATTGTCGCGCTCGAGAACGCAATTCAGCAATGGGCGGAGAGTCGCGACCTTTGGTTTGACTGCTGCTTTAAAGCATACCTCGAGCACGTCAATGGCGAGCCAACCGATCCACCGGTCGTGACGCTCCTGATCTGCGGCGGCGACCTTTCGACCGTGCTTGGCGGTGAGGACCCCGAAGGGAACGAACCCAGCTTTTTTACACTTCTGCAAGAACGCGGCTATTTCTACGAAAACGTCAATGGCTATTCGATGGCTATCTATGCTGAGGATGAAGCGCTTTCAGCAGCGTTTGCTCGCTACTTTCAGTGGCGCTGGGTTTGTAGTCTTATCACGGACGATACAGCGGACGTCTACCAGGAGCTTTACGAACACTTCGCGCGGAACCCGGGCGACCTCAATCGCCTTCACTGGCGCGATTTCGAGACGCTGTTATTTCGCATATTCCAGAGCCAAGGCTTCACTGCCGAACTTGGCCCTGGCAGAGCCGACAATGGTATCGATCTTCGGCTGTGGCAAAGAGACCCAATCGGTGACATCCTCACCGTCGTTCAGGCTAAGCGGTATGCCGTCGGAAACAAGATCGATCTGACGAATGTCGCTGCGCTCTACGGCATTAGCCTCGCCGAGAGAGCGCACAGGGCTTTGTTCGTAACAACGTCGAGCTATTTGCCGGTGGCTCGACGCTTTGCTGCGCGATTTCCGAATTCAATAGAGCTGGCTGAGCGCGAGGATGTAGTGAATTGGTGTGCAAGAGCGACCAACGGCATTATCGCGGACAAATCGACACTCGTGTCACCCATGTCAGTGCAGCGGTTGATTTCCGAAGTTGCGGGACGGCGGGATCCCCGCATTTTGCATGCCAATCACGGCTACAATGTCACAATGAACAGCTTTGCACTGATCATCAAAGAGACCAAACACGCCGCCCTGGTAATGGCACTCCGCAACCAGACCGTAGCGGATGACGGATATGGTCAGCGCGGCGCACAGGTACCTCAGTTTGATGCGTCGACGATTGACAACCTCAATGGTGAACTCGTGTGGCGGGCAAAACGGAAGGTGGCTGACGGCCGGGCCTCCTATTGGGATGGCTCGAAGCTCTACTTTGCTTGGAATGGGGAGCCAGAGGATTTCGACCTGTACGACTAAGACGCGACTAAACTGCTGCACAGATCTGTACACACGGTCGGTTCGGACGAATAATATGAAGTAGATAATAAAAGCAAGCACATAATTCGGAGTTTCTTGTTTGTCACTGCAGATTAGCCATGAAAATGGTCGGTTTCATTTTTCATACAAACCTCATCTTGTAGCTGCGGTGGGAAAGGTCTTTCTCTTCGCCGGTCTTGGCGGACTGTTGGGGCCATGGTGGCAGCCCATCCTGTTCATCGCTTTGAATAAGGCCAATTTTCAGGTTGATGAAGCCGCGAATTATCTGATCGGCGGGATACTGATTCTTATCGGGCTGGCCATTCTGACCCTCAAGTATTTCGTGCTAGACCCTTTGAGCCGAAAGATTGAAAGCGACAGGGCCACCTTGGCGGCACAACTTCCCGATCCAGCATCGCCTGAACCGTATCTAGGAAACTTGTTAGACGACCACTCCTACTGGTCCAGCCAGGATACTGCATTCCACCACGCTTACACGATTTTTCGGCAAAGCCAGTTCGCCTTCCAGCACAAGAAGACGATCGAGCTCTATAACGACTTTTCAAAACAAGCGCAGGGACTGCATGCTTTCGTCGGCGCCAATTTCTTCATCTATCCCGGCAGTCAGTACAATGCTTCGGACTATCGTTACGCCATGGCCCCCCATCTCAATCTAGATCGGGATATGACGGTCTATGACCCAACGAAGGTTCAGCAGTACGAGGTGCTGAAGGCGGAGCTGCACAAACGGGTGGGTGAAGTGCGGGTATCCTATCATGCGTTTCTCGACCACCTTCGCAAGATCGGTGCTCTGTAGTTGTGGGCGCGTCGTCACCTGGCTCCGAGTTGCCATGGCGACTCAGCTCTGGTTCAAGCATCACCAGCTAGTTCGGCCGCTCGGCCTCACGCCACGGGGCGGAAACAATGTCCTACCGCGTGGATCAGTGTCTAGCCTTAGAGCATTGCCGGAAGGTCGCCGTTTGCTAGATAATCTAACAGCTCTTCATCCTGGGACACGGCGGCATAGAAGATATGAGGCCAGACGTTGACTGCGCGTAGCTCATGCATGCGCTTAAATGTCGGGATATCGTCGCAGATGTCGCGCCCGGCGTTGCGAACTTCTTGGGTGAGACGGAGGAGGCGCATATACTCGTCGCGAAAGAATGCACCGTAGCGCCGTTGTAGCTCCAGTCCGTCGATATGACGCTGTACGAGTGCGCTCAGATCATCAGGCAGGTCTTGAACGGGCTGAAGTACAAAATCCTCGGGAGCATTGAAGGGCCGGCCGATGACAAGGCGTACTACCTGAGTGTTCAGGAAGTCGTCATAGTAGGGGTGAAGGAAGATTCGGCGTCCCTGATCGTCGAGCGTCTCGGTCCCTTTGATGAGCTGGCAGGTGTCGCACATCGGTGCAAGGTTGGCCGGTGTGATCGCGAAATGCGGGAACGCCTCTTTGGGGAGATAATGGTCGAGCGTGTTGGGGGTGCCTTCCTCGCCGCAGGCCGGACAAAATTGCAGTTTGCGTTCACGCAGAGCGCTGAGGATTGGCAGCTGTGAAGAGTTTTCGCGCGGGCTGTTATAGAGAGTCAGGAACCGGGTACGGTTGGCCATAATCGCTGGCCAGCTCGGCACGGCTTCGGGATTTCCGCGCTCCGCGAGATAGTGCTCCACGCGCTGGCGCCACTCTGCTGCCAAGCCGTTAAAATAGAGGGCGTTCGGACCTCCAGCGCGTTCGGCCACCACGGTCTCGACGAGTGTGACGCTACACGCTTCAGGTAGGGGAAGTCGCGTCACCATTTGCCGCGTTCCATCGCATGCAACTGAATGATCATCTCCTCGTTCAGGTCGGCACCGAGCGCCTCGATGAGCTCGTCTGCTGTTCCGTGCCTATCTAGCAGCTCTCGCAGCCACGCCTCATGCGGCTTAGAAGTCGACCGGTCGCCGAATACATAGCTGGCGATGCGTTGCACGTCGCCGCCGAATGTCTCGAAGGGTGGCGTCTTTATGGCGAGACCGTCGTCGGTGGCTTCGAACACATGCACGCAACGGCTTGGCACCTCACGCACGGTTACTACCGAGTGGGTTGCTAGTAGTGCCTTCGAGCCATAGGTCCGCAAAATCTGCTTCAACATCGAAACAAACTGCACTTCCAGCGTCGGATGGAGGAACAGCTCTGGCTCGTCGACAATCACAAGGCTATTACGGCGGATTACTCCTAGAATGTTGACGACGATGTAGAAGAACAGCCGCTGCCCCGAACTCAGCCGCAGTGGTTTGCCCTGATCGAAGAAGGTGACGCCGTCGTCGAGATCGACATGCTGAAGCAAGGCCGGAACGTTGATGCCCGTGGTTCCAGGTGCGACCGGGACATAGCGGGCGATCTGAATTTCACCCGCGTCATCGGTTTCCTCGAGTTCAAGAATCTCGATCTCTTCAAAAGCATCATTCGTGACAATCTCGTCGATGGGGGCGTTTTCCTGCAGCCGGACTGCCGCCACGTCGAAGGTGATCGCGCTGCCGAGCACCCGATGCAGGGTTCTTAGCTTGTTGGCCCATGCCTTCATGGTGCTGTAGCGCAGATCGTCGGTCAGGCAATGGATTAGCGAGCGCGTGGCGTTGGCCTTTGGCACTGCAAGACTGTGACGAATGCGCATCTGCCGGCCCGTTTTTTGGGACTCGTGCCTGCCGCGAAACCCGAAAAAGCGATAAATGTCCTTATCCTTGAGAGGCTTGGCGAGACTCTCCTCGTCGTCCGTGTCGACCGGCATCCGCTCGAACGGGCTGTACGACACCGCGACGAGCTGGCTCAGGTTTGGACGAGGATTGAATTCGGCCCCGTTGAGCGCCTTATGACCGGGCTTAGGCTGAATCCATGCGCGCACCATCTGACGAAGCAAGGAGGACTTGCCGACACCATTTGGGCCGATGATCACATTGATGTCGTGCGGGAGCAGCGACTTGGGCGCGAAATTCATCCGCAATGTCGAAAGCTCATCCATTGGATCGCGAAAGGTGAAGCTCAGATCAGCGACATTTAGTACCTGTCGGTTGAGCAGACGCCATCCGTCAGCGAAGCTGTTTTGAGATGAGCGCTCCCGCTGCAGGGATGTTCGGAAGCCTTCAGTCTCAATCATCGCGAGCGCATCGGCGTCCTGCATAACATGGGCGAGATAGCTGGCGTCGTGCAGTCTCTCCGCGACCTTGAGCGGAGCGCCTTCGGGGAGCAAGTCCAGAAGCTGCTCGTAAAAGGTAATCTCCTCGGGTACCGAGAGATAGTGCGCACCTTCGACCGGAAACTCGCCATCCCAGCCATTCTGGCGCTGTTCTGCAAGGAACGGGTGCGAAGACTTTTGGTCCGCGAACAAGATCCGCAACGCGCCGAGTTCTACGTCCTTACCGCCGATCCTGCAAATAGTTGGGAAGCGGCTCTTGTATCCGAAGTCGTCCCACCGATCGTAGAGCAGCAGAAGAACGTCACCCGCTTCGGCGAGAATTTTCTTTCGCGCTTCTTGGTTGTTGCCGATGTATACGATCTTCATCGTCCGTCCCCCTGGTCTTGACTCGCTCCCGCTTGAACTGGCTGTCTATGCTAGCCGTAGGGGGATGATCAAATCCAATTTCGTTCGATCCCTGCGCCATGCTGGTGAGCGTTCAATTGGGGAGGCTCCGAATTGGCCGATGGGGCCGTGAGTTAAAGTCGTCTTCCTCGGCGTTGATCTTGAGTTGCTGACTTAGCTTCTCCTGGTTGATCGCGCATAGCCGACTTCACCGATCTTTCAATAGGTTGCTAGATCTCAGGTTTGCTAGTTTCTAGGTTCGAATCCCATCAACTGCAAAGGCTTCGGCAGCCATGCGCCCGCTTGTCGGCCATAGAGGCGATCTTTGCTTAGCCAGGAACCGATATTGCGGCGACAAACAAATGTTCATCGTCGCGCCACAACCAGCCATTTCCGCAAGGCCTGTGTGCGTCACGCTCGACTCGCCCGAACGCTCAGCCACCGATCATGGGGCTTTCCGACGCACCGACGTACCTCGCTGACGATCCAGCCGGCGCCTGTGAGTGCGGATCGCAGGGCAGACTCGCGCCAGTACGTCTCGACGTAGCGCCGAGGCGCTGCGGCACTACCGTGTGTGGACACATCCTCGCCATCGCCTTCTCGAACCGAGGCGTGCAGTCGGCCACCGGTCCGGGTCGCCTCGGCAAGCCGTCGAAGCACCATACTGAAATCCTCGCGCGCGACATGAATCAGGCAGGCACAGGCCCAGATCCCGTCGTACGGCCTACCGTGACGCTGCGGGTCGGCCAGGTCTTCGGTCAGCGGGTCCAAAAGGTCGGCCTCGAAGCCATTTTCGCGAAGCAGGTCGACGAAACCCTTTGAAATGTCGGTGCGCCGGACGCTAATTCCCCGCTTCTCAAGCTCAAGTGCATCTCGCCCGCCACCGCTTCCGATCTCCAGCACTCTGCCCGAGCCGCCCAACTCGTTCACGAACGCATCGATCTCTGTCGCGACCCATTCGGGCATCGCCGCGGCCTCGGCAGCGTACTCCGCCGCAACCGTATCATAGGACCGCACGGTCTCCCGATCGGTGCTCATCCTCGTCCTCCTCCTTCAAGACAAAAGGCCTGATGAGCGAAAGGCCCATCAGCCCGTTGCGCACTTCACACTTCGGCCTTCCAATTGATCGTAGCAAGCTTCACCGCCACTGCTAGCGCCGGGAGTGTTCGCCACGGTTTGAACTCAGCCAGTCATCCATGAAGTCGAGAAACGCCTGAACCCGCGGCGACAAGAACCGTCCTTTCGGCATGACGATCCACAGCGAGAGCGTGTTTGACCGGTTCACGTCGGCCAGAATCTCCACCAGTCGGCCCTCGTGCACCGCCTGCCCCACGACGAAATCGGCCAGACGGACAATGCCGTGGCCAGCAACCGCGAGGTCGAACAGCATTCCGACATTGTCGCAACTGATGCGGCCTTTGGGCGTGAACTGCTCGATGCCTGAATCGGTAGCCAGCGGCCAAGTCGTGGCAGTGGCTTGATTGGAGAGCGCTATGCAATTGTGGCGCGTCAAATCGGCCGCCGATCGCGGCGTTCCATGTTTGCGGAGATAGTTCGGCGAAGCGCAAATGAGGCGGCGGCCCTCGGCTAGACGGCGCACCACAAGGTCGGAGCCAGCCGATGGGCTGCCCCGGATGATGATGTCGACCTGCTCGGCAACCGGATCGACGAGCCGGTCCGTCAAGGTGAGGTCCACCGAAATATCCGGAAAGCGCGCGAGGAACACGGGTATCGCGTGGAGAAGTGTCTGGCGGGCAAAGCCCGTGCTGGAATTAATGCGAAGTAGGCCTTTGGGCGTTGTTCGCGACGACGACACGTCCGCTTCGGTCCGAGCGATCAGGTCGAGCACTTCGCGGGATCGCTCAAGATAAAGCGCGCCCTCCATTGTCAGCGCCAGTTTTCGCGTCGTACGCGTGAGGAGCCGCACACCAAGCCGGTCTTCAAGCCGTGAGACGAGCCTCGACAGCGCCGAAGGCGTCAGGCGCAATTCCTCTGCAGCTTTGGCAAATGAGCCAAGCTCCACAACGCGCACGAACGCCGCCATCTGATGCGCATCGGGCATATTCGTGAACTCCAGTCATGAGTGTCGCACCAAGTTAGATAATTATCCTTCTTTGGGGAAGGAATAAACAAGGAGTTCTGCAAGGCGAACCAGGACAATCCACATGGACGACCGACCATCTCAACAGGTATTTTCTAAGCGAGAAGCTCCCATCGACATCAACAAATACGTCAGGATTGCTGTTCTCGAGCGGCGCAAGGCTATTGTTGCATTCCCGGGAGATATGAGCCGGTGGTTACGCAATGCTGTAAATCGCTTCGTGGCGTCGGTTCAACGAAGAGGCCGCTCCGACTAAATTGGCCCAAGCAGGTGACGGTACGGGATCCAGTTTCGAAAGCTTGTGTTCCCTTATCCGTGGCGATCGAAGGCCTTCAGGAAGCGCTGCGCCAACGCAAGAAGACCCCAGCGAAAATGCCAGGCATCCGAGCGCGGAGCGGTCGCTACGGTCATTCGACCCTAACTCGAGGCACTGACCGCGAATGGCTAGAGATGTCAAAAATGTTGGCGACTCTACTGCAGAGAGGAACTTGACGTTGCGTTCCGCGAACCTGAGAGACCGATCTAAAAGAGAAGCTGCCTAAGGTTCGGGATCCCGAGCGGGTTTTCAGACGGACGGGCTGAAGGGTTTGGGCAAGGTTTGACCTTGCCTGAGTGTCCGCTTCGTTCAGCCTGCGTACAGAACCCGACAGGGATTTGTAATAACAGGGTCGTTGGTTCTGATCCATTCAAGACCTTAGATGGGTTAATGCCGCCGAACTTGGCCTTCCACTTATAGATGCTGGCATCGCTGACGCCGTGCTTGCGCCAAAGCTCCGAGACCGGCGTGCCTCTTGCTCCTTCAGAATGCCGATGATCTGTTCGTCCGTAAAACGGTTGCGTTTCATTCCCTGGTCCTCTCAATGGGCCAGAGCTTACTTCAAAATGGATTATTTCAACGGGGCGAGGTCACTGATCATCTAGCTGAAAAATCACCTCGCTGATGCTGTTTCACGAGATTTCTACAAGCGCGTAGCGTCAATCCCATAACCGTCAACGTCGTGCCGGCAATGCCGCTGCCGGGGAAGGCGCTGGCGTCTGTGACGATGAGGTTTGGTGCATCCCAGAGCTGATTGTAGGGGTTGAGAACCGATGCCTCCGGCGTTTCACCCATCCGGGCGCCACCCGTCTCGTGAATGGCAGCCCCGATGCACATGGTTTTCTTGAACCATGTGCGGAACATGAAACGGCTGAAGGCGCTGGCCTCGGGGAACGCGCCCTTGCCCATTTCCTTCAGGCCGGTCGGCGAGCCGATAAATTCCAGATCGCCACCGACACATTTGATCATCGAGATCAGCGTTCCCTCCTGCCGCTTCAGCAAGGCATGTTCTTCCGCCTGCATGACGCAGCGGATATGCGGCACGGGAATGTTCCAGGCATCCTTGCGACGTGCATCCAGCGTGATGCGGTTGTCAGCATAGGGCAGCATGCGGCCGAAGCCGAAGAAGGCAAGGCGGGCATCCTCCTGATCCAACACCGGCGCGCGGCCGACGCTACCCTGATAGGCGAAATCGCCACGGGACGTATCGCCTTCACCGAAACGGGGAATGAAGATGCCGCCGGAGGGATTGTAGAAGGGGTCCGTCGGCGCGGATTCATCCTGCGCCCAGCCTTTCGCGCCGGAGAAGGAGCCGAAGGCGAGGCACGGCAGCTGGTCCATGAAATAGCGCCCGAGCGCCCCGGAGCTATTGCCAAGTCCGCCCGGATGTCTGGCGGAGGCCGAATTCAGGAGAAGCCGGACACTTTCGATTGGCGATGCCGCAAGTACGACCATGGCCGCACGGGCGGTCGATAGCGTACCCGAGGTACGATCAATGAATTCCGCACCGGTTGCGCGACCGGTCGTGTCATCGGTGGTAATGCGGCGCACAACGGCGTTGTATTTCACCGTCAGATTGCCGCTTGCGAGCGCCTCCTTCAGCGGCTTCGGGACACGCGCGGCATCCGGTGCGATATAGCGCCAGGAGACCACATGCCGGTCTGGCCAGCGGCTCTCGACCGTCTGCTTGAAGGTCTGTTCCGCCGGGGTGAGGCTTGCGGGCTTGGCATAGACGCCATCGGGCAGGGTAGAGGCATTATCCTTGTTTCCATAGAGCCCGAGATAGCTCTCGACTTCGTCGTAAAGGGGAGCCATCTCGTCGTAGGAGATCGGCCAGTTGACGCCCTTGCCAGTCTTGGAATGGATCTTGAAGTCCTCGTCGGTCCAGCGCAGCAGCACGCGCCCGAAGCTGTGCAGCCGGCCGCCGCTCTGGCGGCCACGGATCCAGAGGAAGGGCTCGCTCTTCGGCGTCGTGTAGGGGTTCTTGCGGTCGTTGACGAAGAAATGGCTGAAGCGTTCGGTGAAAAAAGCCGCGCGGGCCTGGATCGGCTGACCTTTTACGGTGGCACGGGCACGTTCCCAGATATTGATGCTGCTCGCCGGCGGCTTCTTGCGGGAAGGATCGAAATCCTTGGGTCCGACATCGGGACCGGCTTCCAGAAGAAGAACCGACAATCCCTGCGCCGTCAGTTCCTTGACCGCAAACGAGCCCGCAGCGCCGGAGCCGATCACCAGCGCATCATAGATAATTTCAGTCATGTCAGTCCGAATCCTGTCGTGGAGCAATGTTCGGAGAAGCGCCTCCAGGACATTGCAGAAAAACACATGCGATCAGCGTTACAGGCGTGATCCGTCTGCCCCGAAGAGCGATGCCTTTGATATGTCGAGGCCTGGAGACAATGCGTCACCGGGCTGAAGCGTCACATCGCCCATGAGCCGAAGCGAGAGGCTTTGTCCGGCCCAGTCGAACCAGAGCACGGCCTCCGATCCCATCGGCTCGACGACGGAAATGCGTCCGGGAATGGTGGGCAGGCCGCTTGCCGCGCCATCGAGCACCAGATGGTCCGGGCGGAAGCCGAGGGTCGCGGGTCCGGACGCCGGAGGCGTCTTGAAGCCATAGCCGGAGAGATCGAAGCTGAGCCCATTGCTCTGGAACATGGGCGAACCATTGCCGGTTTCGATGCGTCCCTCGATGAAGTTCATCGCCGGAGCCCCGATGAAGCCTGCCACGAAGAGGTTTGCCGGGCGATGGTAGATTTCCGCCGGCGATGCCAGCTGCTGGATCACGCCGTCGCGCATGATGGCGATGCGATCCGCCAGCGTCAGGGCTTCCACCTGATCGTGGGTAACGTAGATCATCGTGTTGCCGAGGCTCTGGTGCAGCTTCTTGATCTCGACCCTGAGTTCGTTGCGCAGTTTCGCATCCAGATTGGAAAGCGGCTCGTCGAAGAGGAAGACATCGACCTGGCGGACGAGCGCGCGCCCAATAGCAACGCGCTGACGCTGGCCGCCGGAAAGTTCGGCCGGGCGCCGATCCAGCAGTTTGTCGAGATGAAGGAGTGCGGAGGTGCGTGCGACACGCGCCTCGATTTCCGTCTTCGGCAAGCCGGCGACACGCAGCCCGAAGGAGAGGTTCTTGCGCACCGACATGCGGGGATAAAGTGCATAGGACTGGAAGACCATGCCGATGCCGCGATCCTTGGGCTCCTCCCAGGTGGCGTTTTTGCCGGAAATCCAGATCTCGCCGGCGGTAATATCCTGCAGGCCGGCGATCGCGTTCAAGAGCGTGGACTTGCCGCAGCCGGACGGTCCGAGCAGAACCAGAAACTCTTTCGGCGCGATGTCGAGCGACATCTTCTCGATGACCGTGTGGTCGCCATAGGCGATCTTCAGGTCCTTGATGGAAACAGCGGATTGCATGGCAGCATTACCCCTTGACCGCGCCGGCGGCGATGCCGCGCACGAACCAGCGGCCGGACAGGAAATAGATGGCGAGCGGAACAAGGGCGGTCAGGATCGTCGCCGCCATGTTCACGTTATAGGTGCGTTCGCCCATGGTGGTGTTGACGATGTTGTTGAGCTGGACCGTCATCGGCAGGTTGTCGCGGCCGGCAAAGACGAGGCCGAGCAGGAAGTCGTTCCAGATGCCGGTAAACTGCAGCATGGACACAACGACGACCATCGGCACGGCGATCGGCAGCATGATTTCGAAGAAAATGCGCCAGAATCCCGCGCCATCGACGCGCGCCGCCTTGCACAGCTCTTCCGGCACGCTGACGAAGTAGTTTCGAAACAGCAACGTCACCAGCGGCAGGCCGAAGATGACATGGACAAGGATGATCCCGGCCAGCGAGTTGTAGAGACCGATTGTCGCCATGGCCCGGACCATCGGATAGAGGAAAATCTGGTAGGGGATGAGCCCGCCTGCCATCAGCAGCCCGAACAGCACTTTTGCCCCACGCGGCCGCCAGAGCGACAGTGCGTAGCCATTGACGGCGCCGACGAAGACGGAGAGCGCGACGGAAGGAACGGTAATCAGCACCGAGTTCCAGAAGCCGCTGCGGATACCGACGCAGACCGTGCCCATGCAGGCGCCGGACCACGCTGTCGCCCAGGCGGAGAAATCCAGCTTCGACGGCAGCGAGAAGATCTGGCCGAGGCGGATTTCGTCCATGGTTTTCAGCGAGGTGACAACCATCGTGTAGAGCGGCAGCGAGAAGAACAGCACCGCAACGAGAAGGAAAACATAGAGGCCGATGCGGCCGGCGGTGATCTGCGTCGGCTTCGGGCCGTTGGGCTGGAGGCGGGCCATCAGCAGGCTCCCTTGGCTTTGCTGCGCATATGCATGGCGTAGCGGAATGGAGCGACGATCATGATCACGCCGAGCACGAGAACCGTGGCACCTGCCGTGGCAAGGCCGAGGTTCTGACGCCCGAAGAGATTGTCCATGATGAATTTGGCCGGCACTTCGGTTGCATTGCCGGGGCCGCCATTGGTCATGGCAACGACGATATCGTAGGTCTTGATGACGCCCATGGCGAGCAGCATGCCAGCGGCGGCGAGCGCCGGGCCAAGTTGCGGCAGGATGATCGAGACATAGATGCGCCAGACCGGAATGCCATCGATCCTAGCCGCCTTCCATTGCTCGGCTTCGATGCCGCGCATGCCAGCAAGTGCGATGACCATGACGAGGCCAGCACCCTGCCAGACGCCGGCAAGCACCAGCGCGTAGATTGCCACGTCGCGATTTACTACCCAGTCGAGCACGAAGCTCTCCCAGCCGAGTGAGCGTACACTCGCCTGAATGCCGAGCGTCGGGTTGAGCATCCATTGCCAGATCAGGCCGGTCACGACGAAGGACATGGCATAGGGGTAGAGGAAAATCGTGCGGAAGGCGCTTTCGAAGCGGATCTTGCGATCAAGCGCTGCGGCGAGCAGAAAGCCCAGAAGCAGACAGCCGCCGACATAGAGAACACCGAAGATCAGGACGTTATGAAGCGAGGCGAGCCACTTGACGGAGGAAAACAGCTTCGCGTATTGCGCAAGGCCGACATAGGACGATGACGGGAAGATCGTCGAGTTCGTAAACGACAGATTGATCGACCAGGCCATGGTGCCGATGAAGACCACCGCGGCAACGAGCCAGGTCGGCAGGAGCGCTAAGGTTGCGGATAGATTGGTCTTGCGTTTCATGGACATCGCCAGTTCGTTGACGGATGGGCAGCAGAGGTCGCGCCGCAAAGCGGCGTGACTTGGCGCCGGAACGGGTCCGGCGCCGTCTGCGTGATCTTACTCGAAGATGGCGAAGAAGTTTTCGGCTGTAGCAGCCGCATCGTCGGAGCCGCCGTTCCAGTATTCATCAACAAAGTCGTCGAGTGCCCCGACTTGCTGCGGGGTCAGCACGATTGCCTGATCCGGAACGATCGCGCCGGCGCTCATCAGTTCCACACCCTTCTGGGCGCAGGCATCGAGTTTGGACTTGTCGACGTCCGAACGGGCGGGAACCGAGCCCTTCTTAAGCGAGAATTCGACCTGAACCGCCGGGTCCATCACGACCTCGGCCAGAAGCTTCTGGGCCTTGTCGGTTTCGGCGTTGCCGGTCTTCGGGAAGTAGAAGGAGTCGGCAATGTAGACCATGCCCGGCGATTCCGGAACGATCATGCAACCGTAATCCTTGCCCGCTTCCTTACCGGCGACGGTGAATTCACCCTTGGCCCAGTCGCCCATGAACTGCACGCCGGCCTTGGCGGTGATGAGCATTGCGGTCGCATCGTTCCAGTTGCGGCCGGCAGCACCATCGTCCACATAGCCGTGCAGCTTGCGCAGGATCTCGAGTGTCTTCTTCACGCCCTCGACCGAAGCGTCGCTGTTGTCCTTGTCGACGTAGATTTTCAGAAAGCCATCGATCCCGACCTGGGACAGGAGGATCATGTTGAAGACCTTGGATTGCTGCCAGGGTTGGCCACCCCAGGCAACCGGCACGAGACCGGCAGCCTTCAGCTTGTCGAGGCCGGCGAAGAATTCGTCCCAGGTCTTCGGCTCTTCCGCAATGCCGGCTTTCTCGAAGGCTTCCTTGGAGTAGAACACCCAGCTTTCGCCATGGGCGCCGGTCGGCACGAGATAAGCCTGCCCATCATAGGAAATGAGGTCGAGGATCGACTTGGGCAGCACATCCGCCCACATTCCGGCCTTGGCGACGTCATCGATCGAATTGAACAGGCCCTGGCTTACGAAATCGGCGGCGGCGAGGCCGATGACGCCCTGCTTGGCGCCCGGCGGGTCGCCGGCAACAACGCGGTTCTGAAAGGCCGCATCCGCAGCCCCGAAGCCAGCGATGGAAGAGTCCTTCCAGACACCGCCGCGCTTTTCGAATTCCGTCTTGATGACGTTGAGCGCGGCCGCTTCGCCGCCTGACGTCCAGGACGACAGCATTTCGATCGTCGGCTTGTCCTCCGCCTTGGCCGTGGTCAGAAAGCCGGCGAATGCAACACCGGCCAGAAAAAGCTTCATCATCTTCTTCATCGTTCCACCTCTTGAAAAGGCCCTCTTGGCGGGGCGTTTGTCGTCTTGGGAGTGATTTATCAGCGGTAGATCGGCAGGAGCGCCTGCCGGACGAGCATCAGCCCGTTTGCAATGTCGCGGACGGGGTCCGGCGCGGCATCGAGTTCGAGGATCGCCCAGCCTTCATAGCGACGGTCGCGCAGCAGCCGCGTCCAGGCCGGCCAATCGACCCTTCCGAGACCAAAGCCGCAGAAATATGGGCGATGGCGGTCATGGATATGCTCGTCGATCGGGGTGTCGGCCGGCATCGGGCCGACCGCATCCTTCCAGTGGGCAATGATCATGCGCTCGTGATGGCGATCGACAAGTTGGATCGGATCGGAACCGGCAACGATGATATGCGCCGTATCCGGGCACATATGCACATAGGCCGGATCGGTGAGCATCATCATCAGATCGACATCGCGGGCCGCGGCAAAGATCGAATGCGCTTCGGTGTGAAGGGCAAGGCGAACGCCACGGGCATAGAGGGTCGCGCCAAGCCGGTTCAGGAAGTCGGCGATCATCTTGGCTCGGTCGAAGTCATAAAACTCCACCGGCTGGGCGCCGAGGGTCTGGCGCAGCGGCGCGCCGATCACCATGATGTCGCTGCCGCAGGCCTTGAGGAAATCTGCATATTTCTCGGCTTTGGCGATAATCGCTGCCTGGGCTTCCGCCTTGGTGAAATCGCCGGCGGCTTCAAGTTCGGCAAAGAAGCCGCTGCAGAGCGTCAACCCCCGCCGCGACAGTTCGCCGGCAAAGGCTTCGACGGAGCCGTAGGTCTTGACGGCATCCTGCCAGTTGAACGGGGAGAAGGTCAGTTCGACGCCGGTGACGCCGGATGCCTGGACGTTGTCGAGGATCTTGCCCCAGAAGGCGCGCGGCTCGGTTCGGGCGTGCTCGATGATGGCGTCATAATTTTCGACCTCCCAGAAGCCGGGATGGAAGAACGTCACGAGATCAACGCCGAAGCGGAGCCTTTCATCAGTCGTCATGGCCAGCCATTCTTAAGACATGGCGTACCGTTTGCGAAAACCGTGGTTTCGCATTCTGGAAGCCATGTGATTTCAACGCATTAAGATTGGCAATCGTTTGCCATGATGAGATAATAGCCAAGCTGTTTTTTTATGCAAGCGAATATTGGCAAACGTTTGCTCTGAATCACAGCTTGCCTTAGAGTTGCAGCCATGAGCATCCGAAAGGGACAAACAAACGTGAGCAAAAACAAGGATATGCTCGGGGAGGAGCAGTCCGGGCCTCTCATGGCCGATGTGGCGAAACTCGCGGGCGTGGCGATTTCCACAGTCAGCCGGGCGCTGGCCAACCCCGGACGCGTCAACGAAAAGACACGCGCCAAGATCGATGCCGCTGCCAAGCAACTGGGCTATACGCCCAATGCCATGGCGCGGGGTCTGCGGGTCGGCAAGTCCAACATCATCATGATCGTCCTGCCGGGATCGCTCTATTACGGCGCGTCGCAGATCGTCCCGCAGGTGCTGCAGGCCATCAACAAGTCGCTGCTCCAGAGCGGCTATACATTGATGATTGCCAACCTTGCCCGTGACGAAGCTTCCGAGCGGCATATCCTCAATCTGGCTTTCGGCGGCACGGTCCGCGGCACCATCATTCTGGCGTCCAAGCTGCCGGAACTGGAAGGGCGCTCACTTGCCAATGCCGGCCTGCCGATCGTCTCCATGCTGCTGGATATGAGTGCATCCGGTGTGCCGAGCGTCGTAACCAACGATCGCGAAGCCGTTCGGGAGGCGACTGCAAGACTAATCGGTCTCGGCCATCGCCGGTTTTTCTATCTGGCTGGTCCGGAGGGCAACTACCACGATGTCGAGCGCTTCGGCGGCGTGCTGGAGGCCATTCGGGAGGCCGGGCTCCCAGAAACGGCAGTGGTCCGTTCGGGTGGCAAGCTGGATTACCAGCAGGGCTTCGAGATCGGTCTTCAGGCTGCCGATGATTTTGCCGCACTTGCTGAGAAGCCAACCGCTGTCATTGCGACCAGCGATGACATGGCGATCTCCTTCATGAGCAGGATGAGGGAGATGGGTTTTGCCATCCCGGAGGATCTCTCGATCGTTTCCTTCGATGGTTCCCCTGTTTGCGCCTTCTGCTCGCCGCCGCTTTCGACGATTAAGCAGCCTGCGGAGGAGATGGGCACGGCGGCAGTCGATATGCTTCTGGAGGCCATCGAGAAAACGGAAAGCCCATCAGCTATGCGAAGGGTTATTCCCAGTCGACTGATCGTCCGGGAAAGCATGGCCGTCCGGGGGAGATTCGATTAAAGGGGTTGCTCGTGTTTTTCGCAAGCGCGACATTACCGGAATGCTGGACCTGCGGCGTGGTTCCATAATAATTGCTTATGCCAAAGAATTTCAAACCAGCTGCTTAGTTAAACCGGAACAGGATGCCGACGGTTCTGATCTCTTCAACTGCAAAGGCGCCCGGCTCCGTCCGCCCCACGGCCTCTTCATGCTGCTCTTGCTAACCCGTGATCCACCAGCCGGTTGATGACTTCAGGATAGCCGATTCCGCTCGCAGCCATCGCCTTGGAATACATGCTGATATCGGTAAAACCCGGAATGGTGTTCACCTCGTTGACGACGAAGCGCATGTCTTCCATCAGGAAGAAATCGACGCGGGCCATGCCGTCGCAGCCGAGCGCGCGGAAGACGCGGGCGGCCATGGCGCGGATATTCTCTTCCACGTCGGCGGGCAGCTCGGCCGGGACCTTTAGGGTCGCGCCGTTATCATCGATATATTTGGCGTTGTAGCTGTAGAAGCCGTGGTTTTCGGCCGGCGCGATCTCGCCGGGGCGGGAGACGAAGAGGCCGCCTTTGGCATCTTCCAGCACGCTGCATTCGATCTCCCGTCCGGCAATGAATTCCTCGGCGATGAGCTTGCGGTCATGGCTGAAAGCCTCCGTGAGGGCGGGGCCGAATTCCTGGCTGCCCGAGACCTTGCGCACGCCGACCGAGGAGCCCTGGCGGGCCGGCTTGATGAAGAGTGGCAGGCCGAGTTCGGTTTCTAGCGTTTCGAGCGCAGGGGGTGCGGCCTGATCGAGTGTCACCGAGCGGGCGACCGGCAGACCAGCGGCCTTCAGAAGCTGCTTGGCGATATGCTTGTCGAGCGCCGTTGCCGAGCCTAGAATGCCGCAGCCGGCAAGCGGTACGCGCGCCACCTGGCAGAGCCCCTGGACGGCGCCATCCTCCCCATGCAGCCCATGCAGGACCGGGAAGACGATGTCGATCCTGCCTGCTTCGGCCGCTTTTCCATCGGGTGCGATAGCCAGTAACCGTCCGCGCCCGCCGGGCACGAGGCAGAGCTCGGTGCCGGCTTCTGGCCTGTCGAGTTCGCCATTGCTGACGCGGCTTTGCAGCCAGCGTCCATCGCGGCTGACGAAGACGGGCAGGGCGTCATAGCGCTCGGGGTCGAGCGCGCGCATCACATTGGTTGCCGACATCACCGAGACGTCGTGCTCGCTGGAGCGGCCGCCGAAAAGCACGGCGATGCGCAGCCTGGATCGGGAAGGGCTCATCAAAATCTCCTTGAGAGAACAGCTTCAGAAGCCGACGGCGATGCCTCTGTTGGCGAAGAAGCGGTCGAACGTGGCAAGCGGCAGGGTGACATCGGCCTGGCTGGCGCGGTCATGGCCGGACGGGTTGTGGAAGCGCACGCTCTCCTCATCGGCTGCCGTCACCAGCACGAGATGGCCGCCCTTGGCCGGCGGCTCGCGCTCCGGCCAACGGATCATGCTGCTGACGGAGGCGATGAAGAAGCTCTTGTCTGTGAGGACTTCGCGAATCCCTTCCGCCGGCACCTGCGTCCTCACGTCGGCCGAAAGCCCGAAGCGCTCGCGCACGAAGGTCACGAAGGGCGCATAGATCAGCCCTTTGATCGAGGCGTCGGCCTCGTTGATCACATAGCCGCCATAGGCTGTGCAGGCGCGCGCCAGCGACAGGATCGGATGGGCTTCGCCGCGGGCGGCCAGGATCATTTTCAGGCAGGCCATGCCGCAGACATTCACCGCCCAGCGCGCATATTCCTCAATTGTCTCGGCTCCGGAATTTTTCCACCTGACATCGCGATGCAGGGCGGCGGGACCTTCGGCCAGTACCGGCAGGGTCATCCCGGGCGTTTCCCACTGGCTGAAATAGGGCACGTCGAGCTTTGCTTGGTTCATGTCGTCTCCGTCAGGCACTGCGAATGTGATTCGCTTGAAAGTGGCTCGATCTAAATGCAGTTTGGTGGCGATATGAAGATCCACTTTGCCTGCGGCGGGTGGGCCACTTGAACCGGTCACTGAGGAGGATTCATGACGCTGACGAGAAGACGCGAAGGACCATCGGCATCGTTCCGGCCGACGATCGATCCGTCGTCGTCAGCGCCTTTGCCGCGCCAGCTCTATCTCTCGCTGCGCAATGCCATCACCGAGCGGCGGCTGACGGGCGGCCAGCGGCTGCCCTCGACGCGGCTTGCCTCGGCGGAATGGGCGATCTCGCGCGGCGTGGTTGCCGAAGCCTATGAAATCCTGATGTCGGAGGGTTTTGCGGTCGCCCGCCATGGCTCCGGCACCTATATCGCCTCGTCCCTTCCCGAGGGTGCGGCCCCCATCGATCCCTCAAGCGCCGCCAGCGCGCAGCCGATCCGCCGTGGCGTATCGGCCGCCGCGACCGCGATCCTCACCCGCGGACCGAGCCTCGAGCCGCAGAAGTTGCTCCCGTTCGTCACCGGCCGCATCGCTCATGACGAACGCACGGCCCGGCTTCTGAACCGCATTGCGGCAAGGCATATGAACTATGCCTTCGAAGGCTATGGCGACATTCAAGGCGAGAAGGCTTTACGTGCGGCCATCAGCGCCCATCTCGCCGTTTCGCGCGGCGTGCGCTGCAGCCCGGAACAGATCTTCATCACGGCGGGCACGCAGCAGGCGCTCGACCTTGCCTTCCGCGTGCTGATGACTCCAGGCGATACGGCCGTTGTCGAGGACCCGTGTTATCCGCCGGCCCGCCAATGCCTCGCGCTGAACGGCATCGAGATCGTCGGCCTGCCGGTCGACCGCGATGGCATCGACATTGCGCTACTGCTCGACGGCACGCTCCCGCCGCCCGCCGCCTTCTATGTGACGCCCTCCAACCAATATCCGGTCGGCTCCGTTCTTTCGCTCTCGCGCCGTCTCGGGCTGCTCTCCTATGCCGAAGAGAACGACTGCTGGGTCATCGAGGACGATTACGACAGCGAGTTCCGCTACCAGGGCCACCCGATCGCCTCGCTGCACGGGCTCGATAAGGCGGGCCGCGTTCTCTATACCGGCACCTTCAGCAAGGCGCTGCTGCCGAGCCTGCGCATCGGCTACCTCGTCGTCCCCGCCGATCTGGTCCCCGCCTTCCGCGCTGTCCGCCCCGCCGTCGACCGCTGCCCGCCGAGCTTCCAGCAGCGAGTGATCGCCGATTTTCTCGCGGAGGGCTATTTCCCCGCGCATCTGCGGCGCCTGAGGGAACGGCTCAGGGCCTCGCGCGATCTGCTGGCGGGGGTTCTGAGCGAACGGTTGGCGGAGCATCTGGCGGTGCTGCTGCCGGATCAGGGGATCAACCTCACGGTTCGCAGTAAGGGTAGCTGGGATGATGACACGGCTGTTTCCGCTGCGGCGCTGAGGAAGGGCGTGGTGGTGATGCCGCTGTCTCGCATGAACGTGGTCTCGACGGATCGGTCACGGCTGCTGCTCGGGTTTTCCGGGCTTTCGGAGGAGGAGGCGGATATGGGGACGCGGGTGCTTGCCGCGGTTTTCGAACGTAAGGAGTTCCTCGGCAGCTAGGACTTAACATCAAGAGCTTGCTATATTTCCGGCCTCGCGTGAAAGCCTTGCCTGGATCTCCGAAGCAAGCCATCTCGCCGCAGGCCCCAGCGGGTTTGCAACATTGCGTATCGCGTAGATCGGGTACTCCCTCTGGTCAAAAAGAGGAAACTGGAGTTGGACAAGACGGCCAGTCACGAGGTCATCCTTGACCAACGACGCAGGAAGCCCGCCCCAGCCCAATCCGCCACGGATGAATAGGTGTTTCGTCGCGTTGTCGCTGACCCGCCAAGTCTTCAGGGAGAATACATTGAAATCCCGCCCCGTGGTCAATCTCGAGGCGTCGTATACCACAAGCTGTGTTTCATCCCGCACATCGCTAAGAGTCAATGGTCGGCCCAGCACGCCAAGGGGATGATCCGAGGCCGCGACGGGAATCATGCCCGACTGGCCGATCCGTTCGAAAATGATCTGATCGTTTGGCATGGCGCCGCCAAAGCCGATGATGGCTGTGCCGTTGATAACGGCATCCATAACGATCCCAAGCGAGCCAACTGTAACGCTTAGGGAGACAGTCGGATAATGCTCCCGGAAGGCATGCAGCACATCGACGACGATGTCCGATGGCACGATGCCGCTCATCGCAACGTAGAGCTCTGCCTCCAGGCCGTCGCTCAAGGCCCTGACGCGAGCCCGCATCAGGTCGAGATCGCCGAGCAAGCGGCGGGCATCTTCGAGGATGGATCTGCCGGCGTCCGTAAGCTGCGGCCGCTTGGTGCCGGAACGCGAAAAAAGCTCCACCCTCAACTGCGCCTCGAGATTGGCGATCGTATAGCTGACCACCGACTGCGTTCGATTGAGGGCGCGCGATGCAGCCGAAAAACTGCCTTTCTCCACAACGGTAAGGAACACCTGAAGCTGGTCCAACGTCGGCTGTGGCTGCATATCTTATCGATCCTATCGATGAATTTGTGCGATAAAATAGCGGTTTTCACGATGAGCTTCCAGCCTTATCTGTTCGGCTCGGCTGCGACTGCATGCCAATTCCGACGCATCAACACTATTCAAGGGGTTCATATGTCCAACGCCGCGACTGTTTCGGCTGCACCTGCGGGAAAAACGCTCCAGATCGGACTGTGGGCCGCGCAGGTGCTCGTCTTCGCCGCCTTCGTCTTGTTTGGCTGCATGAAATTTTTCATGCAGGTCGACCAACTGGCGGCGATGTGGGTATGGCCGGGCGAGGTTCCCGCATGGTTTCTGCGCCTCATGGGTATCATCGATTTTGCCGGAGGCGCGGGCGTGCTGTTGCCGGCCTTGACCCGCACCCAGCCGCGCCTGACCGTGCTGGCGGCGCTCGGCTGCGTGCTGCTGCAGATCGCTGCGATGATCTTTCACCTATCACGCGGTGAAGCCGCTGCCATTCCGCTCAACATCATCCTGCTTGCCCTGTCGGCGTTCATCCTATGGGGCCGGGGCAAGAGGGCGCCGATTACGCCGCGCGGATGAAGGACGACGACCGAGCGGGAGGGAAGTTCCCGCACTCTGCATGATCGCAGCTATTTCCTCGCATTTCCCAGGAGTTCTATCTTGAAGCTTTATTACAGTCCCGGCGTCTGCTCGCTTGCCTCTCACATCGTCCTTCGTGAGGCGGGGCTACCCTTCGCGCCCGTGCGCGTTGATCTGAACACACACACATTCGACGATGGCGCCAACTACTATGCCATCAACCAGCACGGCTATGTCCCGCTGCTCGAACTCGGCGACGGCCAGCGATTGACCGAAGGACCGGCGATCATGCAATACGTGGCCGACCGGGTACCGGAGAAAAAGCTCGCGCCGGCCTGGGGCACGATGGAACGTTATCGGCTTGTCGAATGGCTCGCCTTCATCAGCAGCGAACTGCACAGAAACTTCGGACCGCTGTTCAACCCGGCAATGCCTGACGACGTCAGGGAATATCATTGCAAGCGTGTCCTCGATCGTTTCCAATGGGTGGACCGGCAACTTGACGGCAAGACCTATCTCGTCGGCGACACATACACCGTTGCCGATGCCTACCTCTTCGTTGTCGCCAATTGGGGCAAGCTTGTCGGCGTGGATCTTGGGGATTTCAAGAACCTGAACGCTCTGCTCGACAGGGTTTCCTCGCGGGCAGCGGTAGAGGAAGCTCTGAAAATCGAAGGGCTTATTTGAGAAACGATAGGCGATTCGTCACGCCATGGCTTGCCTTGGGCGCGGTTATCCGGTCGGCGGCTGATGCTGCAAGTGGTCCAAACATCTACCATTGGCTAGAGGTCGCAGAGAGTGTCGGAAATAAGTTGGAATACCTTCGACCACCTGTCGCTCGCTGGAACGGATCTGCAGGAGCTCTCAGCCTCACTTTCCCGCCTGCATGACGGAATAGGTGTGACATCGGAGAGTAACCAGAATACCAGATATCAAATCAACATGGTTCACACGAGGCGGATCTCGATCATAGCCAGTATCTGTGATGGAGATCTCACGATCCACTTTCCCTCATCGATCGATACGACCATGGTTCTCATCCCGCTGGCGGGGGACGCCACGGTCGCGGTCGCCGACCGTAAAATAGCGTCCATCGAAAGCCGTGGCATTTTTGTCGATTGTCGGTTGAACAATCAATTGCGCATCGCCGGTCCCAGAAGGCATCTCTGCATCAGGGTGCCGCACTTCGAGCTGGTCCGACGGATCGGCGTCAGGTTGAATGTTTCATTGAGGGGTCGTCTCCAGTTCGCGCACGAGATCGATCTTTCGCATGGACCCGGATTGGACCTGGCGCGGCTCGCAATGACCGTGCATCACGGCCTGGCGGATGAAACCTTGCACAGATCACCCGCAGCACTCGGGCATCTTCTGGACGCGATCCTCGAATTTCTCATAGCCGCCATACCGCACAACTACTCCGAGGAGCTTTGCCGTAGTTCGGCACCGCCTATTCCACGGCATGTCAAGCGCGCGATCCACTACATGCACACCAACATTTCCCAGGCGGTTACTCTCAAGGAGATCGCTGCGGCGTGCGGCGTCAGTACCCGTACCCTGCAGGATGGTTTTCGAAGTTTTCGCATGACGACGCCCATGGCCTATCTGTTGCGTCTCCGCCTTGACGCTGTTCGCAAAGAGCTTTCATTGGCCAGCCTCAGTCAATCGGTAAAGGCGGTTGCGCTAAAATGGGGCTTTTCCCATATGGGCCGGTTCTCAGGCCAATATCGAAGGCGCTTCGGCGAACTACCGTCTCAAACTCTTCGCAACGTTGGCGACAATCCCGCCGAATATCCTTGAGGATTCGACGAGCTGCTTGAGGAACGACCCGAGGAAGCTGAAGGCGGCGCCATCGATGAACCCTGCAATGACCGCAGCGAGGATATCCAGGCGAAGTCGGTCCCGGTCGCGGCGAGGGCAATCGTGGCCACCAGCGCAAGAGTTCGGAACTCTAGCAGCAGCTTGAAGAAGGTCGTCGCGTTCCAGGTTCTGCCGAGACGGGCGGCCGGCACGGCGCCCGCAAGCGGCGCGGCGGTCATGGCAAGCATGGTTGCTGCGCCGCGGGTGGGCTCGCCGGCCAAGGAAGGGCCAGCAGTAAGAAAGCGATCTGTCCGGCAGCCCTCGGAACGCTCAGCAGGGCGTAGGAAAGGGTCCGTCTTGAAAGCGCGCCATGCATGCTTGTTGAGCTCCGTGTCTGATCCTGCATCCGCAAAAGAAGGGCGGGCGTCAGATCGGCGCGGCCGCCATCCGCGCTTGGTGGCGGATCAGCATGCCGAAAAGGTCGCGCGGCTCGTCCGGATCTGCGAGCAAGTCGAGGTTCTGGAAGCTGGAGCTTGCCGAAAGTTTGTCACGAACGTACCTCAATGCTGAGAAGTCCTCCGTCGCGAAACCCACGCTGTCGAACAACGTGATCTGCGTTTCTGCAACGCGCCCGGCGTCCACTCCCGTGATAACCTTCCAAAGTTCCCGCACCGGGTGTTCTGCCGGAAGCTGTTGGATTTCACCCTCGATCCTCGTCTGAGGAGGATATTCCACGAAGATTTCGGAACGCAGAAGTATGTCGCGATGAACCTCGGTCTTCCCAGGGCAGTCGCCGCCCACGGCATTGATGTGAATGCCGGGCCCTACCATGTTGTCCGTAAGGATAGTGGCACACTGCTTGTCGGCCGTGGCGGTGGTTACGATCTGCACACCTTCCATCGCGTTCTCCGCCGAACGGCAGGTGTCGATCTTGAAGCCGAAGGCTTCGAGGTTCTTGCGGCACCGCTCGGTAGCGGTCGGGTCGATGTCATAGAGCCGGAGATGGTCGACTCCCAAAAGCGCCTTGAAAGCGAACGCCTGAAACTCGCTCTGCGCGCCGTTGCCAATGATCGCCATCGTGCGCGCTCCCTTTGAAGCGAGATGCTTCGCGGCGACGGCCGACGTCGCGGCGGTTCGCAACGCGGTCAGTATGGTCATCTCCGTCAGCAGTACCGGGTATCCACTTTCGACCTCGGCAAGCATGCCGAAAGCGGTCACAGTCTGACGGCCGGACTTCGTGTTCTTCGGGTGGCCGTTGACGTACTTGAAGCCATAAAGGTTTCCGTCGCTGGTCGGCATCAGTTCGATGACGCCATCATGCGAGTGCGAAGCAACGCGGGGCGTCTTGTCGAAGCTTTCCCAGCGGGCGAAGTCCTCCTCGACATAGGTGCAGAGTTCGAGAAGGAAGGTCTCGACACCGATGGATAGAACAAGGTCCATCATATTCTCGACGCTTACGAACGGTACGATATTGAGATTCTGCGGTGCAGGCATCAGGAGCTCCTTGTAGGCCGATCGAGGACGGTAGGTCCCCATGAGATCTGCGGTCACATCGACGAGCAGCCTTGCAGTGCGGCCGCGGTCGTCGCGAAAGGGGATGAGTTCGACAAGATCGAGGCTGCCAACAAGGCCGCTTCGCGAAGCATTTCCATCACCGGATTCGCTTCACGAACGTCGCTCCGCCGGGCATCGTCGTTCCGACGCCGGGACCGATCGAGGAAATCCGCATCAAAGCTGACGTGAAGAATACCGCGCACGCGTTCGACGCGCTCCCGATGATCTTGCAAAGCATTCCATTCTCCTCGATGTGACGAAGCTGTCAGCGCCCTGGAATCGCGACGCGAGCTTCGAAGAATTTGAACAGGCGACCGAACACCGCTCCCATCAACAGGTAGACTGTGCCCGCGATGAGGAAGGTCTCGAACGGCGCGTAGGTACGCGCGACAAACACGCGGGCCGCGCCCGTCATCTCCATGACCGTCACCGCGCTCGCCAGGGTCGAGCCCTTCATGACGAGAACCAGCTCGTTGCCGATGGCAGGTAAAACCGCGCGATAGGCCTGCGGGAGGATGACCTTGAACAAAAGCACAATTCTATTCAGTCCGAGCGCCTTGCCCGCTTCCCATTGGCCCGATGGGAGATGCCTGATCGCTCCTGCGAGCAGTTCGGCAGCGTAGGCCGCCGAGTTCAGCCCGATCGCGAGGATCGCACAGTAGACCGGGCTGCGCAGGACCGGCCACAGAAAGCTATGGCGCACGGCGTCGATCTGCCCCAGACCGTAGTAGACGATGAAAAGCTGCACGAGCAGCGGGCTTCCCCGGACGAGGAACGTGTACGTCGATACGGGAACGCGGACCACCTGCGACGTAGAGGTGAGACCGAGGGCAAGCGGCAGCGCGAGGATCTGGCCGACGGCGAAGCTTGCGACAGTAATTAAGAGAGTGAGAAGGACGCCATTCTTGACGGCGAGGAACGCGGGAAGGCACAAATCGAAGGACATAGCTGTCACCTGAGATGCGGCGTGAGACGGGCTTCATACGCCATCAGCAGAAGGGTCGAGACGCCGGTCACCATGACGTAAAGGGCGGCCGCCGCGAGATAGAAGGCCAGCGGCTGATGGGTGGCCCCGGCGGCCACGACGGACTTGCGCATGAGTTCCTCGAGACCTACGACGGAAACGAGCGCGCTCTCTTTTAGAACGACGAGCCACTGATTGCCGAGGCCTGGCAGCGCACGGACCGTCATCTGTGGAAGGACGACCAGCACGAAGGCACGCGGTCGGCGGAAGCCGAGCGACAGAGCCGCCTCCCACTGGCCCTGGGAGATGCTCCGCAGAGCACCACGCAGGATTTCGGTAAGATATGCCGCAGCCACGACCGACAGCGAGGCGATCCCTGCAGTAAGGGCGTCGACTTCGACGTAACGGCCCGCGACCTTTGTCAGAAGAACGGTGCCGCCGTAAAAGATGAGGAAGATAACCAGCAGCTCCGGCAGGCCTCGGATCAACCCGACATACGCCATGACGATGCGGCGTGCGTAAGGGCTGCCATAGACGGCGGTCGGCGCGAGGATCGCGGCGATGACGAAGCCGATCAGGAAACTGCCGACAGCAACCGCCAGCGTCATGCCGAGGCCTTGCAGGAGCTGCCCCTGATACTGATGGATAGCGTCAAGCATAGGATCCGGCCTCCGCTGGCTGACGCACGTGCTCGCCCAGAGCCGCGAAGAAGTCCGCCGAGAAGCCGATCATGTTTTCGAAGTGCGAGACAAGGATGTTTTCGTCCGGCGAGTGAAGCATCGCACCATGGTGCGTGAGGCCTGCTCCGAACAAGGTCGCGCCGAACTTGTGCATGAAAGGATACGCGAGGCCCGACGCCGCCGAGCTCGGCTGGATGATGGCGGGGCGGCCGAACCATTTCCGAAGCAGCTCCGCGCCGAGGTCAACGGCGAAGTGCGATGGGTCACTTCGCACGCCAAGAACCTCCGCGTCGAGGATCTTGAGGGAGACGTCCTCGAATCCTTTCGCGTCGAGATGCCGGCGAAGCAGCGCCGCTATGCGCACCGGATGCTGTCCTGGAACGAGACGGAAGTCGAGCTTCGCGGTGCCGGTGCAGGGCAGCACCGTCTTTGCGCCTTCGCCGCCATAGCCGCCGTGAAATCCGTTGACGTTGAGGCAGGGTTCGAAATTGAGATGGTCGTAGAAGGTCTCTGCGTTGACGCCCTCGAGAAGACGGCGACCGCCGGTCTCCTCCTGAAGGTCGCCAAGGGGGAACGGGGCTCTCTCGGCCAGTTCCCGGCTAAGGGCGTCGGGTTCGACGATGTCATCATAGAAGCCTTCGATCAGGATGCGGCCTCTTGCATCTCGAAGCGAGGACACGGCCGCCGCCAGACGCCAGAGCGGGTTGTCGAAGATCGCGCCCAGGCTCGAATGCAGGTCGGCCCGCGCAGTACGGCATTCCAGCTCCACGGCGAGAATCCCCTTGAATCCCATGAGAACGATGGGTCGGCCGGTCCTGTCGACCTCGCCGAACTCCCACCAGCACAGGTCGGCCTGCGTGTCCAGAAAGCGCTTTTCGAGGAAGCGCACGAGGGACGGACTTCCGATTTCCTCTTCGCCTTCGACGATCCAGATCAGCTTGAACGGGAGCGGCCCCGGATGCGTGTCGCGGAACACGCGCCAACCAGCCAGACGACTGACGAATTCTCCCTTGTCGTCCGCAGATCCGCGGCCGTACAGGCGGCCGCTGCGCTCCGTGAGGGCGAACGGCGCATCCGTCCAAAGATGGACCGGATCTTCCGGCTGGACGTCGTAGTGATTGTAGATCACGAGCGTGAACGGACCCGCGCCCATCTCCCCGACTACGAACGGGCCGACGTCTCCGGGCTGCTGTTCCGTGATGAAGCCGGCCTCCGAGAGAAGCGCCTCGACCTTGTCGGCGCATGCTTCTAGACCCTCGGCCCGCGCGCTCACCGATGGGATCGCGACGAGGTCTGCTAGGTCCCGCGTTGCCGCGGCAATAATTTCTGCTGGAATGCGCATGTGCCCTCCCGAAGAGGGAGGCGACGGATCGCCTCCCTATCGATTGTCACTTCTTGGATAGGTCGTAGCCGAAGTATTTTTGGGAGATGGTCTTCATGGTCCCATCCTTGAGCATCGCCTGGACGGCGCCGTCGACCTTGGTCTTGAGCTCGGTCTTGCCCTTGCCCATCGCGACGCCCTGGCCCTTGCCGAATTCGGCGAAGTCGGCGCCGGTGAGAGGCGGACCAGCGTAGACGAGCTTGTCGGAGCCCCGTCCCTTGACGAGCGGCTCCCAAGCGGAGCGTTCCATCAGCCCCGCGTCGATACGGCCGGCGACGAGATCATCGGCGACCTGGTCGGGCCGGTCGTAGACGCGGATGTCGGCGTCAGGAAAATGCGCGCGAACGACCTGTTCGTGGGTCGTACCGGTCTGTACGCCGATCGCAGCCTTCGCCAAAGCCTTCTGCAGGTCGTCTGCACTCTTGGCGGACGCGGCATTGCTGCCGGGAGCGACGACGATGGAGTTCGGAGCGTCGGCGTAGGCGACCGAAAAATCTACCTTCTGTGAACGTTCGTCGTTGATCGACACACCGGAGATCACCAGGTCGAACTTGCCAACTTGAAGACCGGGGAGCAAGCCGTCGTAGGCCTGGTTCTGCCAGGAGCAGGTCGCCGAGATGCGCTTGCAGATCTCGTCGCCTACGTCCTTGTCGAAGCCGACGATCTGTCCAGCTCCATCCACTGATTCCCACGGTGGGTAGTCGGCGCTCGTGCCGACGCGGAGGTCTTCAGCAGAGGCTGCTGTCGCGAGGAGGGTGGCGCCGAGTGTGAGGGCGATAGTTATTCGTTTCATTGGTATTCCCCTTTTTGTTTAGAAACGGACTCATCCCTCCGCCCATGGGAGCGGGCGGTGGAATACTTGGATTTCGGGTTGTTCAGGCGGCCTTGGACGCGACCTCCTTCAGGAAGTTAGAAAGGCGCTGGAGACCCTCGCGAAGCACGGCTTCGCCGTTCGTGTAGCCGATGCGCAGGTATCCCTCCATGTCCATTGCGCTACCCGGCGTGAGCATGACGCCGGTCTTTTCAAGGAGGCTGACGCACAGCTCCTCGGAAGACATCGGGAGATCATATTTCAAAAGCGCGGTCGTGCCGGACTTCGGCTTCACCCACGAGATCAGCGGCTCGGCGTCTACCCAGTCGGACAGAATCGCGAGGTTCGTGCGAGTGATCTCGTGGCTGCGCTTCAGGATCTTGTCCTTGTTCTCCAGCGCGATTGCGGCGAAGTGGTCGTCGAGCATCCCGACCGAAATGGTGTTGTAGTCGCGATGCACGGAGACCGCATGGATGAGTTCTTCGGGACCGGCGATCCAGCCCAGGCGAAGACCGGCCAGCGAATAGGTTTTCGACATCGAACCCGTGCTGATACCCTTTTCGTAGAGATCGGCGATCGAGGCCGTCATCCCGAGCTCGCCTTCCTGGTCCGTGCCACGATAGACCTCGTCGCAGAGGATCCAAGCACCACAAGCCCGAGCGATCTCGACGATCTTCTGGAGATAGGCACGGTCCATCAGCGACCCGGTCGGATTGTTCGGGTTGTTGATCGCGATGAGCTTGGTACCAGGCGTCGCCATCTTCTTCAGTTCTTCGAGATCAGGGAGGAAGCCGGTCTTCTCCGTGAGCTTGAGGATCTGTGTGTCCGCCCCGATGCTTTCTGGGATCGAGTAGTGCTGCTGGTAAGTCGGGAGCACTGAAATGACGCGGTCGCCGGATTCCACCAGCGTCTGGTGGACGAGAGCGTTTGCCCCGATCGCGCCATGTGTGATGACGACGTTTTCGAGCTTCTGCTCCTCATAAAGGTTGGCCACCAGATTGCGGAGCCGGACGCTACCTTCGATCTCGCCATAGGTGAGCTTCAGCGGAAGCAGTTCCTTGGCGATGTCGGTCTTGCCGGCCATTTCGAGGAGCTCGGCGACCGTCAGGGACTCGACGCAGGTTTCGGCGAGGTTAAGCTCGCACTGCGTCTCGTACTTGTTCATCCAGATTTCAACGCCGAAATTGCGGATCTTCATGTCGTGGTCCTCGTGTGTCTTGGTTAGGCGCGGGCGGCGGCGAGCAGCGCCACGGCGGCAGCGATGTCTTCAAGGCCTAGGCCGATCGAGCGGAAGAAAGCGGGCCGATCGCGGCTTGGCGCGGTCGCGCGACCGGAGAGCAGTTCCGGAAGGTCGCCGCGGATCGAATCCGCGCTCCAGAGTCCTGCTGCAACGGCCAGCTTCATCTCTCCTGCGGAAGCGGGCGTCGTGGCGCGATAGTCGCAGTAGACGTCGAAGCCCTGAAGCGCGGCCGGATCGACCTCGTGGGCGTTGGCGATGTTCGTGCTGATCGACGTGACGACCGCGGCTTTCGAAAGCCAGGCGACGTCGATCACCGGCTTGCCGGACGACGTGCAAAGCAGGACGACGTCCGCGTCCCGGACGGTCTCGTCGACGTTTGTATGCTTCGTGATCGCGATGCCGTTTGCGGTCTTCTCCGGAATGCCCGCGCGGCCCTCGATGTTCGGTGACGCAATCCGGATCTCCTTCCAGGCGCGGATGCCTTCGGCGTAGCGGAGGTGGGCGAGGGCGACCGGTCCGGAGCCGACGATCGTCAGAACGGAAGCCTCAGGGGCTGAGAGGACGTCGGCGGCAATGACCGATGTGGCGGCCGTCCGCTCCGTTGTGAGCTTCTTGGAGTCGCAGAGAAGAACGGGAACGCCGGTTTCCATGGACATCAGCAGCGTCCAGGCGGTGACCAGGGGCTTGCCGTCGCCCGCGATGTAGGGGGAAAGCTTGGCTCCGAAGACCTTCTCGTCGGCGAATACGCCGAGGTAGGTTATGAAGTCACCGGTATTTTGCGGGAAAAGACTCAGCGTTTGCGGCGGCTGCACTGCATTGCCGTCGGCAAGCGAACGGAACATTCGTTCGAGCGCCGATCGGATGTCGACCCGCGGAACAAGATCTGTAATTCCGGCCTCGTTGAGAACGATCGGTTGCGTCATGTGATACCTCCCCGGTACATACTGGGCAACATCAGGACGCGAGGATTCGTTCGCGCACCGTGTGGGACGCGTGCTTGAAATCGCTGTTGAAGTGTCTGCCCGTTAAGAGTAGAAGGACCTTATGAGCAATATATTGCACAGTCAAGGGCGAGGTGATGTCTTGGCGCACGTTTCTGGAAATCTGCGCAGGCTTCGTCAGGCTGCGGGCTTGAGCCAGATAGCGCTGGCCGAGGCGTCCGGAATCAGTCGTCGAATGATCATCGCCGTCGAAGCGGGTGACGCCAACATCAGCCTGTCGAGCCTCGACAAGCTCGCCGCTGCGATGGGCGTGGGATTTGTTGATCTCGTCAGAGACCCGGACCGTCAGTCCCTTTCGGACATCAACGAAGTCACGTGGCGGGGCGTCGGCCCGGACAGCAAGGGCGTTCTTCTTGGCTCCGCTCCCGCCGGTAACGAGGCCCAGATGTGGATGTGGTCATTACAGTCGGGAGACAGCTATCAGGCCGAACCGGACCCGCAAGGCTGGCACGAGATGATCTACGTCATGGAGGGCGTGCTCACGCTCGTCCTGAGTGGTGTCGAGAAGGACTACGCCGCGGGCGCCTTCGCGATATACAGCTCCTCGCAGGAATATTCCTACGTGAACAAGGGTCCTGCGATCTTGCGGATCGTCCGGAACGTCGTTTCCTAGGCCGAAGTTTGAATCGAGAATGCCCGGATAGTGGCGGAAATGGGAGCAGCAGGGCGGCAATGCGCTTGCCCGTTTCGGTTCATAGCGGCAGCACGTAGTGGACGTTAGTGTCTTCGAGTGCATACTTGTCGTACAGGGAGGGGGCGCGCGAACGTTGTCCCGCTTCGTATGCCAGTAGACTTGGGACCACGATCGTGTTTGGTTCGTAGCGAGTCCCAGGTGTTCTGTGTAATCGCATCTGACAGGTCAACATTTAGAACTTCAGATAAACTCCCCAAGCCGAAGCCACTCAACATGATCAGTCGCTTTGGCATCTCGTATCTCAAACATTCCCCTCGGTTCTGCCGGCGTAGCCGGGATCGCAGGTCATGCCCGCGTTGCGGCTTCGGTGCGCAGAGCCGCTGCTCTCGCGGCAGCTTTTGCCACACACGCCTGCAGCAGATCGGCCAATGCCGTGCCGCTTTCGAGAGCCGACAAGCCTGCTTCGGTAGTCCCGCCGGGGCTGGTCACCGCGGCCTTCAACTGCGGGAAACTGCTCTCTGTCCTTTCCATCAGCCCCGCGGCCCCGATCAGGGTCTGGCGAACGAGCTCGGCGGCGAAAGTGTCTTCAAGACCGAGAGACGACGCCGCCGCCGCAAGATACTGGGCGAAGGCGAACACATATGCCGGGCCGCTTCCTGCAACAGCGGTAACCGGGTCGATGAAGGCTTCGTCTTCAAGCCAAGCGAACCTTCCGGCGGTCTCAAGAATGGTTTTGACTGTGGTCCGCTCTTCCCGGGACAAGGACGGCTCAGCCACGGCGACGGTCATCGACTGCCCGACCGAAGCCGCCAGATTGGGCATCGCGCGAACAATCTTGGTTGCAGGGGAAGACCAGCTGCGCAACGAGGCAATGTCGATTCCCGCAGCGATGGATACTGTCAGAGAAACCGTCAGCAACTGCGCCATTTGACGGGCAGTCGCCTGAACCAGGTTCGGCTTCACCGCCACGATGCACAGATCGAATGCTCTCCCGGAGATTTCGGAAAGATTGGAAGCCAATTCCGCCGCGACAGAAGCGCCGACCTGCTGACGGACCCTCTGCAGATCGGGGTCCACTATCACCAGATCGTAGTCATAATCGCGCGATATTCCTACAGCCATCGCGGCACCCATGTTACCGCAGCCGATAAGTAGAATGTTCATGCCTGCTGTACCCCTGGCCGATGTTGATTTGGATGCGTCAGTGCCCACTCGAGGCGATAAACCTGCGGAACCGGTCGGAGGTCGGATTGTCGAACAGCTCCCGCGGACTGCCCTCGGCCTCTACTCTTCCGTTGTCGAAAAACACGATGCGGTTTGAGACGTTGCGCGCAAAGGCCATCTCGTGTGTCACCACGAGCATCGTCCGTCCCTCTTCGGCAAGGCTCCGCATGACTTTCAGCACTTCGCCCACAAGCTCGGGGTCCAGCGCGGATGTCGGTTCGTCGAACAGTAGGACCTTGGGTTCCATGGCTAGCGCCCGCGCGATAGCCGCTCGCTGTTGCTGACCTCCCGAAAGGTGAGCCGGGTAGTAGTTCCTGCGGTCCGCCAGGCCGACTTTGTTGAGCAGGGCCTCTGCAAGCTCGACGCATTCCTTGCGGGGCCGCTTGAGGACATGGACCGGAGCTTCAGTGATATTTTCGAGAACCGTCATGTGTGACCAGAGGTTGAAGCTCTGGAAAACCATGCCGAGCTCAACCCGGAGCCGGCCCACCTGCCGGCGACTTGAGGGCATCGGCTGGCCGCGCTTGTCGATGCGCATGCTGACCTGTTCGCCGCCGACCATGATTTCTCCGGAGTCCGGTGTCTCAAGCAGATTGATGCACCTCAGGAACGTGCTTTTGCCGGAACCGCTCGAGCCTAGAATGGCTATCACGTCGCCCTTGCATGCCTCCAGCGAAATGCCCTTCAGCACCTCAAGCGCTCCGAAGGATTTGCGGATGTCGCGAACAATGAGAGCAGGCTGGTTTGATTGATCCATGGTCAGACCTCCGCCGGGATGGTTTTCTGGACCGCCGGACGAGGCTCGCGGCGCTGCGGCGACAGCCCGCGCTCGAGGGCGTTCAAGATTTGGATGAGGACAAGATTGGCGATCAGGTAGATCGCCGCAGCGCAGAAGAAGACCTCGAAGGTACGGTAGGTCGAGCTTATTATCTTGTTGGCGATTCCCGTCACCTCCCAGACAGTGACCAGGCTGGCGAGCGAGGTTGCCTTCACCATGGACACCAGTTCCGTCGAATAGGCGGGAAGACACTGCCTGAAAGCGAGTGGCGCGATGATCCGACGCAAGAGCAGTATGCCAGACATCCCGTAGGCTCTCGCCGCCTCGATCTCCTTCACCGAGACCGCCTTCAATCCGCCGCGGAATACCTCTGCCGTGTAGGCTGCGGTACACAGCGCCAGAGAGATCGCCGCGCAGCTGAAGGGGTCGCGCAGCACAGGCCAGAGAAAGCTGTGGCGGATAAACATGAACTGTCCCAGCCCGTAATAGATCAGGAACATCTGCATGAGCAGCGGTGAGCCGCGAAACACGAAAATGTAGGCCTTGGCGAAGGAGCTCAGCAATGCGTTGCTATGCATGCGCATCCAGAGGAGAACAAGCGCGAGCATGCCTCCCAAGGCTACCGAGACAGCAAACAAGCCGATGGACACCGGGAAAACCGCAAGCAGCTGCAAGAACGTATCCTTGAGAAACTGGTAGTCCATGGTCAGGCTTCTTTTGGTCTTGAGCCGTGGGCGGCGTCAGCCCGTCTTTCGGCTATTTCCAAGGTGCGGGTGGTGACCGCCGTCAGCGCGAGATACATCGCGACCCCGGCGATGTAGAACAGAAAGTATTCGCGGGTTGTCCTCGCACCCACATCCGTGCGGCGCATGATCTCGGCGAGGCCGGTGACAGAGACCAGCGCGGAATCCTTGAAACTGAGCTGCAGCACATTGCCCAGCCCAGGCAGCGCATATCTTATCACCTGCGGAGCAATGATCCTGCGGAGACGCAGCATCGGCCCCATTCCCATGGCGAGCGCCGCCTCGAGCTGCCCTTTCGGAATGGCGTTGAACGCGCCCCGGAACACTTCAGCCTGATAAGCGCCGCAGATAACGCCGACGCCCAGAGCGCCCGCGATGAACGGCGGCATGCCCACGAAACCTTTCGCTCCCAGTGAGTGGGCGACGCCGCTTACGATAGACGAGCCGCCGAAATAGAAGAGGTAGATGATGAGAAGCTCGGGAACTCCGCGGAACACCACAGTGTAGGCTTCTGCGGCCGCGCGGCTCGCCATGTTCGAAGACAGCTTCAGCCAGGCTACCAGTGAGCCGATGAACGCGCCTATCAGCACGGCGGCGGCGGTAACCGCAACGGTTACGGCTACGCCTTCCAGCAGCATGAGACCCCAGCCGCCATCGCCAAAGCCTAAGAGCATCAGGTCTTCCATATGGAATTATCCGTGTCTCTTGAGAAAGAGAGGCAGCACGTCCGGGAGGTAGGCGCGCTGCCAGTGAGGTGCGTCAGGGCGTGACGTCGCGCTTGAACCACTTTTCCGACAGACGCTTCACTGTCCCGTCCGCCAGCGCACCCTTGATCACCTCGTCGAACTTGGCCTTGAGCTCCGTGTCAGCCAGACGGAAGCAAAGCGCCTGCCCGCCTCCCCAGATCGCCCCCCCGATTTCGGGTCCGGCGAACTTCAGGTCTGCGTTGTCCGGCTTCGAGAGCGCCGATGTGAAATAGGTCGCGTCGTCGAAAGAGACGTCGATCCTGCCTGCGGCGAGGTCCAGATCATGCTCCGGCGGCGTCTTGTATTCCCGGACGGTCGCGACATCGGAGAAGTTGCGGTTGATGAACTCGGAATAGACCGTCGAAATCTGCACGCCGATCGTCTTGCCCTGCAGAGCCTCGCGCAGCTTGCCCAGCACTTCATCCGACTGCGGCCCCTTGTCATGCTCGTCAAGCTTGAGCTTGATATCCTTTCCGGGGAGATCGGTGACCGCGCCGAGGCTGCTCACGACAAAAGCAGCCGGCGTGTTCACGTAGGGAACGGAAAACGCGATCTGCTTCTTTCGCTCGGCGGTGATGTTCACGCCATCCATCACGACGTCGAACTTGCCCGCCTGCAGGCCGGTGAACATGCCGTCCCAGTCCTGGGCCACGAACTTGCAGTCGAGTTTCGCCCGCTCGCAGAGCACCTTCGCCAGCTCGGGCTCGAACCCGTCCAACGCGCCCTCGGGTGTGGTGATGTTCCATGGCTCGTAAGCGCCCTCAAAGGCGATGGTGACGGTCTCAGCCCGAGCGGCAGCGGCTGCGATTGTGGCCACTGTCATGATCGACGCGAAAACAATGCGGTTCAATGTCTTCAAGACACCCTCCCTTGTGGTTGAACTCCGCCAGAGCCCCTCCCCGGGCAGTTCTGCGGCGGCGAATTCATACGATTTAGGAGGCGGGCATGCACATCCCCCCGGAGGAGGACAAAGATGGCTAAGGCCCGGATGGAGCCATCTGGACGTGCTTCAGGAAGAGGGAAAGCAGTTCGGCCTGCGTGGAGATGGACAGCTTCTGATAAGCACGTTTTCGATGCGTCTTCACCGTCGTGATCGAGATGTCGAGATGTGAGGCGATCGATTCGGAGGAGTGCCCTCTCAAAATCATCGCGGTGACCTCGCGCTCCCTCGCGCTCAGAACGTTCTCTCCGAAACCTTCGAAATCGCTGGTTGCATCTGTTGCCTGGCGGGTCTTGGAGAATGCGAGCTGCTTCCCGACAAGCTGCCAGTGCTTGCTCAGTCCCGCGGTAATGACCGGAAGCATCATTTCCAGCGCGCGAATATTGTCTTCTTCGAAACGGGCCGTGCTTCTCTTGCGGTATAGCCCGATCTCGACCGTCAGCTTCTCGCCGAGGTCGACGGCTATGTCCACCTCCTCAAGCTCCTGCGGCCAGCCGCTGGTTATGTATCCGGCCTCCTCCTTGTCGGAGAAGATCACCTCGAGCCCCTGCTGCTGCTCATCTTCGGGATTTGCGTCGGGAGCCAAATCTCTTAATCGGTACACGCCCGTCGGCAGGCCTTTCTGATGCTGCTGGAAGAAGGCGTTCAGCACGTAGGTCTGGGTCAGAAACGTCATCATCCCGTCCCGGGCACCGGCATCGGGAAAGTTGTCGAACAGATGTATCGGCGCTTCGCTGCCGCGGTAGATGACTATCGAGAACAGGTCGAAGGCTGCATGCGCCCGCAGCCAGTCCTGAAGGGACGGGCAGAAACCGGCGTCGCCGCAAGAACGTATTAGCTGGCCGATCCTGCTGTACTCTGTCTCCGTCATCCCCGTGCCCCGCCGTAATCCTCTGGGAGGATAGCATGCAATATCGCCCCTCTGTAATCGGGGATTACCGGATTTTCAGTAAACAGCAAGAGGAGGCAGCGGACCATGCAATATGCGCGAATGATGATCGAGAAGGAGTCGCCGGAAGAGTATGGCTACGACCTCATCAAATACAATCTTTCGGAAAGCTCGATCGCCGATCAGACGCTGTCCGACATCGGCGTGACTATTCCCGATCTCAAGCTGCTCTACGGCGAGCATCGCGGCGACCGCGAACTCCGCGGCCTGGTCGTCGAGAAGGATGACGGCCTCCGCGCGGACAACGTGCTGATGACCGCGGGCGCTGCGGGCGCGCTGTTCATCATATCCACAACACTGCTGAGTAAGGAAGACCACCTTGTCGTCGTGCGGCCGAACTATGCGACAAACATCGAGACGCCCCGGGCGATCGGGTGTGACATCTCCTACATCGACGTTTCGTTCGACGACAAGTTTGCCCTGAACCTCGACGAGGTCCGGGCGGCGGTTAAGCCGAACACCCGCTATATCAGTGTCACATGCCCGCATAACCCGACAGGCACTATGTTTTCCCGGTCTGATCTGGATGCGTTGATCGAGATCGCGGAAAGCCGGGGCTGCTATCTCCTTGTCGATGAAACCTACAGGGACTTGAGCTACGGCGTCCAGCACCCCACTGCCGCCTCCCTCAGCAAAAGAGCGATCAGCGTAGCGTCGCTGTCAAAAGCTTTTGGCATTCCGGGCGTGCGCGTCGGCTGGCTCATCACCCGGGATGAGGAGCTTTATGAGCGCTTCCTCGCTGCGAAAGAGCAGATCGGTATCTGCGGCAGTGTTCTTGACGAGAACGTTGCGCTTCAGATGCTTCGCAAGCGCGATGCCTTCCTCGGAAAGCTTCTTCCGGAAATGCAGCGCAGGCTGGATATTATGCAGGACTGGATCGACAGCGAGCGCCGGGTGGACTGGGTCCGCCCCTCCGGCGGCGTGGTAGGTTTCCCGCGACTGAACGTCCCCGCCAATTTTGACGCGCCCGAATTCTACAAGTGCCTGCTGCAGGATCACGGGACATATGTTGGCCCGGGCCACTGGTTTGAAATGCCCAGGAACTACTTCCGCGTGGGCTTCGGATGGCCCACCGCCGACGAACTCCGCGGAGGCCTCCAGGCGATTTCCAAGACGCTTGACTCGATCCGCTGACAAAAACCCAGTTCGCCGAAGAAGCTACAGGGGCCGCGCACGCGGCCCTACTTTTTCGTCTTCGCCTGACGTCACGGACCGTGTGGAGCCACAGACAGTTGCGCAAGAGAACGCCTCATTTCTGGCAAACGTACTTAAGCATTGAGAAACGGAGGCAGCGTCCCACCATAGGTCTCTTACTGCGGCTATGTTGCAAAAGTTGGTTTATTGATCAAAGGAACGCTGATTGCTGAGCCGATCACGGCAAGCTGAAGCGGTTGATTAAGCCCTGATCGTTGACGCACCGACGAGGACCATGTCCTGGGAGCGGCCTCGACTTTGCGGTGAAGTCGTCAAAAGGCGGCATCATCGCGCTCTCTCCCGCGTTGGCGATCGAAGAGCATCACTTTGAGAGTCAGGAGTGCCCGGCTGCCAACGCCGCTTCGACCCATGAAGCAATTTCGAGAAGACGGCGGTCCGCGTGCCGACGGCCAATCAGCATGAAGCCGACAGGCAGGCCTGACACCGGTATAGGAAGCGAAATCGACGGGCAGTCCACCAGGTTTGCGATGCGCGGATTGCGCAGCACGAGACCGTTGGCATCGTGGAAGGCTGCGCTCTCGTCCACCGACTCCAAGAGCGGCGCGCGAACTGGTGTCGTCGGCAGGGCGAAGACTTCGTCCTCGGTGATCGCATGCCCGAATGACCGAATAGCGGCTTGCCGCAGTTTGATCATGCGTGCGTAGTCGGTGGCCAAGATACCGGCTCCGGCTTCGATGCGCACCCGCGTCTTCGAGTCAGCGCCGTCGAGATTATCAAGACCCAGGCCGCGCAAGGTGGCGCCCACTTCGATCGACGGGAAGGTGCCGATGCGATCAATCGCAGCAAGTTCGTCCAGGATCCCTCCCATCGAACCATCGACAACCGTCGCGCCAACCTCGCTAAGCGCAACAACTGCGCTTTCAAAAGCGTCGAGGACTTCGGGCTCGGCACGATCGAACAGCCGCCCCCTGGCGCCGCCGGTCTGATCGGGGCAATCGGCTCTCCGGCAAGCACCCGATCGGCGGGGGCGCAGTCAGCAACGCTGGATGCGATCGGACCTACCGTATCGAGGCTCGATGACAGAGAGAATGTACCCTCTGTCGGTACGCGCCCACCCGTAGGCTTGAAACCGACGGCGCCGGAGAGCGCCGACGGAATGCGGATCGAGCCACCCGTATCGCTCCCAATCGCGATCTCGGCCATGCCGTCGATTACCGAGACGACGGCGCCGGACGACGAACCACCTGGCACGCGTACGCGATCTCGTGGATTACCCGGTACCCCGTCATGCGGATTGGTGCCAAGTGCCGAAAAGGCGAACTCGGTCATCTGGGTCTTGCCGATGATGAACCCCTCTGGTTCCGAGCAGCATCAGCCATTTGGTTCGGATGCCGTGAGAACCCGGGAGAAGCGGTCGACCTCCACAGAACCCGAAGAAGAACCCTCTTCACGTCTATGGGTCGCCGCGTTGTCATGACCAGTTTAGGCTGCTCTCATCGTCTCAGATGAGCCGTCGCCGTTCTCCCCGAGATCGAACCGGTGGATGAGTTCCTTCAGGTAATCCGCCTCGCCCGATAGTGTCCAACTCGCGGCTTCGGTCTCCTCGGCCATGGCCGCATTGCTCTGCGTCAGCTGGTCGAGTCGGCTGATCGCGCCATTAATCTCGGCGATCGAGGATGCCTGCTCCCGGCTCGACAGCGCAATCGCCCCAATCTGGGTGGAGATGCTTAGGATGTGGTTGGAAATATCCAGCAACGCAGCACCGGTCTTCGAGACCAGGCCGGCGCCGGTTGCGACTTCGGCGGTAGAGTTGCCGATCAGCGTGGAAATCTCCCGGGCGGCGCTGGCGGAGCGCTGTGCCAGTTCCCGCACCTCCTGCGCGACGACGGCAAAGCCCTTGCCGGCCTCGCCGGCGCGTGCCGCCTCGATGCCCGCATTGAGCGCCAAGAGGTTGATCTGGAAGGCGATGTCGTCGATGACCGCGATGATGTTGCCGATCTGGTCGGAGGCGTCCTCGATGCGCCGCATCGCTTCCGTGGCATTGCGCACAACAACGGTGGACCGATCGGCCTCCTGCTTGGCCTCGGAAACCGTGCGGTCGGCAGTGGCCGCCTGGTCGGCCGCACTGCGGATAGTGGCGACGATCTGGTCGACGGCTGCCGCCGTTTCTTCGAGCGACGCCGCTTGCTGCTCGGTGCGACCCGAAAGCGCCTTGGCGCCTTCGGCCATCTGGCGGCCGCTTCCTTGAATGGAAGACGACGTCGCGCGGATCTGGGCAAGGGTTTGCCTCAGGCCGGCGGCGGCGGCGTTGAAATCGGTGCGAAGCTTGTCGAGATCAGGGGCGAAGGGGTTTTCGATCGTGCAGGTTAGCCGGCCCTTGGCCATGGCATCGAGCCCGCCGGCCAGGGCATCGACCGCGAAGGCGATTTCGGCGTCGCGGCGGGACCTGTCGGCCTCGTTGCGCTGACGCTCGCCATCGGCCGCGGCACGCTGCAGCTCGGACTGCCGTTCGAGGAAGACCTTCGCCTTCGCATTGGTCTTGAAGACGTCGAGAGCACGCGCCATCTCGCCTATCTCATCGGCACGGTTCTGATTGCCGACGGCCGTGTCGAGCAGGCCGCCGGCGAGGTTGCGCATCGCCTGGGTGATCTGGCCGATTGGCCCCTTCAGCGTCAGTACCAGCGCCGCGCCGGAGACAAGGGCGATGATCACGCCCAGCGCCATGGCGCCGATGGACAGTAAGTTGGCATCCTGGCTCTGGCGGCCGGCCGCGCTCTGCTGCAGATCAGCAAACTGCGAGAGCTCCTTGCCAATGTGGTCGATCTCGGCGGCGGCGGCCTCAAATTGCTGGGCCCGCTTGTCGGTGGCGCCGACGAGTTCGGCGGTCGCCCGCTCGATCGTGTCGAGAGCCGGAGCGAGCTTTGCCGACTGCTCGCCGGCGAAGGCGAGGCCGCCTGCCGAGGAGCTCAGCGCAAAGAGTGCTTTCCGGCATTCCGCCAGCTGCGTTGCCAGGGCGGAGTGCTTTTCCGCCGAACGGTCAAGCATGAGCTCGGCAAGCGCGATGCGTGTCAGGTAGATGGCATCGGTGAGATGCCGCGTATCCTGCATCACGAGCCCGGCCTTGGCGAGCGACGCGCCGAGCTGTTCGAACCTGGCGGACACGTCCTGCATCTTCAGGGTCGCCGCGGCTTCGAGCGGCTCCTTCAGCGTTTTGAAGTCAGCGAAGGTATCGAGGATTTTCTGGATGTTTTCCGGCGGGCGCGGCTTGTCGTCAACGAGCGCGTTCAGTGCCTTGGCGTTGGCCGAGAAAGCCTTGCCGAGCGGCTTGGAATTCTTCGGTAATGCGGCCGGCAATAGCTTCTGGTGAACCTTCAGGTCGCCCATCGCCGCGGCGAGCCGCTGATAACCCTCACTGTCATCCTTGCGTGCCGCAAATGCATCCCCCAAGGCCGCAACAAACCGCGTCGCCGCGAGGATCTTCTGCACGTGACGCAGTTTCTCCTTGGCACTGTCTTCCTCCCTGGTGATCGACGTGTCGAACGCAGTGGCGGCAGTCAACAGATCCGCCTGCGATCTTGAGATGCCGCCCAGGGCATTCTTGATGCCGGCCTCGAGCCGCGCTTCGTCGGCGTGCAGAGCCCAAAGATCGTCCATCCGACCGTTGATCGCGGCGAGCGCCGCGGATGCGCTTTCGAGCTCCGCCCAGCCTTCCGATTGTGGCGTCAGGCGCCGGCGGGCAGCGTCGAGGGCCGCGCGCTGGTCCCCGAGCCGCTTGAAGACAAGCGCCCGGTTTTCCTCGGTCGTCTGATCGAGAAAGCCGATCATCGCGGCATAGACATCCTTGAAACCACGCAGCGAGGCCGCGACCTCGTTGGATATCGCCATGCGGTTCTGCAGCAGTCCCGATGCCAGTATCCCGGTCACGCCGACCGCGGTGATGCTCAGGATGAAGGGTAATACCAGCATCATCACCTTGGTTTGGATTTTGAAACGCGAAAGGAGGCGATCGACCCAGCCCATGACATACCTCGCAAATCAATGAAGTGGCGGCTGTGTGCGCCGCAGCATGAGCCGCATCGGTAGGCAGGGAGGAATAACAAATCGATAACGACGGGCCGGTTTTCGGCAGATGTCACACAATATTCACGAACGGCAATTTGTATGACTTTTCAATAGCCTCGCTGCACCGGCATGGTCACCGCGGTTGGCAGCGGTAGCGGCGGCCGGCGGATATCCTCTTGAGGCGAACTGCCGAGCAACCTGTTTCCGAGATCTGTCGCTCGGGCGATGCCAACGTGCCGTTTAAGCGCCTCCCTCGGGCAGGGGCTCGTCGGCGAAGAGGTTCGCGGAAGCCGCGGCCGCTGCCCTCCTTGCGGTACCAAGGCGCGCATGGGCCTCACGCAGCTTGGTCCGCGATTCCTCGCTCACGATCGCCGCCAGCCCCTGGAGCTGGTCAATGACAGTCTTGAGCCGCGTCTCATGCGACTGGAGTTGGCGCACCGTGCGCGTCGGATCGCTTGCAAGATCGGTGACGAGTGTCTGAAGCCGGGCTTCCTCCTCGGCCTTCAGGCCGGCAAGTTTCTCGACGGTTTCCGTCTTGGTCTTGCCCGAGAGGGCCCCGATTAGCTTGCCGACTTCGGTGTCGGATTGGCATTCGGGCTTGGCGAGAACCGCCGGCGTCTGCTCCTGCAGGGCTTTGATCTCGGCGGCTAGCTTTGCCTTTACGTCTTGGCACGCCTGCGCGAGCCCCGCGAGGATGCGTAACGGTAGTGGCGTATAGGCGAGATCATTGGTGTTCTCGACATGGACGTTAGCGGTACGTGAATCGAAGACGCTGACCGCCGAGAGCATCGAGTCGGCAGGACTACCCTGTGTCCAAGAGGTGTTTCGTTTCTGGCCGCCGATATAGAACTCTACTTTCGCTGATGGCGTGCCGGAGGCGGTAGTGTAGATGTTGGGCAGGATCGCATCGCCCCTGGGCGAACGCGCGCGGCAAATCTGTTTGAGAACGCGGGCGTAGCCAGACTTGCCTGCGCCATTGTCACCGTAGATGACCGTCAGCCCGGTTTTCCCGAATGACAGTCGCTCGCCTGGAGCGAGCGCGTTGACGTTGGACAGGTCGTGGAGCGCGCCGAGCGTGATGACGGCATGGCTAGCGGCGGGATCTCGGATGTGGGTCGCATCGAGCGGCAAGCCTTGCTCGCCGCCCGTGCAGATGGCCACGAGCGACGCCAGGTCAGCCGGCTCCAGCTTAGCCTGGACGCATAACCGCCGCAGGGCGTCCCGTTGCCAAGCGGGGATGTCTTGTGACCATTTGAGTGTGTCATCAAGAGCCGCCGCTTCGTTCGAGAGGTCGCCATCCTGTGTGTCCATATTTCAGCCCCTTTTCATTGCCGGCCAGCAATTTGGTACGCCCTTTCGCCTGACCCTTGGGTCAGTTTCCGCCGGTGATGTGTCGCGCTCACCCGGAAATTCACGTTCCCTAAATTGTCGAGCGTACGCAATGGGCGTCATCCGTGAGTCGCGTTCTTCCGAACATACGCGGAGCGCTAGAGGAAACACAGAGTTGCACTTCGTTTTCAGTGCAATTTCATCACGATCTTGCGATTGCCAAGGAACGCGGACACACCAAACTCTCCTACCGCCCACTGGCAATCGGGAACGTCGGTGAAATGCTTTGCAACCGAGCGTTTACTCTCTCGCATTTTGCGGGAAATGTGCTCTATTAGAGGTGGAGAGAGGGAGGAACAACGCGAATTGCACAACGCAGCAAACAACAACGCTGTGGGGACCGTCGGGTTCGCCCGCGTTCTCGCCGGAGCGCAGTCATTTCATGATAGCGGCATAGCCAACCTTAACACCACTTATCGGGGGCAAATCTTCCTAGCCGACGGAACCGTCCGCAACGCGATCATCAAAGACGTTCCGCTTCGTGAGTTGGCAAATGAGGTTATGGTGGCTGCGGTTGCGGCCCCTCTCCGATTGCCGGTCCCGGAGGCGTACTTGGCTTTTGTCCCAACTGGAATGTTGCCTATCGTCGATGCGCCAGCAATTGAAGGCGGAAACCTGATGTTTGCAAGCTGCGACGTCCAGGTACCGTCGGTGGCCACGGTTGTAAAGCCGCACAGTTTTAGCGCTGCGGCTGTTAGGAAGATCCTCGATGCCTTGTTGAAGAAGAACCTCACCGGTCTCTTTGAATTCGACACTTGGAGCGCCAATGTCGATCGCCATCTCGGCAATCTGCTGCTTTCAGGCAGTGGAGACTTCTGGATGATCGACCATGGCCGTTGCTTTTCCGGCCCCAATTGGCAACGGGAAGACCTGGACCCGCACGCGGACTATGCCAACGTGCTGGCCGCGATGCTCAGGCCGCTGCTATCTCCTGAGGAGCTAGATGAGTTGGTGGCTTCGATCGGTCAGCTTTGTGAAGCAGTGGGGCGCGTCGATTTGCGCAAAACCGGCGAAGGTAGCTTGGTCCCTCGCCTACTGGGCGAGGAAGATTTCGACGCAGTTCTGGCATTTCTTGGCGTCCGTGCTAAGAGCGCGCCCAGCATCACCGCTAAGCACCTTGGCAGGCTCGCATGATCAAACTTGACCAAAGCGTGTTCCCAGCGCCCGAGCACGGTTTCGTTCGCGCCTTGCGGACACCCATCCTCTACCGACCCTTGCTTGGATCACCTGAGCAATTCGTCGTTGGAGTCGTGGCGTTTGACGGTGCCCAAGCGCATCTTGAGAGAGCAAATCGCCTCGACAGGTTGGAGTGCTTCTACGGCGGACAAGCTGTTGGCGCGATACTCGCAATCGACATTTCCCTGGATGAACTCGAGGCGGACGTTGCAGTCAATCCAAACGGCCCGGCGTCCGATCGCCGATTGAGCATGTCAGGTTTGACCCTTGGCCCTTCGCACGAAGCCGAAGGTCCATCGCTCGACATCATTGCGAGCTCATGGCTGGCTGGGATGTCGTCGCTGTACGACTTGGCACCGAGAGAAAAAGTTGCTGTCGCGTATGATCACGAGCCAACGTTGCTTGAGAACGACGAGATTGCGCCGGACAAAGCCAGCGATCGCCTCGGCGGTTTGTTGTTGAAGTACGTTGTAGAACGTAACCCGAGGCTGAAGACTGCGTTTAGTCGCGACATTCTTACAAACGCACGCCGTCGGCGGGGAAATGCCCACGGTGTTCATATAGATTTCTCGGGGTCGAAGCTTGTCGCGAACTTCGCTGTACTTTCTCCAAATGGTTACACTGCCTCGATCGACAGGATAAAGCGCCGCATGTGGGACCTCAAAGTCGCTCGAGACGATGAGCGCGTTGGCCTTCTACGTCGAGAGCATGAAATGCTCGTTCAACATCCCTCTGCCAAAGACCCACAACTCAGCCAGCGGCAAGTCGATAAAATACTCGAAAGCGTACAGGAACTACAGCGCCAAGCGGATCAGGAAGAAATTCGTTTTCGACCGATGCTTTCGATTGCACAGATTGGGGAGCATCTTCTGCAACGAGAAGCAGCTTAGCCGTAGCCGTCGTGCTGTATCGACGGAGTGCTCAATAGCAACCCTGCCGCTTGGTAACGAGCCATTATTGATTGGGGATTGCCTGAATGTGCAACTGGATGCAATGCCTTCGGAGAAGGCTCGAGAGGTCTCGTGCATCATCGCATCATCGATATCCATTATCAACATAGGACGATCATGTCCTAAATGGTACCGCCGATTTAACGACCTCTACGTCGTCATGTTCGAGTTGAGCTCGCAGAAATAGCTCGACGCTTTGGAGTGTGATCTCCATGTCTTTGCCTGGTCCAATACGAATGCGGCTAATAGGCAAAGGAACATTTGGGCTGCCGAGTTTGATGTAAGGAACGAGGACGTTGTCCTTTGTCCGGTATTCGATATTGGTTTGTCGGGCAGGCTCGCTAATTATCAGCCGCCATTCACGTTCATCCTCAAAACTTTTGTGCTTAAATCGTGGGGCAAGTTGCAGGAGGAGCGTTTCAAATCTCTCCAACCTGTCGTCGCCGAGAACGTCTGCAAAAAGATCGCCGTTGATTTGGTTGAAAAGATTATCGACTTCCTGCTGCAGGACTTTGCGAGTCTGGTCTTGGCCATAGATGACTTTTTGAAGCGTGGCGTTTGACGCCTTGAACTGTTGACGCAGGCGGCTGGCGTAAAATTCTATCGCAATACCCTGCGTTCCACCGGTGTAGCCACGCCACTGGCCAAGGCTATCGTCTTGTTCGCAAAAGCAGCACGCGTAGGCAGAGGGAATGCCTCTGTCTTTGATGCGCTTCTTTACGGCAGCAAACAGCTTGGTGTCATCTATCATTTTACTAGAGGATGCGCGCTCATCCAGAAACCTCGTGGCCTCGGAGAGACCGTAGTCCATCTCTTTCTTATCGTTCAAAAAACGGATGTTCGAAACCCACAATTGATTGTTTGCGACAATGGAACGGAAGCCTTCAAGCGTCGTATAGTGTGTGATAGTCCGAAGGCTCTCTAGACCGCGCTGAAACGCTTCTTGCAGTTTCGCCCTTATCCGGCTTTTGTCGAGAATTTGCTGTTCTGTTTCGGATGCTTTTTTCTTTTGCGCCATTGCCAGCTCCATACAACTCATGCAGTTTACAGACCACGATGCCCTGTCCCTGGCCAAAGGCTGCGCAGCGTCGGCCGTGAACAGGCTCAACGACCATTCGGGCTATAACCAACTCTTGCCAAGTACGACTGCGATGCCGTCGAGCCCGATCTTGCGGCCCGGGGCCTGTTCGGGAGGCTTGTATTTCAAGGCGCGCTCTAGGATCCTTCGAGCAAAGTCGGGGTCGTCTGCCCCACGGTCGTCGCGCATCCAGGCAGATGGGTGTTCTAGATCCAGTCCGATCCAGAGATCCATTCCTGGGACCTCTCTAAGGAATAGCCCATCCTTTTCATCAGGACGGTCGAGCACCGCTGGATTGTCATACCGAAGGAAATCGGTGACCGTCCGATAGTAGCTCATGATGAAGTCAGGTTCAGGAAGTTCCAGCGGCTCGGCGGTTTCGCTCGAGCCTGTCGGGTCTATCCATTCGTGGACCAGGTTGCGTGCACTGCCGCTGAAACTTGCAAACGACGCGTAGCGCGCATTGGGCGCCACGCCGTTGATTGTGCTGATCTGGCGCGTTTGTTCCTTTGCCGAAATCCGCTGGTCGTCGGTAATGGAGGTCGTTCGGCCCTTGGCCTCGCAGACCAACCAGTCCCCCGAAACGGCACGACCAATCAGGTCGGGCCTGCTTTTCGTTCCCTGTGTCGTCGTGACCGCGACCGTGTGTCCATGGGCATTATTAATCTTGCTATAAACGTCGAGATGAAGGACCCAAGGGACCGAAAGAAGGTCTTCTGCTGTCAGCTTGGCCATGATCAGCCCCAGAAAGTAGGTCACGGCGCCTTTTTCCGAGCCGTCAAGCGAATTGAAAGCCGATGTGGCGCGGAAGCGCATTGTGCCTTCAGATAGGTGCGTCTGGATATTGGCTCGCGCCATCGCGCACCGCCAGACAATTTCCATTAGAGACGCCGGGCCGAACCGGACGACGTCGAACCAAGACCGACGGCCAATCGTGATCGCTCCCCAGAGCATCGATGCCCAGTCGACATCGACATTGTGATAGGTGCCGGGCGTGATGTGGTTGGCAGCGTTAATGACGCGTCGCCTTTGACGAATGATGGGCATAAATGTCTCTCTGCGCTCATCACGCATTTAGCTGCGAATTCTTAACTCCAGGTTGTTTGTCCAGCCGGTTGGTCGGTTTGCCTGTTCGGAGAAACGGAGCTCGGCTTAGTGCGTGCCGTGCGCCGACCATCAAGGTTGTGGCACTGATGCTAGCACCGCAACGAATGGTCGACGCCGGAGACGAAGCCTCGACGCGAAAAGCGGAGTTTGAGTTTAGGTGTTTCCAATGGGCTCGGTCTGAGCAATGGTGGGACGCGTCGATCACCAGGCTCGCGGATACGTTCCAGATGATGCTAACCGGCATGAAGAAGCACGTCCCGGTTCTCGAGCGGGCGGGGCTCGTCGTCACGCAGAAGGTCGGGCGGGTGAGAACCTGCAAGCTTGGGAAACGCGAGCTCCAGGCGGAGGCCCAGTGGATCGAGGCGCATCGCAAGCTCTTTGAGGCCCGCTTCGAAGCATTGGACGAAATCATCAGCGAAATGAAGCAGGAGGGAAGCGATGAATCAGCAAGTCGACACTGCAGGCGGCGAGCAGAGCCGCCTGTCAGTCGAGCGCAGAGGGGATCGCGAACTCGTCGTAACGCGGACGTTCAATGCGCCGCCGAGCACGGTTTACAGGGCATGGAGCCAGCCCGAGCTGTTCCAGCGCTGGTGGGTGCCGAAATCGGTATCCGGCTTGTCGCTCGTATCGTGCGATATGGACGTCCGAACCGGCGGCAAATATCGGCTGGAATTCGGCGTCGACGGTTCGGACACCATGGTCTTCTACGGTAAGTATCTCGAGGTGGTGCCGAACGAGCGCATCGTTTGGACCAACGACGAGGGCGAAGAGGGCGCGGTCACGACCGTAACCTTCGAGGACCAGGGCGGGAAGACGCTGCTGAACTTCCACGAAGTCTATCCGTCCAGGGAGGCGCTTGAGGAAGCACTACAGGGCGGGGCGGCCGCATTGCCGGAACAGCTGGAGCAGCTCGACGAATTGCTTTCCAGCATAGGCAAGTAGCGCGGGTCGGAAATTCAGTGGCTCCACCGGCCTTTCCAGCCGGAGCGAAGGTATGTCAGTTGCGGGGGCCGAAAGGAGACGGACCGCCTTTGGAGTGCACGCGATGAAAGTTGACCTGCGTTCACGCTAGAACAGATGGCTGGTAGTCTTGCGAACCACATCATTGGCAACGAGAGCGGGGGACCTCATGGACGGGAAATCAAAGGAAGAGACGGACCTCTACGTTGCCTTCGGCCGAGCTCTCTCCATCTGGGCCTATGTTGAATGGCTGCATTGCGAGCTGTTCCGAATAATTGCCGTGGGGCATGCGGGAAACTCCCCGCTGGCGAAGGCCTATTGGGCAATCGTCTCGTTCGATGGTAAGCACAAAATGGTTAACGCCGCGCTGACCGAGGCGCTGTCGAAACACCCGACATATCTAAACCGTTGGAAAAGCCTGAACAACCGGCTTCACGAACTAAGCAAAGCTCGCAATCGGTTGGCTCACGCCCAGATGGTAGGCTACCCAAATGAGAAGGGTGAAGAGGCGGTCGCCATGGTGACCGCGGTTTATTCGACACCGATCGGCGAGGAAAACCGCATGTCGCTTGTGCGGGTCACCGAGATCGAGCGCAGTTTCGATAAGCTTGGCACCGATCTGCTGGCTTTTCAGGAGACCTTTGTTGTGGAGCAGCTGACGAGGGCCGGGGAGCCGATGCCACGGTTCAAATATCCGGTGGAGGACTTGCCTCCGCAAGAGCTCGGGCCTGCCCCGATCTGAAGCTTGTGGTGTGTGAATTCGTCGGCTAACTGATCGACATCCGCAATTGTGAATTCGGTTCCGTGCCGCACAGTCGCTGGTCTTCGTTGGGAGCGGTTGCGGGATTGGCATGCATGAGTTTGGTCCGGCGCCTGACCAATCGCAACCACCGCAATGCCAAGTGTTGCCAAAGCGGCTTTGCTAGCCTCGCTCTTTATAGACCAACTCTTTATAGACCAACTCAGCCAAACCACTTCTGCCGACACAGCGATACTGCACTAGCCATGCGTTCCGCTGCCTATCGCTTTTTCGTACCTCAAACCGTCACACAAGCTGGTGAGTCAGGCAAGAAATTCGATAGTCTGCGTTTGTCAGATCGAGCATAGAGAAGCGTCGTGGAAAAAAGGTCGGTTACCACTATTCGAATACGAAGTACGAGGGCGGCGATGTCATTTCGCCATACGACAACATGCTAGGACTTCACCCAGGTTTTCATGAGGTTGAAGACCTCATCAGATCAGCCCACCCCGACGGTACCAGAATTCGCTCAAAAGCCGTCTACCTCTGGGATGACGAGGCACGGGCTAGGAAACAATGGGCCGCTGCAGGGCGGGTGGGGAAGGCTAAGAAATACCTCTACACAGTCGAGTACGAGGACGCTGATCTACTCCATAAAGGCGACCTCAATCACTATACGGATGCTCGTGTATCTGAGGATACTGGCGCGCGGGGCGCCGCAGCCGCATCCTATTCGGCTGGTGAGTTGCATAGGGAGGAGCCGCCGCGTGTCGAGCTAATGGTTCGCTGCGCGACCGTAATCGCCGCGGAAGAGTTTACGACACCGCCGCCAGCACCGTGGACCGATGACGATTCGCCATTTCTGAACCCGACTTAACTCCATGCAGTCGGCTCTGGGCTGTCCCATCGTAGGGGACAGCAAGGCTTGACTGAAAATTTGGATTGGGGGCAAAGCGGCCATCCGATTTTTCGCTCGCGAAGGTCAACAACGGGTTCGTATTCCCGATTCAGACTTTGCTGGAAAGGCAGGGAAGGGTAAGGGTTCCGTTCTTCACGATCCCGGTGCACGACTAGTTGCTGTGTTGTTCACGTTCTGGGCCAACGAGATCGCATAATGTATCGACTGGAACATTCTCCGGTGAGGTGAGGAGGCGGCTGCGACTCCACCAATCGCGTGCAACAATCACATCCACTTACGCGGAAGAGCTCTCCTCCCGAAATCTCGGCAGTGTTCGCGAGGCGCGAGGCGCCGTCTGGCCGAACGTCTCAGAAGCCATATCGAACAAGGCACCCCATACGGTAGGGTGTCAAGGTGGTGCTGAAGAGCTGCAGCCCGAGCTGGGCGGGCGGCGACAGCCGTGCCACCTGCCCGGTGTCCCAATCCGAACGATCCTCGATGAGCTTTAGCCCCGGTACCTGCCGCTCCATCTCAGCCGGGTCGTCGAGCGCCCACTGGAGATAGGCACCGGTGGCGCGAATCGCTGGATTGAAGCGCAGCAATCGAACTGCGAAACTGCCATAGGCATCAAAGACTATCTCGCCCGAGGGGAAGTGGCCGGCGATCCGCCGCAGCACCTGCGAAACCTGGTAGTCCTTGAGATAAGGCAGAACGCCCTCGGCGATGATCATGGCCGGCCTGTCGGCGGGCAGTTTCGCAATCCACCCGCGCTCGACTATCGAGCAGGCAATCATCGTGCAGTCCGCACGGTCGGGGTAGATCTGCTGACGCAAGTTGATGACATCGGGGAAATCCAGTTCAAACCAGCGAACTCCTGGCCCGGGATCTATCCGGAAGATGCGACTGTCGAGACCGCAGCCGAGGTGGAGAACAGTCGCGTCCGGGCAGCGCCGAAGGAATGCCTCCGTCCAGCGATCAAGCATATAGGCACGCAGCGCGATGCCGATGGTCGTGTCGTGACCAACCTTAAGGTGCTGACTGTCGCAATCGATACGGTGCAATGCCTCCGCGGCGAAGCGGTCGCGAAGCAGCGAATCCGGCATGCTACTTTCGGCCGCCTTGGCTTGGAGCGTGATCAGCAGGGTTTCCCTCACGCCGGTAAGGCCGATTTGCTCCGGTTGCATGGCTTTCTCCAAAGTGCCCGACAGCAGGAGGGCACTCTCTCCGCCGCGTTAACAACGATCTCCTGTCCTCGGTACCGAAAGAGCCAGGAGGATGAGGGCTGGCATGTTCCGACGTGCCGGCTCCCGCAATATGGCGCCGACACCCCCGAGACCATACAACCATGCTGTAATGCGTGTGTGGCTTTCATGGAGGGGCAAAAAGCCCTTGCGCTGTGCGCGACCGCGCTCTTGCCAATCTGGATACCAAGATATTGGAGATACGTGGCTTGCATCGTTAACCTTGTTCTTCGCGGCGCTCAGGCCGCAACTGCGGAAGTCGCTCAGCCGCGGGTCGTTCGAAGTCTTGGTGACGGCCGGTCCTTCGGAACGCGCGCAGGCCGTCTTTGCATAAATGACGCGTCGATCCCCGAGTTTTGACGAAAATGTGTAAGGCACGTCATTTTTAAAGGACAAGGCACCCGAACTAGAATATTGTGCAGTGCAGCAAACAAGAGGCAATCTTGCCGCGTAGCACCCATGATCGCCTGCTGGCGACAGCGAGGAGGCGACATGCGATCCCTTTCCGATACACTGGAGCGACTTGCCAGATTTCGTAATGCTAAGGGCGGGCACACCACTGCGGCAACCTCGAAGCTATCTCGGCTGCAACGCTTCGGTCCAAATCCCGGAGCTTTAGAAGCATGGTACCATGTTCCTGGTGGCTTGACCGAAGCGCCGGCGTTGGTCGTGGTCCTCCATGGATGTACGCAGAATGCTGCCGGTTTTGATCACGCATCTGGTTGGTCGAAACTCGCGCAGGACTTCGGTTTCGCGGTCCTTTATCCGGAGCAGGGCCACGCCAACAATGCCAACCTGTGCTTCAACTGGTTCAACCTGAGCGATATTCGCCGAGACCAGGGAGAGGTCCACTCGATACGGCAGATGATCGAGACGATGATCGCCGAGCACGGCATCGACCGTCGCCGGGTTTACATCACGGGACTGTCGGCGGGCGGCGCAATGGCGAACGCTTCGCTTTGTGCCTATCCCGAGATTTTTGCCGGCGGCGCGATCATTGCCGGCATTCCCTATGCCGCTGCTACATCAGTCCCGGAAGCCTTCGACCGCATGCGTGGACACGGCATCCCTAATGCGGAAAGCCTGCAACAGCGGTTATCCGGCGCTTCGCCGCATCGCGGTCCCTGGCCGACGATAGCGGTGTGGCATGGCACCAATGACAGCACCGTCACACAGGCGAACGCCAATGCGATTATCGCTCAGTGGAGCGGCGTCCATGGCCTCTCATCCAGCCCATCGTCGGTGGAAACGGTCGACGGACACAAACGGCTGGCTTGGCGAGATCGGTCCGGCAGGGAAGCGATCGAGTTTTACCTCATCGAAGGCATGGGCCATGGGACACCACTCGACGTCGCGTCTGGCTACGGACACACCGCTCCGTACATGCTCGACGTCGGAATTTCCTCTACCTTGCACATAGCGCGCTCATGGGGCCTGACGACGTCATTCCAACGCCGGCGAGCTGACTACATCAAGCCCGCTCGGCCAGCTCGTGCAGCCAGTCTGACCGATCGGCAGGGAGACATTCAGGCGGTCATCGAAAGGGCACTGCGTTCGGCAGGACTGATACGCTGACATCGCCCGGTCTATGGCATCTTCTGTCGCTTGGGAAGAACCTATTTAAATGCCAAGCGACAGAAGTACCCGCTCATTCACGCAATTGCTGGCTCGAATTGTGGGATCGGTGTCGCTTGGCACGTAAATGTGAGAATGCGGCTGTTTCAGCCGGATGTGGCATTTAAAGATGAGAATCCGACGGGCGGAATTCTCATGTGTGGAGCGGCCGTTTGTTGCAAGAGAGAAAATCTGTGATGCCGCTCCGTCGGGTGCAAGCCATGTGTCCGGCCTTCGCGAGGCGGCGCATATGGCCGCAGGCCCTGATGAAGTCCGCGGATCGGGTTCCAATCAAATTAGCGCGCTCGAAGCGCCTTGAGAATCTCGGATAGATCCAATCCCCGGTTCGACCGGTTTGCCATCACATCTCATCACCGCTCGCTACCTACCGTCCAGCTTGCTACTCCGTGTTGCCGAACGGAAGATCCTATTATGCGGCGCCAGCGCAAGCGACATAGGCTTGGTTGCGCGCCAACAATGCCCAGGCAATACGCGCTGTCTTGTTGGCCAGTGCCACCGAGACCAGCCGGGCCGGCTTGCGCGTGAGCAGCTTGGCCGCCCAGTTCTTGCTGGCATTGTCCTGCCGCGCCCGACGGATCACCGCCGTGGCGCCGATAACGAGCAAGCGCCGGATATAACTATCGCCCCGTTTGCTGATGCCGACGAGTTTCTCTTTGCCGCCACTGCTATGCGAGCGCGGCGTTAGACCAAGCCACGCCGCGAAGGAGCGGCCCGAGGAAAACAGTGTTGCATCTGGTGCCGCCGCCACGATAGCGCTTGCCGTGATCGGGCCGATGCCGGGGATGCCAGCTAGCCGCCGGCTTGCCGCATTATTCCGATGCCAGGCTAAAATCTGCTCTTCGATCTTGTCGATTTCGCTGGCCACGACGCGCATTTGTTTGATCAATCCATGCAGCGCCTTGCGCGCGAATGTGGGCAGGCTGTCTTGCGTCGTATGAAAAGCCTCGATCGCCGCTTTCACACCGGCGGATCCCTGCGCAGCAATGATGCCGAATTCAGCAAGGTGTCCGCGCAGAGCGTTGATCAACATGGTGCGCTGGCGCACCAACAGGTCGCGGGTTTTATGCAGCATCAGGACGCCTTGCTGTTGCATGCTCTTGACCGCGACGAAACGCATGGTTGGTCGTGTCACGGCCTCGCAGATCGCCTCCGCATCAGCCGCATCGGTCTTGCCGCGCTTGACGTAGGCTTTCACGTAAGCTGGTGGCATCAGCCGCACCGTGTGGCCGAGCTTGCCCAATTCCCGGCCCCAATGATGAGCCGTCGCACACGCCTCGATGCCGATGAGGCAGGGGTGAAGGCCAGCGAAGAATTTCATCACCTCGCCACGGCGCAAGGCCTTACGGACCACTACTTTCCCGCAAGCGTCAATGCCGTGAACCTGGAAGATGTTTTTGGCAAGGTCGAGTCCGATTGTAACAATCTGTTTCATGGAGTGGCTCCTTTCCGTTGTTTCTCTCAACAGCGAGGCTAGACGCCGTTGGGAGGCCGCTCCACCCCATCAAATTAAGTGTCACGCCAACCAACTGAAATCATAGGTACAGCAATCTCATAATTAAATGCCAAGCGACACCCATCAACTGCACCATACTTTTTCCAGGCACAACAGTGACTCAGAGATGATCGCCTTCGGGCGCTTTTTCTCTCGAGTTAGCGGCCGGAGACTCGCCGTCGGCCTTCTCGACCCCCGAAGATCAGTTCGGCGATATCCAGGGGTTTGTCGGGCTGCGGGCAATCGGGATTGTCGGTGTCGGGCAGCTTTTGGTCGATCGTCAGATGCGCCTGACCGTGGACCTGCGACCACACCAAGTTTTCGAGCGCGCGGCGCTCGGCGTCGGTACGGAGCCCCATGAACTCAGCCGCCGGCGCGCAGATTTCCACCAGCTGTTGATGGCCGCACCGCGCCTGTTCCAGCAGCACCGGATCGTTCCAGTCGAGCAGGTTGGACGTGAACATCAGCCGGAACAGGCCTGGATGCGTCCGCGCATAGGCAAGATATCCGCGTGCCGCGGCGCGTAGCTGCTCCACCGGGATATCGGGCGAAGATGCTCGCTCTTCGGCCATCGATCGGGCGAACAGCTCGAAACCCCTGGTTGCCATGGCATTCATCAGATGTCGCAGGGTCGGGAAGTGATGCTCGGGCGCCGCGTGCGAGACGCCGACGCGTGCCGCCACCTTTCTGAGTGACAGGCCCTCCAGCCCGTTTTCCTCCACGAGCATTAGTGCGGCAGTGAGCAGCGCATTCCGGAGATCGCCGTGATGATAACTTTTCCCGTTCGCCATGTCGCTGCAATAGCCTGGAAGCGGCGGTGAGTCAAAAGAATCTTGACAGTGACAAGATACCGCTTAATATTCAATCCTGACACTGTCAAGATTGAGGTCCCGATCATGAACTTCGACCAGGCATTTTCTATCGCAAATACCGCCGCGCTGGCAGGCTGGTTCGCACTTCTCCTGCTGCCCCGCTGGCCCGCGCTGGTCGCGGTCCTCCGTTACGGCCTGATAGGCGGGCTGTCCGTCGCCTACACGGTGCTGATCATGCTGTTCTTTTTCCGCGTCGAGGGCGGCGGCTTCAATTCGATCGCGGAGGTGCGCGCGCTCTTCATGTCGGATGGTGGCCTGCTCGCGGGCTGGATCCACTATCTCGCTTTCGATCTTTTCATCGGCATGCGGATCGCGCTGGAAGCCGACAGGCTCGGCATGGGCCGGCTGCTGCAGGCGCCGATCCTCGTCGCGACCTTCATGTTCGGGCCGATCGGACTTCTGATGTATTTCGCGAGCCGCGCCGCCGTATGGGCATCCCTTTTCACCGCAAGGACCTGACCCATGGCCGTCATGCAAATGGACATCGCTCGCTACCAGACACGTGAAACGACGGATGCACTGGCAGATCAGGCCCGCAAGCTGCTCCTGATCGCGATCGGCATCCAAATCGCCTTCCTGATCCCCAGCCTTTTGGCCTATCTGCTCGACGAACGTCTGCTGAATGGCGTCGGCGTCTGGAGCAAGCCGATCAAATTTCAGACCTCGATCGCGATTACGGTGGGAACCCTCATTCTCCTGCTCCCGCTTCTCGATGAGGCAGTCCGGGCGACGCGCGTGGTGCGCTGGTCCGCCCAAGCCATCGCGATCGCGGGCACGCTGGAGATTGTCTATATCGTGCTGCAGGCGGCGCGCGCCCGTGCCTCGCATTTCAACAACGACACGCCGCTCGAGATGATGCTTTATAGCGTGATGGGCGTGGGCGCGGTGACCATCGTCGTTGGCTGTTTCGTGTTCGGCTGGATGATCTGGCGCCACGGCCGCCGCGACATGGGGGAAGGCCTGCGGTTCGGCGCTACCTGGGGCCTGATGATCGGCGCGGTCCTGACCGTCATCACGGCGGGTCTGTTGTCGAGCGGCGCGCTTGCCGAGCCCGGTCACTGGGTCGGCGGCGTCAGGAGCGACGCAGACGGCCTGTTCCTCGTCGGCTGGTCGCGGACGGGCGGCGACCTCAGGGTCCCGCATTTCTTCGCCACCCACATTATGCAGGCGCTGCCGCTGCTGGGATTGCTGCTCGACCGCTGGGCGCCGGACAAGGCTCGCGCGGGCATATGGATCGGCGCTGCCGCAAGTGTGTTGGTCGTGGCCGCGACCTTCGCTCAGGCGGCGATGGGCAAGCCCTTTCTTTGACGCCGAGTTCGGCGGATCTTCTCAAACCAGTGAAGCGGCGAATAGAAGAGCGCCGAGATGAGTGCCGCTGTTGGCAGCATGATGAGCCATGCGATCAGGCTATTGCTCGCCAGCCCACAGGTCGCCACGAAAAGCGGGACCACGATATTACCGGAAAGGGACGCGGTATACCAGCAGGGCATCCATTCGGCAGCCAGGTTAGCGCACACCGCGTCGGCGACTCGGGAGAAGGCCTCTCGAAACGAGTGCCACCTTGGTACAGCAATCTCATAATTAAATGCCAAGCGACACCGTTCAAGGCGAGGGATGCATAGTCGACGGTCACGTCGGCCTTGGATCGATCGTCTCAGGTGGGTGGGAACAAGAAGTCCAACGCAAAGGCGTGAAACGACCCCTTTTTACGACAACAGCGGTCATTGCAGCGGCTGGGCAGGCTGCGAGTTGATCGAGAACGGAAGCATCTCAAGCCGAACGCCGCGAGGAGGGCATGGTCCAGAGCATCACGACGCCAGGCGAAGAGCTGCGACGGACGAAGGCCGATCCGATGGGCGATCGCCGACACGCTCGCGCCGGGCTCCAGCGCCTCCGCCACCACCTGCGCCTTGAACTCATCCGAGCAACGCCGGCGAAGTTGCCGTGGCGCACCCTCGAGGCGCTCGGCCTAGCGAGCGAGATTGTGCCTCGCTGCTAAAGAGGCCCTCATAATCCGGCTGCATTGGGATTGGTTCGTTTGCTAATCCGCCGCGCCCTGAGCAGCAGGCTTTTTCACGACCACAATGTAGTTCTTCGGGTATCCTGCCGCCGTGTACCTGTGCCTTGCGTCGAGCCTATAGAACAGCGCCGCCAGGACCCTCAGAATGGGCTTGCCCGCGATGAGGATCGGCGACGCAATCCAGCCGCGGACGCCGCCGCCCAAATCATGCGGTCTGGTAGGCAGGTATCTTGAGGCGCGTTCCATTTGATATGCAACTGTGCCCAGATATCCCTCCAGCCAACAAATGCTGACGATCTCAAATCCGGCTTTGGCCATAAGGTGACGCCAGGCGTATTGAGTGTAGCGGAAGAAGTCATAAGGCTGCTCGTGCTCTTCGTAGAAGAGTGGCGCCGAGCAGATCATGCTCCCGCCCGGTTTCAGTACCCGGTGCAATTCAGCGAGAGCGGCAAGAGGGTCGCTCAGATGTTCGAGCACTTGGTTTAGCGCCACAGCGTCGAACCGCCCGTCCTCCACAGGAATGGAAACCAGATCGCATACATACGTTGATTTGGCATATGGCTTGTCAACCTTCTCGAAATCCGCGGCCTCATATCGGCAATGGTCAAACAAGTGCCTATAGGGTTGACTACCTGCTCCAGCGTCCAAAACCAGCGAGCCGGCGGGCAAGGAACGGGCGAACGCGCTATTCTCTCGGAGAAGCCATTCCCGCGAAGAGTTGATCATCCACACACTCCAATACCAGTCATTGCGAATTGCGGTGCAACATACCCGTTCACTGCGTCTTCAGAAGGGTGGAACCCCGCCCAATGGGAGGCTGGAATGACCTGTTTGCTGCGGAGAGCGGCCAGAGAGATTGATCCTCAGGCCGGCAACCCGGCGCGACGCAAGCCTTCACGCAATCGTTCCACGTCCTCCTCCCGTCGCAAATACGAGACATCCACGAGCCAGTTCACGTATTCGCTTGGACCTGCCGACGGGTCGCCACGCCAGTAGCTACGGACGGACTGTACGAATGTTTCGGCGCACCGGCGCGCCTCCTCCAGGCGGCCCAGATGACCATAGGCCGCTGCCCGCCAAGCCATGTCCCGTGGGTGGCGAGCAGGCGCGTCGAGGGTTCACTGCTCCAGGAGAGTAGCCACCTCTTCGTAGCGACCGAGTTGGAAGAGAATGCGCGAGAAATAATAGTTGTACCAGCCTGGGTGACGCGGATTGAGCCTGAAGGCGATCTCGGCTGCAGGCAGGGCTCGCTCTGGCTTTCCCATACATCCCTGGACCCAGGCCCAGGTGATCTGGATTATCGCGTCGTTCGGGTTCATCGCCCTAGCCAGATTCAGATGCCGTTCGGCGCGCTCAAACTGGCGCCAGGTCAGACACATAAACCCGAGCGTGGAGTGCACCCTCGGGTCGTTTGGGTCGAGCGTCAGCGCCTGTTCGGCCATGCGCAGCGCTGTGACCCGGTTCTCGTCCTTCTCATGGGACACCCCGACGCCGCCATCGATAGCGCGGTTGGGGTAAACGTAGGCAAGGCCGGTATAAGCTCGGGCAAAGCCGGGGTCGATCTGAATGGCCTGCTCGAACAGCGCCTGCACTTTCACCTGGGCTTCGGGTGTGAACGTATCGGAGAGACGCAGGCCCTGAAGAAACAGATCATAGGCGCGGATGTCCTCCGGCGGACGCCGCCGGGCAGCTACCTCGCTCTCGTCGAAGATGCGTTGGGCAACAGTTGCGACGATCTGTTGGGCGATCTCCTCCTGGACATCGAACACGTCCTCAAGAGCCCGATCATATCGCTCCGTCCAGAGATGAGCTCCGGTCACCGCATCCACGAGCTGGGTCGTTATGCGAACCCGGTTCGCCGCCCGGCGCACACTGCCCTCGACCACGTATGCCGCGCCGAGTGTGCGGCCGACTTCGCGCACGTCGACGCTTTGCCCACGGCATGAGAATGAAGAGTTGCGAGCGATCACCAAGAGTTCGCGGAAGCGCGAGAGCTCAGTGATGATGTCTTCGGTGATGCCGTCGCTGAAATAGACCTGCTCGGCGTCGCCGCTCATGTTCTCGAACGGTAGAACGGCGACCGCAGTTTTGGCGGACAGCTGCGCATTACCAACTGAGCTGGACGGAGTGCGGTCGAGAGCCAGCCTGTACGTCCTGACGGGCCGCCGGATGTTCTTGAGGCACTGTTCGCCTGCGAACTCAAAATGGTAGTCCAGCTTGCCTTGCAGATGATCATACACTGTCCCGGATATCAGCACGCTCCCAGGCGGACAGATATGCTCCAGCCGAGCTGCCACATTAACGCCGTCCCCCAGCAGATCGTCGCCATCGACCACAACGTCGCCCAGGTTGATGCCGATACGTACGATAATCCGGCGCTCAGCCGGTATTTCCGCCTGCCGGTCAGGCAGCTGCTTCTGAACTTCAGCGGCGCAGGCAACTGCATCGACGACGGAAGCGAACTCGGCGATCAGGCCGTCGCCGGTCAGCTTGACGAGACGGCCATGGTGCTCCGCCAGCAAGGGCTCGAACAAGGCTCGACGCAGATCTTTGATCGCCGCGAGCGTTGCTGTCTCGTCCAGCTCTACAAGGCGCGAGTAGCCAACCACATCGGCAACGAAGATTGCCGCCAGTCTGCGTTCTTCGTGGGGTAACATCACCTCTGTCCCTGGCGCTGCCCGGTATCCACGGCCACACACTCCGAACCAGAGAAGAATAGCTTAGTGCCGCCTCCGCGACCATCTCCCAATTCGCGATGGACCGGTTCTGGGAGTGTCTGCTACTCGAGCATTACTCCCCGATCACATCTCGTCGAGGAATGTCGTAGAAGGGTGGACAGCGGAAGTCCGTTGCACTCACTGACTATGTCGGCAACGCCGGCTAAGCGGCCATCAAGGAGCGTGCCACGGCTCCCTCAATGGTCGATCAGAGGGTTGCGGCCGAAAAGCAAGATGGCGTGGGATACCCTAGGCTCAGGACTCATTAATTGAGATAGAAGCAGCATGTTGCGGCGATGAGGATTGCGGAGAAGAAGGTGTGGGCGCATCGGTCGTATCGGGTTGCGATGCGTCTCCAGTCCTTGATCGCTGCCGAACATGTTTTCGATCCGGTATCGTTGTTTGTAGAGCACCGCGTCGTATTCGATGGGTTGCCGGCGGTTTCGTTTGGGCGGGATGCATGGGGAAATTCCCTTTTCCTTCAGCTCATTGCGAAACCAGTCGGCATCATAGCCGCGATCGGCCAGCAGCTCTTTGGCCTGCGGCAGGCGTTCGATGAGAGCACGTGCGCCCTTGAAGTCGCTGGCCTGCCCTTCGGTGAGCAGCAGCAGTAAAGGACGGCCAAGCCCGTCGGTAACGGCGTGAAGCTTGGAGTTCAGGCCGCCTTTGGTACGTCCGATACAGCGGGAAAGAGCCCCTTTTTAAGCAGGCTGGCTGCGGTTCGATGGGCTTTGAGATGGGTGGCATCGATCATCAGCCGGTCGCGCGTTCCCGCCTTGCCGGCGAGCGCTTCGAAGATACGGTTGAACACACCCATGCGGCTCCAGCGGATGAAGCGGTTGTAGAGGGTTTTGTGCGGGCCGTATGCCTGCGGCGCGTCTTTCCACTGAAGCCCATGTTTTATAACGTAAATGATCCCGCTGACGACCTTCAGGTCATCGGCCCTTTCGACGCCGTGGGCGAGCGGGAAATAAGGCCGGATCCGCCCGAACTGCGACGGCGTTAGCAAAAACAAATCACTCATGGCAGCACCTCCTGCCATGTTGAATCAGAATCCGACCGAAAGCGGAAGTCCGTTAATCAATAGGTCCTGAGCCTAGATACCGACCATGACGCGGCGCTTGACATGCGGGATCGATCAGGAGCAGAGCCCCTACATATGCATGCTGCCGGAGCACAAGCTGGTGCGGCGCGGGCGAGAGATGATCGACCTGCTCGCGGGTGGAGGAGCCGAAACCGAAGCCGGCGAAGATACGGGCGGTGTCGTACGAGGCAGCGATCGTCCGGGTGTTCAAACGCATACGGTCGTCTCGTCCGGCCCTGACCCAACAAGCGGTCAGTACTCCCAGGGGCCCGGTACACAACGAAAGACGTCGCCGTCGGACGCCACATGGCAGACGGACGGGAACGACAGGTGCGTGGCCACCAGCGACTCGCGGTTCGCCGCCAGCTCCCGCAAAAGACGGACCCGAACGCGAGCCGCCTCCTCTGGGTCGTGTTCGAAGCCGTTGTACCAGTCGGGGTGCTCGAACCCGACCTGGAACACGGCGTCGCCGGCAAATGTCAGCCGATTGCCGCCGGACGCCAGGCGGACCACGCTGTGCCCGGGGGTGTGGCCGCCGGTGCGTTGGACGACCACCCCCGGCGCCACCTCGTACTCGTCCTCGAACTTCCGCAGCCGGCTGTGGTACTCTTGCAAGAACCGCTTGCCCGTCCGCCGAAGCGCGTCAGGGAACCCCGGCGGCATGGAGACGCGGGAGAAATCGGGCGACTCCCAGAACTCGGCCTCGGCGGTCGCCACGTGGATCCGCAGGTCCGGACGCAGCCGGTCCTTCATCCCGTCGACGAGCAGCCCGCCAATGTGGTCCATGTGCATGTGGGTGAGCACCACATCGGTCACGGATGCGGGATCGATGCCGCCGGTCTCCAGTCGCTGGGCCAGCTTCCCGGCGCGCGGCAAGTCGGGGAACTCCATCCCTATCCCGGCGTCGATGAGTATGGTCCGGCCACCGCTGCGCACCACGACCGCGTTCAGCGCCCACTCGAGCACGTCCGGCGGCAGGAACATCTCCTCCAGCCAAGCCGCCCGAACAGTCGGGTCGACGTTGTGGCCCAACATCGCGCCTGGCAGCGATAGCACCCCATCGCTGACCACCATTACGTCAATCTCGCCGACCCGCAGCGCGTAGCGCGACGGAACCAACTCGGAATCCGGTCTACCGTGGGTGTACCTCGCGTGCACCTTGTCGGCGCAGTGCTTGACCGAAGGGTGTGAGATGTTGCCCAAGCTCATGTCTGCCTCCTGCTGTGGTTGCCGTAACAGTCACTGTGCGGGCACGAGCGCCGGGGCGCCCTTGTCCTTGATCAAGAGCACCAGGAATTTCGCCGGCTGGGTGCCGCTTGCGTTCCTGTCGACGAGATGAACATCATCAGGGCCTTCATAGAAGGATTGTCCTGGTGTCAGGGTGACCTCTTGTCCGCCCTTCAGCTGCATCACGACGGAGCCCTCCAGCACGTAAACAAACGCATGGGCATGGTGTCGGTGGATAGCGCTCGACCCGCCGGGCGCATGCTCGACTGTGATCAGCAGAGCTTCCCTGCCGGGATTCTCCGGAAGATCCTTAGACATGAGTGGCGTGACCTTAGGCTCCTGAGCCACCGCCGTGCCGATCATGAGGCACAGAAGAACCAACGCGACGAGTTTGATCGTCATAGTCGCCTCTTTCGTTCGTTGCCCGGGCCCACTCGGACAGACTGGGCGTATCTCCGATGCGAAATCAGGCTGCTGCCTGTGAACGGCGGAGCCATTCGTCAAAACCGATGCGGCCGAGGCGCGCCTCTCCCAACGGCACGAGCGAGTGCTCCTCGACCCGGCTGCCGAAGTATCCGGCCTTGGGATCGCTCACGACCTCACGCGGGTCGCCGACCGCCTTTAGATAGCGGGCGACGATTTCGTTGAACGGCGCTCGTTCCGGCCCGGCGATCTCGACGATGCCGCTTCGCGGCGCCGAGCGCGACATGGTGCCGGACGTTCGCTGCGGCCTCCGCCGCGAGAAGGTTGCGGCCGGAGGTCTCGAAGAATTGAAGCACCGCCTTGTCTTCAAATGAGGGCGAATTGGCGAGGTCGATCACGACCTGCGCGCCGGCCAGGGCCTCTATGAGGCCCTCGCCGGTGATGGTGTTGACGCCGCTGTTGGGCGAGGCGGCGACGACTTCGTGGCCGCCCTGGCGCAGAATGGCGACGGTCTTCGAGCCAATCAGGCCGGTGCCGCCGATGACGACGATCTTCATGGTTTATCCTCGCTTGTCTACGATGGTCGGTATGTTCGCCGGCCGTTGCGCTTCCGCTATCAGCGGCGATGCCGCTCGGGATGCCGGGCGGCTGGTTGTTGCTCTGATTGGCCTCGCATCAGTCGGCGAAGACCTTGCGCAGATAATCTGACGCCTGATCGACGGCGCCACGCACCGGGGGCGTGCTCGCGATCGGGTTGAGCAGCATAAAGTCGTGAATCGTGCCATTGTAGCGGACCGACCTGACCGGAACGCCAGCGGCAGCGAGCTTGCGGCCATAGGCCTCGCCCTCGTCGCGCAGCACGTCGTTCTCGTCGACCAAGAGCAGCGTCTGCGGCAGGCCCTCGAGCTGCTCCGAGCTGGCGTTGATCGGCGAGACGTGAATGTCGGTGCGCTTGGAAACGTCGGGCAGATACTGATCCCAGAACCATTCCATCCCCTTCTTGGTCAGCCACGGACCCTCGGCAAACTCCCTGTAGGAGCCGGTTGACATTGAGGCGTCAGTGACCGGATAGAAGAGAAGCTGTGCCTTCACGTCAGGGCCGTTGCGTTCTTTGGCGAGCAGCGCGACCACGGCCGTCATGTTACCGCCAACACTATCGCCTGCGATCGCAATTCGGCTGGCAACCGCGCCGAACTCGTCGGGATGCTCGGCGACATACTTGAGCACTGCATAACTTTCCTCGACCGCGACGGGATAGCGGCTCTCGGGCGAGCGATCATAGTCGACGAACACCACGACGGCGTTTGCTCCAATGGTCAGCTCGCGGACCAGCCGATCATGCGTCTCGCGGTCGCCCAGCACCCAGCCGCCGCCGTGGGTGTAGATCACCACGGGCAGCGGGCCTTTGGCGCTCTCCGGCCGATAGATCCGGATGTCGGTGCGACCCTTGGGGCCGACATTGAGGACACGATCCTCGCTGCGCGCGGGCGCGAGCTTTACCGGCACCGACTTCTGGGCGCCGGCGAGCACCTTGCGAGCCGCCTCGGGCGAGAGCGTGTAGATGGGCGGTGCGCCGGCAAGGCCGTCGATGAAGGCTTGTGTGGTAGGCTCGAGCTGACTCATTGAGGTTCCTCCGGTGTTATCCGACCGTCCTCAGCCCTTCGCGAAGCGCCTGCAATCGGCTTGCAAATGGTGCAGGTGATGCACCATTGAGCGATCCGATCATTTTTGTTTGGCTGTACCCGCCCCCGACAAACGCAATGACACGACTACGCAATGCTTGTGGATGTGATTTGCCCATGGCGTCCCTCCCGTCGAGGAAGCGAACCACAGCCAACCCGATTTGTGAATCTGGAATCCTGAAAATCGCGACGCGCTTTAGTGAACCATAGCACGTCGCGCGAACCTGCGGAATTCACGTTTGCGAAGGACTCTCAAAGCAGGCTGCAATGTCAGAATGTCGCCCTTCTTGTCGCCGACCGGAACGAGCAGGGAACACCATTTTCCAGACGTTCCTGGCACTTCTCCGAACCGGACTTTCGCGTTTCGCCCCGAGTCGACCCGATGCGAGCGGTTTCGGAGCGGCGACTGCTCTTGCGACCGTGGCTCTCACTACCAGCGCAGCTTTTCCCGGCAATTCCGAGATTGTTTATGACAGTTTGATGACAGAGAATGCTTCGTCCCTTCGCTCTGCCAAAGGAACGTTCAGCGGCCGCGTTCACCAGGTCCCAAACTCAATCCCTGATCGGTTCAAGATGAGATCTCGACCAGGGTCCGGCCGTGCTGGCGATGGGAACGCAACTGAGAAGGAGGCAATTTCAATGGCAATTCTCGAAGATGCATTCAAAGGCGGAAACGTCTTAACGGGCCTGGCGATCGGAGTGGGCGCTCTCGTTTTAGCGCCGGTCGTAACCCCATTGCTGCGTCCGGTTATCAAGACGGTTCTGAAGGCAGGTCTGGTTGCTTACGATCAAGCCCGAGTGGCTTATGCCGAGATGAACGAGAGAGCGTCCGACCTCGTCGCCGAATCGAGAGCGGAAATTGCTGGGAGTGGAACAGAAACGGCGGAAACTGGAGGCGGCCCGCGCCGTCCCGCCGAGAGGAAGACTGCAGCCACTTCCAGCAGCTAGTTTGATTAGGGAAGGCGAGAATACTTTCACGGCGAGGCAGGGCGCTTCTTGGCTCGCCGCCTGGCGCTGTGATATCGGGGCTAACGTGGCAGGCGGCAAGGAGGAGGCATGCAGCGCCAAAGAGAGGGAAGGGTGCCTTCGAGTGGGCCTTACTGGACCGAGCCGCTACCGATAGACCCGGGAGAGCTCAGCCCCTTGATCCAGTGCGCGATCGTTCAGCAAGCCGAACGCAGCGGTTTCGAAGGATATGTCCTGCAGCTATACGACGTGTTGGAGGCGGAAAAGCCTACCGGCATTTTCGAGATCGCCTTCAACCCGAAGACCGGTATGGCGTGCGCCATCTACGAGGCGGAGGCGCCGGTCGCGAAACATTCGGGACCGGTCGTGCTCTCGACAGAGCCGCTTTGGTTTGCAGCATCCGATCCCCAAAACGCGGCCGACGTCTTCTATGAGTTGCTGGTTGATCGTGCCGTCGATGCGTGACGCCGCCGCGCCCTGGCAGGATTGGGAGCGTGGTCCCTCGCGCGATGAATGCGACAGCTCGCCCTGCCGCTCCCGAGGAGATCTTAGTAAGATCTGGGAACCAGCCGGCGACCCGGCATGCTCAACGTGCTCTCGCATCTTCGCTAGAATTGTCTGCAATGCGGGACATTGGCGACCTTTCAAACCTTCAGGCGAACGACTGAAACGGGTCGATCCTTCCGGTTCGCATCCGTCGCAGAAGGGTGGAGAGCCGAAGTCCGACACGAACGCGCCGAACAGCCGGAATGCGCACTTTTTCTGACTTCGACGCCTGCGGGGTAGGACTCATTGATGGTATGGGTTGGCCGCTACGCCTGATCGCGCGCCCGACGTGGGGAATACCGGCGGGTCTGCAAGGGATGCTGTTCGGACCGAGGTTCAATCATGATCGACAACCGCCTCACCATCCTGAATGGGGTGATTACAAGATGTCGTTTGGCAGCTAATCATGAGAATGCGGCTGTTTCGCCTTAGTTTGGCAGGTAATTTGAGAATGGAGCTCAATCGAACTGTAACGAGAGATATATTCTATCGCATTGTTTCTATTCGATTTTTGCTTCTGCTTTCAAAAAAGTTGTGCGGTGGTGCGCCGGGCTGCCTTCTCAAATTAAATGCCAAAATGTCCGGCGTGGGTCTCAAATTAAGTGGCAATTCTCAATTTTGATGCACGGCTAACTATTTGAAATTATTGCATCGCGAGTCTTACGATTAAATGCAAACGACAATGGCATCGATATCCCGGCGCAAAAACACGTGCGAAACGCATGATCGCGATGAGATCGGTTTCGATGGCGTCGTCGATCCAGTCGTCCAGCGCTTCCGAATTCCTGCTGCGCAGGATTCCGTTGAAGCGCATCGCCAAACTCCGCATCTTTGCGAACGCGACCGAGCCCTGCTTCAAGGTATCGACTTTTCTTGCCTGACGGTCCGTCAGCAGGCCGCGCGGCTTTATGCATAATGCTGCGGCAACGACAGACGAGATGATATGGCCGGTATCGGGATCACGAACCGGTTCTGAATCGAATTCTTCTGGAGGAGTGTCATCGGGCTGCACCTTCTCAGCGTCACGCCAGACCTTCAACAAGCGCTCCAGATTGGCACGACTACCAGTGTAGCCGCGGTTTTTAATATCGTAAAACACATGGCGTCCAATGCGATTTCCGTCCTTCCAGCATTGAGTCAGGAAGGCTTCAAAATACAATGGTGATGTCGAGTTCAAAGTCGCGCGTTGCCGGTCTCGAGGCTTTCTGAAAGTGAGCCAATTCGCGATGCTGCGGCGCTCGTATCCAGTCCGCCGGGCAATCTCGCTATAAGAAAGTCCTTGTTGGCGCAGGGCGTGAAGCATCTCGAAGATTTCCTGACGCGACTGCCTATGGGCCAAGCGGGCGCGGCGGTGTTGTGCTGTGGTGCTGGCAATAGCCTCTACTGACAAAATCGGCCTGACATGGGCGTGACCGTAGAGGCTCATCTGTTCCTTGATCGCCGCCCTAAGATTTTGGACCAGGTGGAAGCGATCAGCCACCTGTTGGGCCTGTGGAGCACCCTCGCGGGCAGCCTGAGCATACAAGCCGCAGCGATCCCGACTGACGACCTCGATAGTGGGGGCGTTCTTGCAACCACGCCTTTGCGCTCTCTGCGCTGCGGTGGTCCAAAAATATCGACAACCGATCGGCGCTCGAGATCGACCATGATGGTGCCGTACCGCGTGGAGCGCCGCCAGCTCCAATCATCAATGCCAACCACCTTTATTTCGATTTCTTGGCTGGAGGCAGCAGCATTGCGTTTCGTTTTCCGCAAGGTCGTATCGTCGCTGATCGGCATTCCGAGCCGATGCATCAAGCGCTCACCAGGCCGACCGCCCATGCTGTGATAATCAGGCCGACAATCTCCGCCATCCTTTCAGTCCGGCGCGCATAAGACGACGCTATCTTCGGCAACCGATCTGTGAAGGTTCGTCGATTACATTTCCGATGTCTGCACTGCCATCGGCACAGTGAGAGCATAACCTTCACGGCCCGCCCCTGAACTGGCAAGTCGTGGAGGCTACGGTTGTGCCAGCCGTGTCGATGACGGCTTCGTGACCCGCAGTCAGGGCAAATTCCGATTGGTTTTGCAACTGCGGAAACAACCCAATTTTCTTGACCCACAAGGGTGACACCCAGAACCTTTACCCCTGGGCCGGGCGACCATTTCGATTTCCTTCGCATTCACGCAGATAGCAATGCGCTCGCTAACACTCTGTTAACCACACAATTTTGAGGAAGAACCCGGTTATCTGCCAAGCGACATCGGGTTTGTCGCGTCCGCGACATGGTGATGTTCGGCCCAGGCGTGCCGCGCTCAGTTAAGACATTGAATGTTGTGCAGAGCAGTTTATCTGAGGCGCTCCCTGCAGTTGGCACGATTCTTGCCGCCCTAGTTGACTGCGGCACACGCCGGCATGCCCTTCCATCGCTTAGAGAGTGGAGTGCCACCATGTACGAACAACCCTTGCCGACGCTGCCGATGTGGCGCGTCGATCACATCGAGCCCTCGCCCGAGATGTTGGCGCTATGCGCGAACGGTCCGATCCACAGCGTGCGTTTCCCGTCCGGGCACGAAGGCTGGTGGGTGACAGGCTACGACGAGGCCAAGGCGGTGCTGTCCGACGCGGCGTTCCGGCCCGCGGGAATCCCGCCGGCGGCATTCACCCCGGATTCGGTGATCCTCGGTTCGCCAGGATGGCTTGTCTCGCACGAGGGGGGCGAGCATGCCCGGTTACGCACGATCGTGGCGCCGGCCTTCAGCGACCGCAGGGTGAAGCTGCTCGCGCAGCAGGTCGAGGCGATCGCCGCGCAGTTGTTCGAGACGCTGGCGGCCCAGCCCCAGCCCGCCGACCTGCGGCGCCACCTCTCCTTTCCGCTTCCGGCCATGGTCATCAGCGCGCTGATGGGCGTGCTCTACGAGGATCACGCCTTTTTCGCCGGGCTGTCCGACGAGGTGATGACGCACCAGCATGAAAGCGGCCCGCGCAGCGCGTCGCGACTGGCCTGGGAAGAACTGCGTGCCTACATTCGCGGCAAGATGCGGGACAAGCGCAAGGATCCGGGCGACAACCTGCTGACGGATCTGCTCGCGGCGGTCGACCAGGGCAAGGCGACCGAGGAAGAGGCGATCGGCTTGGCGGCGGGCATGCTGGTGGCGGGGCACGAGAGCACCGTCGCGCAGATCGAATTCGGCCTGCTGGCCATGTTCCGCCATCCGCAACAGCGCGAACGCCTGGTCGGCGATCCATCCCTGGTGGACAAGGCGGTGGAGGAAATCCTGCGCATGTACCCGCCGGGCGCGGGCTGGGACGGCATCATGCGCTATCCCAGGACCGACGTGACCATCGCGGGCGTGCATATTCCCGCGGAGAGCAAGGTGCTGGTCGGCCTGCCGGCGACATCGTTTGATCCGCGCCATTTTGACGACCCGGAAATCTTCGACATCGGACGCGACGAAAACCCGCATCTGGCGTTCTCCTACGGGCCGCACTACTGCATCGGCGTGGCGCTGGCCAGGCTGGAACTCAAGGTGGTGTTCGGTTCGATCTTCCAGCGCTTTCCCGCGCTGCGTCTGGCCGTGGCGCCCGAAGAACTGAAGCTGCGCAAGGAGATCATCACTGGCGGGTTCGAGGAGTTCCCGGTGCTCTGGTGATGCGCGGACGCCGCCGGGAATCGCGATCTTCTCCGCAATTTGCCGGCGCGCCTGGCGCGCGCTGGTCAGATCAGCCAGCCAACAGGTAACCAAGATGGACGTGCAAGAAACCACGGCAGCATGCCGGGACGCCTTCGCCGAACTGGCGTCGCCAGCGTGCATCCACGACCCGTATCCGTTCATGCGGTGGTTGCGCGAGCACGATCCGGTGCATCGCGCGGCGTCGGGCCTCTTTCTGTTGAGCCGCCACGCCGACATCTACTGGGCGCTCAAGGCCACGGGCGATGCGTTTCGGGGACCGGCGCCGGGCGAACTGGCGCGCTATTTCCCGCGTGCGGCGACCAGCCTGTCGCTAAATCTGCTGGCGTCCACGCTAGCAATGAAGGACCCACCGACGCATACGCGTCTGCGCCGGCTGATCTCGCGCGATTTCACCATGCGCCAGATCGACAACCTGCGGCCGAGCATCGCGCGCATCATCGCAGCGCGCCTGGACGGTATGGCGCCCGCGCTGGAGCGCGGGGAGGCGGTGGACCTGCATCGGGAATTCGCGCTGGCCTTGCCCATGTTGGTCTTCGCCGAACTGTTCGGCATGCCCCAGGACGATATGTTCGGGCTCGCCACCGGAATCCGCGCCATTCTGGAAGGCCTGAACCCGCACGCCAGCGATCCCCAGCTCGCCGCGGCGGACGCGGCCAGCGCCAGGGTGCAGGCCTACTTCAGCGACCTCATGCAGCGCAAGCGCACCGCTCCTCGCCACGACATCGTGTCGATGCTGGTCGGCGCGCACCACGACGATGCAGACACGCTGTCGGATGCGGAGTTGATCAGCATGCTGTGGGGCATGCTGCTGGGCGGCTTCGCCACCACTGCTGCGACCATCGACCATGCGGTGCTGGCGATGCTGGCGTATCCCGAACAGCGGCACTGGCTGCAGGGAGACGCCGTGGCGGTGGAGGCATTCGTCGAAGAAGTCCTGCGCTGTGACGCGCCCGTCATGTTCAGCTCCATTCCGCGTATCGCCCAGCGCGACATCGAACTGGGCGGCGTGGTGATCCCGAAGAACGCGGACGTGCGCGTGCTGATCGCAGCCGGCAATCGCGACCCGGACGCCTTCGCCGATCCCGACCGCTTCGATCCCGCGCGGTTCTACGGCACCAGTCCTGGCATGTCGACCGACGGGAAGATCATGCTGAGCTTCGGCCACGGCATCCACTTCTGCCTCGGTGCGCAACTGGCCCGGGTGCAGTTGGCCGAGAGCCTGCCGCGGATCCAGGCGCGCTTCCCCACGCTGGCGTTAGCCGAGCAGCCGACCCGGGAGCCCTCCGCGTTCCTTAGGACGTTCCGCGCGCTGCCGGTGCGGCTGCATGCGCAGGGGGGGCTGAGATGCGCGTCGTGATCGACCAGGATCTGTGCGGAACCACCGGGCAGTGCGTGCTGACGCTGCCGGGGACCTTTCGTCAGCGCGAACCGGACGGCGTGGCCGAAGTGTGCGTGGCGAAGGTCCCGCAGGCGCTGCACGCCGCCGTGCGGCTCGCGGCCAGCCAGTGCCCGGTCGCCGCCATTCAAGTCATCGAAAGCGGCGCTGGCGATGACGAGCGCGCCAGCGCCGACCCTGCGCCTTGTCCGGCGGAGGCCGAGCGGCATGCCGCGAAAGACAAACGCAATCCAGGAGGACACGATGGGACGGTTTGAAGGCAAGGTGGCCGTGGTGACCGGCGCCGGCGCCGGCATCGGCAAAGCATGCGCCCTTGCCATCGCGCGCGAGGGCGGCAGAGTGGTGGTGGCCGACATTGATGGCTCGGCGGCCATTGCCTGCACCGAGCAGATCACGGCCGAAGCGGGCCACGCGCTGCCCCTGGCCATGGACATCGCCGATGCGCAGGCGGTGGCAGCACTGTTCGGGACGGCGGAGCGGCACTTCGGTGGGGTCGACCTGCTGGTGAACAACGCGAGCGCCATGTATCTGACCCCGCGCGACCGCGCGATCCTCGACCTGGACCTGACGGTCTGGGATCAGACCATGGCGACCAATCTGCGTGGCACGCTGCTTTGCTGTCGGCAGGCCATCCCACAGATGATCGCCCGCGGCGGTGGGGCGATCGTCAACATGTCGTCGTGCCAGGGGCTCAGCGGTGACACCGGGCAGACGTCCTACGCCGCGTCGAAGGCGGCGATGAACATGCTGTCGGCCTCGCTCGCCACCCAGTACGGTCATGCGCAGATCCGCTGCAACGCGGTTGCGCCGGGTCTCATCATGACCGAGCGTCTCCTCACCAAGCTGGACGAGTGGATGCAACGGCATCTGCGCCGGCACCAGCTCCTGCCGCGGGTCGGCCGCCCCGAGGACGTGGCCGCGCTGGTGGCGTTCCTGCTCTCCGACGATGCTGCGTTCATCACCGGCCAGGTCGTGTGCATCGACGGCGGCATGCTGGCGCATGTGCCGACGTACGCCGACGGTGGCAACAGCCCCGCCGTGCGGCCTGTCGGCGACACCGCCAAAGCGGAGCGCTGCTGATGGACATGCTGCTCAACCCGCTGGACCGTCGGCACAGGCTGCGGTACGACATCCCGGTCGTGCCCGGCGCTTTCCCCCTTGTCGGGCATCTTCCCGCCATCGTCTGCGACCTGCCGCGCCTGCTGCAGCGCGCGGAGCGGATGCTGGGCAGCCACTTCTGGCTGGATTTCGGCCCTGCCGGACGCCTGATGACCTGCATGGATCCGGATGCGTTCGCACTGCTCCGGCACAAGGACGTGTCCTCCGCGCTGATCGAGGAGATCGCGCCCGAACTGCTTGGCGGAACGTTGGTCGCCCAGGACGGCGGCCCGCACCGGCAGGCCCGCGATGCAATAAAGGCGGCGTTTCTGCCCAAGGGGCTTACGCAGGCCGGCATCGGCGACCTGTTCGCGCCCGTCATCGGGGCGCGGGTGCAGGCGTGGCGCGACCGCGGCGTCGTGACCATCCTGCGCGAAACCGGGGACCTGATGCTCAAGCTCATCTTCAGCCTCATGGGAATCCCCACGCAGGACCTGCCGGGATGGCATCGCAAGTACCGACAATTGCTGCAGTTGATCGTCGCGCCCCGGGTCGACCTGCCCGGACTGCCCTTGCGGCGCGGCCGCGCCGCCCGCGACTGGATCGACGCGCAGTTGCGCCAGTTCGTCCGCGACGCGCGCGTGCATGCCACGCGCACCGGGTTGATCAACGACATGGTGAGCGCCTTCGATCGCAGCGACGATGCGCTCTCCGATGACGTCCTGGTCGCCAATATCCGCGCGCTGCTGCTTGCCGGTCACGACACCACCGCCTCGACGATGGCCTGGATGGTGATCGAGCTGGCGCGGCAGCCTGTGCTGTGGGACGCCCTGGTCGAGGAGGCGCAACGCGTGGGCGCGGTGCCGACCCAGCACGCGGACCTGGCGCAGTGTCCGGTCGCCGAGGCGCTGTTCCGCGAGACGCTGCGCATGCATCCGGCGGTCACGCTCCTGCCGCGTCGCGCGCTGCAGGAATTGCAACTCGGCCAACGGCGCATTCCCGCGGGCACCGATCTGTGCATCCCGCTGCTGCATTTCTCGACCTCGGCGCTGCTGCACGAGGCGCCTGATCAGTTCCGCCTGGCGCGGTGGCTGCAACGCACGGAGCCAATCCGGCCGGTGGACTTGCTGCAGTTCGGTGCCGGCCCACACGTCTGCATCGGCTACCACCTGGTATGGCTGGAAATGGTGCAGTTCTGCATCGCCTTGGCGCTGACCATGCACAAGGCCGGGGTGCGGCCGCGATTGCTGAGCGGCGTCGAAAAAGGCCGGCGCTATTATCCGACCGCACATCCGTCCATGACAATCCGCATCGGATTCTCATGAGCTGGCATCGCGCGTGTGGCGAGGCAGCGGCGCCGGCGACGCGCGGCGTTGCTGCACTCGGTGCGACGCCGGCAACATCGCCGCGGCTCGCGGCTCGCCGCTCGCCGTGGCCGTCTCCTGTCAGGTACAAGGACATAACAACATGCAGACCGGTTCCACGCTACACGACGACCGAATCGGCGTTTCCGCGCTCGACGGATTGGGCACGCAGGCGCGCGGCGCATCCGGCAGGCTGCTGCCGGAGATCTGGATGCAGGACGGCGCAAACCGGGTCGAACAGGCGCTGGCGCGTCTTCTCTGCACCGAAGACGACGGTGAGACCGAGCTGATGGCGGCGATGCGCTACGCCACCTTGCATGGCGCGAAGCGCACCCGCGCCTTGCTCTGCCTGGCTGCCGGCGCACTGGCCGACACGCCGGCGCACATGCTCGACGACGTCGGCGCCGCTATCGAGATGATGCACGCTTGTACCCTGGTCCACGACGACCTGCCCGCAATGGACGACGACGTGCTTCGCCGCGGCCTTCCGACCGTGCACGTCAAGTTCGGCGTAGCCACTGCAATCCTGGTCGGCGATGCGCTGCAGGCGCACGCCTTCCTGACCCTGGCGAGCCTGGATGCGCCGGGCGACAATCGTATCGCGCTCGTGCGCGAGCTGGCGCAGGCGGTGTCCGCCGGGGGTGCCGCAGGCGGGCAGGCCATGGATCTGTCGCTGGTCGGAAAGCACGTCGAGCTGGACAGGATCGTGGCGATGCACCGGATGAAGAGCGGAGCGCTTGTGCGCGCGTCCGTTCGCATGGGGGCGCTATGTGCTGTCGCGGAGGCCACGCACGCTGCACTGTACTGTGCGCTCGATCGCTACGGCGCCTGTTTCGGCTTGGCGTTGCAGGTGGTCGACGACATTCTCGACGCCACAGCGGATACCGCGACGCTGGGCAAGACCTCCGGCAAGGACGCGGCGGCGCAGAAGCCGACCTGCGCGACGGTCATGGGGCTGCAGGCAGCGCGCCAGTTCGCGCTGGATCTGTTGCGCGACGCCGGGGAGGCCATCGCCCCGCTGGGGCCGCGTGCGGAACGGTTGGCGCAGATGCTGCAGCGGGCCAACGCGTATCTGTTCAAGCACGCGCCATGCGCATGAGCGCGTCTGTCCGATCCTGGTTTTCGTCAACCGTCTGCAGAAGGAACATCCCGCGTGAACGCGCTGTCCGAACAGATCCTTTCCGAATTGCGCCACCTACTGAACGGGATGAGCGACGGCGGCAGCGTCGGTCCGTCCGTCTACGACACGGCGCGAGCTCTGCAGTTCCACGGCAACGTCATCGGTCGGCAGGACGCATACGCGTGGCTCATCGCGCAGCAACAGGCCGATGGCGGATGGGGAAGCGCGGACTTCCCGCTGTTCCGCCATGTGCCCACGTGGGCGGCGTTGCTGGCATTGCAGCGTGCCGACCCCCTTCCCGGCGCTGCCGACGCAGTCCGGGCTGCAACCCGGTTCCTCGAGCGCCAGCCGGATCCCTACGCGCATGCGGTGCCGGAAGACGCGCCGATCGGGGCGGAGCTGATCCTGCCGCAGTTGTGCGGCGAGGCCGCATCCTTGCCGGGGCGCGTGGCCTTTCCGCGCCACCCGGCGCTGTTGCCGTTACGGCAAGCGTGCCTGGTCAAGCTGGGGGCGGTGACGACGTTGCCGAGCGGCCATCCGTTGCTGCACTCCTGGGAAGCCTGGGGGACGACGCCAACCACCGCATGCCCGGATCACGACGGCAGCATCGGCATCAGTCCGGCGGCCACCGCCGCATGGGGTGCGCACGCCGTGCCACAGGGGGACACACCGCAGCTCGGGCGCGCCGACGCGTATCTGCAGGCGGCATCGCGGGCGACGCGCAGCGGCATCGAAGGTGTCCTTCCCAACGTCTGGCCGATCAATGTGTTCGAGCCATGCTGGTCGTTATACACCCTGCATCTGGCCGGGCTGTTCGCGCATCCCGCGCTCGCCGAGGCCGTGCACGTGATCGTCGCGCAGCTCGATGCCCGCCTGGGCGTGCGCGGTCTGGGCCCGGCCTTGCACTTCGCGGCCGATGGGGACGACACCGCCGTTGCGTTATGCGTCCTGCGCCTTGCAGGCCGCGAACCGGCGGTCGATGCGTTGCGTCATTTCGAAATCGGCGAGCTGTTCGTCACCTTCCCCGGCGAGCGCAATGCCTCGGTGTCAACCAACATCCATGCCCTGCATGCGTTGCGACTGTCGGGAAAGCCCGCCGCCGGCACCAGCGCCTACGTCGAGGCCAATCGCAACCCGCACGGCCTATGGGACAACGAAAAATGGCACGTTTCGTGGCTGTATCCCACTGCGCATGCAGTCGCTGCGCTGGCACAAGGCAAGCCCCAGTGGCGGGACGAGCGCGCGCTGGCGGCGCTGCTGCAGGCGCAGCGCGACGACGGCGGCTGGGGCGCCGGTCGCGCGTCCACATTCGAGGAAACCGCCTATGCGCTGTTCGCGTTGCACGTGTTGGACGGGAGCGAAGAGCCGACAGGGCGCCGGCGCATTGCGCAGGCGGTGGCGCGTGCACTGGAGTGGATGCTCGCCCGCCATGCGGCGCATGCATTGCCGCAGATGCCGCTCTGGATCGGCAAGGAATTGTATTGCCCCACCCGGGTCGTGCGCGTGGCCGAACTCGCCGGGTTGTGGCTGGCGCTTCGCTGGGGGCGGAGCGTTTTGGCCGAGGGAGCAGGAGCGGCGCCATGATCCAGACCGAACGCGCGCTGCAGCAGGTGCTGGAGTGGGGGCATTCCCTGATCGGGTTCGCCGACGAGCATGCCGTGGAAGCGGTCAGGGGCGGCCAGTACATCCTGCAGCGCATCCACCCGAGCCTGCGCGACACCAGCGCCCGCACCGGCCGCGATCCGCAGGACGAAACGCTGATCGTGGCGTTCTATCGCGAACTGGCGCTGCTGTTCTGGCTCGACGATTGCAACGATCTTGGCCTGATCGCGCCGGAGCAGCTCGCCGCGGTGGAGCAGGCGCTGGGGCAGGGCGTGCCGTGCGCGCTCCCCGGATTCGAGGGCTGCGCTGTGCTGTGCGCTTCGCTGGCCGCGCTCGCCTACGATCGTCGCGACTATGCTCAGCTTCTCGACGATACCCGGTGCTACTGCGCGGCGCTGCGCGCCGGACACGCGCAGGCGGCAGAGGCGGAACGCTGGTCCTACGTCGAGTATCTGCACAACGGCATCGATTCGATCGCCTACGCGAACGTATTCTGTTGCCTGTCGTTGCTGTGGGGGCTGGACATGGCGACCTTGCGCGCGCGTCCGGCGTTTCGCCAGGTCCTGCGGCTCATCTCCGCGATAGGGCGCCTGCAGAACGATCTGCATGGACGCGACAAGGACAGGTCGGCCGGCGAGGCCGACAACGCGGCGATCCTGCTGCTGCAGCGCTATCCGGCTATGCCTGTGGTGGAGTTCCTCAACGAGGAGCTGGCCGGCCATACGCGCATGCTGCACCGGGTGATGGCGAAAGAACGATTTCCCGCGCCGTGGGGACCCTTGATCGAGGCCATGGCCGCCATGAGCGCGCAGTACTACCAGACCTCGACCAGCCGCTACCGCAGCGACGCTGCGGGGGGAAGCCAGCGTGCGCCGGCCTGAACGCGCGGGAGGCGGCGGCGTGCGCACGCTGCCGTCGGTCCAATCCGACGCAACGGCGCCCGATGGATGGAGCGAGCATGAGCGAGACCGCCCTGAGCCGGCGCAAGGACGACCATCTGGACATCGTGCTGGAACGGCGAACGGCGCCGGCCAGGTCGCCGCCGGCTGGGAGTACATCCGTTTCGAACACTGCGCATTGCCCGAGTTGAACCTGACGCAGATCGACCTGTGCGCCTAGCTGCTGGGCAAGACCGTGCGCGCGCCGCTGCTGATCAGCTCCATGACCGGCGGCATGCTGTCGTTTGGCAGCTAATCATGAGAATGCGGCTGTTTCGCCTTAGTTTGGCAGGTAATTTGAGAATGGAGCTCAATCGAACTGTAACGAGAGATATATTCTATCGCATTGTTTCTATTCGATTTTTGCTTCTGCTTTCAAAAAAGTTGTGCGGTGGTGCGCCGGGCTGCCTTCTCAAATTAAATGCCAAAATGTCCGGCGTGGGTCTCAAATTAAGTGGCAATTCTCAATTTTGATGCACGGCTAATTATTTGAAATTATTGCATCGCGAGTCTTACGATTAAATGCAAAACGACAGGGGGATCCCAGGGGTGTATCGAAGCGGGAGAACGCTCAGGCGTCGCGGCGGCGCGCGAAGCTTTGGAGGAGGCGGGCGTCCGAGGCACCGTTCGACTGCGGCGATTGGCTCGTTCGTATACAGCAAGGACGACAGCGGTGTTTCCTACCATCTCGCCATACACCTGCTTGAAGTGACGGAAACATTGGCAGACTTCCCGGAAAAGAAGACCCGGCGATTGCGATGGGCCCCGCTTGAAACGGCGGTCAAGGACGTTTCGCATCCGAGGGTCCGCGATCTCTTGCTCTGCTCGATTGGACCCATGTGATCGCAGATCCGTAACGGATCCCTCCTGATGTCCTCTTGAGGGGCCGGGTCAGAACCGGTCCACACTTGCTGCATCACCGTGACAAAGCGAGCTGCGGCCGGTCCTGAGGATGATGGCATCGACGCTTTCGCAAGCGGGATCGCGAACGGCGCCTCACCGTCGACCTCTCCTGCGGCTGTCCCGGTCGCCGCCCATGCTCCGTATCGGCGGACGGAAGCATTGGTGCCTCAGATCGTGGAAAGGCGGGCCAGCAGATCTCGGAGCTGAGCGTTCTTCACCTCCGCAAGCGACCCGCGCACCAAGGAGTTTTTGTCCAAGGTACTTTGACTGCGGTAGACTGAGGCAGGGCAATCGAGACTGCCTCCCGCAACTTGCATTTACGGTCAACTCTCTTCTGAGCCGAGCGCCAAAGCGGTGTTTCGCATGAGCAGGACGTAAATCAGGGTGAACAGCCGACGGGCGGTGTCAAGATCGATCACGACCTTCGGGGCGAGACATTTCTTCAAAAGCTGGGACGCTTCGTCGTGAATAGCGCGGCGGCCTAGGTCGATGGCTTCGAACCGGGCAGCGCCCGCGCAATGGAAGGCGTCATAGTGCCTATCGCAGATCAGGATGTAATCCTTCAGGATCCGTCGGAACGGGTTGAGCGACAGATGGTGGCTGATGACAGGCGTTCCGTTCTCGATAGCGATATGGAAGGCCAGCTTTGCGTTGGCCAATGCCAAGTTGAGACGGTAAGGCCCTCCATAGTGACCGAGGGGGATGAAGCTGTTGTCCTCCAGGAGGTCGTAGATGGCGATTGTGCGCTCGCGTTCGATGTGCGCGCGGGCGCTCTGTAGAAAGCCATCCAAGGACACATCGCAAAGCTGAAACCGGTTGCCTGCCATCGAGATCCCTCCGTACAGTCCTGGAGCTTCGGCTCATTGCGGCGCCCATGCCGCTGCCCCACCAGGCCCTCGTGAAAGAGTGACGGCCACCTCGTCGTAGCCCTTGAGGAGGCAGCGAGCCATGTTAGTCGTCCGCACGTCACGCGGTACCCTGCGCCCAATCCAACACGATGAATGGTTCATCGATGTGACGCGCCATAATGTCTGCGTACAGCCTTTCCGGATTTTCGGGTGTAGTGCTGCGGATCAGGCCGTCGAGCGGGATCTTGCCTTCAGCCAGCCACTCGAGGGCGCGGGAAAAGCCGTTGAAAATCGAGTGCGGCGCCTTGTTATAGCCTTCTAGCAGCTCTTCCCATAGGAAGTTGCGGCCGTGCATGGGAAGCTCCCATTCCCAGCCCGAACGCAACGTGACGTGGTTGAAGAACACGGCGTTCAACACGTCATGAGCTGTAAGATCGGTATATTTCCGCCAAGGGACGCCAACGAGGACCACTTCGCCCATGCGGCGGACGATGCGGCAGCCTTCCAGCACGGCGCCCTCGTGACCCGAGCAGTCGACCACGAGCGCGACCTTGCCCTGAAGGTCGGGATCATCAAGCGGCATCGCTGCGCGGGTATCGACAATGCCGCTTTTCACCAACTGTTCGCGCCGCAAGGGGTCGGGATCGACCACGGTGACGCGGTAGCCGCCGATCCGGAACAGATGGGCGGCGACGAAACCGACGGGGCCAGCCCCCGTTACGACGACGCGATCGCCAGGCCGCGCCTTTGTAGTCATCAACGTGGTCATCGACACGCCCATTAGCCGTGCTATGACGGCAATCTCGGGCGCCATGCCTTCCGGCAGGGGAAGCGTGTTTTCGGCCGCGTGCGTCTGGACAGACCGGTGATAGCCCATCGCAAAGCGCCGTTCACCGCGTTTCACGCCGGTCACGTCTTCGCCGATTTCTTCGACCTCGAATACCGCCGCATAGCCGGGCCTTACCGGGAAGCTGTCGCCGTTGGCCCAGCCGATCTCGGTGCCCTGGCTGATCAACGTGCACAGCGTTCGGCCTCGGACTTCGCCGCTATGCAACGGCTGATCCTCGTAAGACTGGAGCGTAAAGGTCTGGCGGGCGGGGATGATGATTTCAATTGGCATGGGCAGGGCTTTCACGGGAGGAGCGTATTGCCGGTCGCGGCATCGAAGAGATGCAGCGCGGCCGCAATGAAGGTGACATGAACCGATGCATCGTTCGCCGGTCGGTTTGCCGCGGGGACCTGCGCGATCAGTTCATGCGGGCCGACACGGAGGTCGAGAAGAGCATCGTCGCCGAGATATTCCGTTACCTCGACCGTGGCCCGCAGCGCGTTGGGAGCATCGGGCATCGTCAACGTGACGTCGGATGGCCGTATCCCGATCAGCAGGGTCTGGCCCTCTGTTGGTACGGGGTAAACTTGGTGATGCGCCCTTCCCATAGAATGCGATCTGACGAAGATCTCACATGTTGTTTCCGTTCTTTGTTTCATCCATCGCGGCTAACCGCCATCAGTGATGGTCGGCAGTTGCTGCCGCCACTCCCCAGCGAGGAGATACAAAACTCGTGCCAATTTGTCTGATCGACGTGAAGAAGAAATTTGTTATTGCTTTTCAGCCAATTAGCCACAGGAACAAAAGATCGGCTGAACAAGATCGTGTGTCACGGACCCGACAAAGCCGGCAGCCGGCGCGGATCTGGTGCTGGACGATGAATATACGAAGCTGAGGCGAACGCGGAAATAAAAGTGCCCGCCGTTGGCAGCGAGATTTGCAGATCAGCCGCGACAGCCGTCCGCAATGGATCATGGATGGCAACTACAGCGGCACCTTGGACCTGCGGCTTGCTGCTGCTGATACGTTCATCCATTTGGACTTTTCCACGATCGTTTGCGCGTGGCGGGTGGGGTCGTCGAACATTGATGGGCTCGGTCAAAAGCGTGGCCATGAGCTTCGCGATGGGTGCCCAGAACGGCTGGACTGGCCGTTCTTGCGTTTCGTGCTGAATTATCGTCAGGACTACAGGACGCGCAACATGGAGAGAATGGCGGCCTTCGATGGAGCGGTGCATAGATTTTCGTCACCAGGAACGCTCGATAATTTTCTATCGGCACTCGCGGGAGGCAGCTAACCATCCCTCTGCGACGTTTAGCTCTGACTGAATCGACGTCCGGACAGATAGAGCGTTTTATGCCGAGATCCTTCGCCGAAAACGCATGGCTTCTTTCTCGTCCCGAAACGTTGGCGTGGCATAATCCGGAAACCGGCATAATGGACACCCGTGTCCGAGAGATGGTCAGCGGTATCCGCGTAATGTTGCTGCAGACGCAGCCGAAATCAGGACGTTCACTCAGTGGACGCCAACAGAGAATAGCCGCGGCGCAGTTACGTCAAATCACATGAAAACAGTGCGTGCCGTCTCGATCGAGTTGGGCAACCGGTCGGCTGCACGTCGATGTTCAGATTGAAACCATCCGCGCCCTTGGTATCGATCCAGTGCAGCATGTCTTTGGCAAAGCCCCCGGGCGTTCCGGTGAAGACGCGATGGCCGCCGGTAATGTTGGAAAATAGAAGCTCGCGGATGTTCCAGCCGTGCAGGCGTGCTTCCTTGAGCATTTCCGCGCGATGCCAGCGCGAGGCGATCGGCACGAGAGCTACGTTCGCCTCGCTCTCATCGAACGGGATCGGCGCGTCGAGATCTTCGAGCAGCGCTTCATCGACGGCAAGGTGTCGTGCCAGTCCTCGCGCAAGGCGACGGATCGAGGCGATCGTCGAGATCGCTTGTGGCGTTTGGCTTCCTCTTCTGTCGAGGCGACGATCGAGAACAGACCGGGCATCACCAGAAGGTGCTCGGGGTTGCGGCCAAAGCTCTTTGCCAGCGTCTTCACCTCGGAATAGAAGGCGCGCGCGCCCTCGATGATCCGCTGGCCGGTGAAAAGCGCGTCCGCATAGCGGGCGCCGAAGGCGCGGCTGTCGGAGGACTGGCCGGCCTGGAAGATCACCGGCCGCCCCTGCGGCGTCTCCGGCACGGAAGACGCGCCGCGGGCGGAAAAATGCGTTCCCCCGTAATCGAGTCGGCGGAGCCGCGACGGGTCGAGGTAGACGGTGGTCTGCGGGTCGGCGACCAGGGCTTGCTCGGGCAGGCTATCCCAGAATGCCGTGACGATCTGCACGAATTCCTCGGCGCGCTTGTAGCGCTCCGCCTGATCCCATCCCTTCTCGACGCCATAGGCATCGAGAGCGGGTGGGTTCTGGGAGGTGATGATGTTCCAGGCGGCGCGGCCGCGGCTGACATGATCGATGGAGGCGATCTGCCGGGCAATGGTGTGCCGGAGGGGACGCAGTCGGCAGCTCGTGCGAAAGAGGCTGAGCGCTATGATCAGTTCATGGTGATGCTTGGGCGGCGGCTAGCGCAGGGCAGAAATTTGCAGAGCGAACCTCGAGGCCATCTAGGCTAAGGCGCAGGTCCACCGCTCGCCAAGGCTTTTCACAAGCATTCCGCTATCTAGAGACCATGAGCGTCGCCACGAGTTCGGCAAAAGCTGACCACACCGCTTTGAAATAAGTGAGGTCATCCGAACTGGTTCGTTCGCCAACATCGCCGCGCCTTGCTGCTGGCGTTTGAAAACGCATCATCCTCCGCATAGTGAATAAAAAATGATATTGACTTCCATAATGTGGGTATTATAGTTCGATGCCAGGGAGAGGAGTGTGAACTTCGCCAGCCGGAACGGCAGCCGCGATGGGGCCGAGACAGCACAATAGGGCCGGGAGAATCTCTGTGACAATTCGGGCGCAGGAAGCAGGCAGTTTCAAATCGCGCTCCCCTGCATGAGCGTAAATATTTCGTCAACTTGGAGAACATCATGACAAACAACGTCCACGAGCGCAGCCAGCTTAGCGGCAAGGTCGCGCTTGTTACCGGGGGATCCCGCGGTATTGGTGCCGCAGTTGCCAAGCGGCTCGCCGCAGACGGGGCAGCGGTTGCGGTGACCTACAGCGCGTCGCCCGATGAGGCCACGAAGGTGGTGCGTGCGATTGAATCTGCTGGAGGCAAAGCTCGAGCAATCCAGGCCGATGTTCGTGACGCCGACGCTGTCACAAATGCGGTGAAGGAAACGGTAGCGTCTTTTGGCCGGCTGGACATCTTGGTCAATGCTGCTGGGGTGTTCGTGGCGAAGCCTCTCGAAGAGTTCTCTGTCGACGACTTCCAGTGGCTGGTCGACGTTCATGTGAAATCGATTTTCGTTGCGATCAAGGAAGCAGTCAAGCACCTAGGTGAGGGCGGTCGCATCATCAACATCGGCAGCATCAACAGCGACTACGTCCCCTACAGCGGTGGGGTTCTGTATGCGCTGACCAAGGCGGCAGTAGTGGGTCTGACCAAAGCGTTGTCTCGTGACTTGGGTCCCCGCGGCATCACTATTAACAACGTGAAGCCTGGCCCGACCAATACTGATATGAATCCTGCTGACGATCCTGCGGCGCCTTCAATCCTTGATCGGACTGCCGTTAAGCGTTTCGCCTCCCCTGAGGAGATCGCCGAATTCGTGGCCTTTATTGCGGGCCCGAAGTCAGGCTTCATTACCGGCGCCAACCTGTCGATTGACGGCGGTTATACAGCCTAAAATCAATGCACTGGGGAGGTCTCGAAGAACGCGACCTCCCAGTGCCAGTACTGCTTTGTCGCTTACTGACGATAGGACAATAGACAAAGTAAATGCTGAAGATCTCTGACCTTTGTGCGGTCAGGGAAAAGTAAAAAGGGAACATCTGCCTGGACTGACGATCAAGCCAGTTCAGCCCAACCTGGGAGAATACCATGAAGACAGTCGTCGCATTTTCGAAGACGTTGATCGGGGCACTTCTTGTCCCCGCTTTCCTCTACAGCTCGAGCGCGCATAGCCAGGAGACAATACGTGTCTCGGCACAAGGCGGCTCCTATGACGTGTGCGTGAAAGACGTCTACTTTGATGCTTGGGAGAAGGAAACAGGCATCAAAGTCGAGGTTACGTCACCGTCATATGATTTGGGTGTTTGGCGGACACAGCAGGAAACTGGCAAGCCCGATTGGGACGTTGCTACGGCAGACGTTGGCCTCCTGCACGAGCTTGTGAAAAACGATTGGGTATTGCCGCTCGATCGTGACCTGATAACGCGAGATGGCGGCATGATCGATCTTCCAGGTCTTATTCCGGAGATCGACGGAAAGATTTATGCACTGCCGTCGGAGCTTTTCGCGACGGTTGTAACATACAACTCCAAGACCTACGCGGGAGAAACACCGAAGACCTGGGCTGACGTCTTCGACACGGCGAAGTTCTCCGGAAAGCGCATGTTCTCCAACATGGTAGTCGATTTCGGTGTTTTGGAAGTAGCGCTTCTGGCTGATGGGGTCGCCCCAAAAGATCTCTACCCGCTGGACGTCGATCGCGCGCTGAAGAAACTGGACACGATCAAAAGCGACATTCTCTGGTACGACTTCGGTACTCAACAGATTGCCTTGCTTCAGCAAGGAGACGCGGTGATCGGCGCTGGTTGGGATGGTCGAGTCAGAGCGCTTCAACGAGACGGTGGTACGGTAGAGTTCTCTCCGACTCAGGCGATTATCAAGCCTGATCTCTGGGTTTTGCCAAAAGGCGGTAACTTCGAAGTCGGCGCAAAATTCCTCTCGTTCATCGACAATCCGGAACGGCAGGCTAAGTTCGCCACATGTGTCGGATATGGACCTGTCCTCCGAAAAGCTTACGATTTCCTGCCGGCTGATCAGAAATTTACCGTCGATCCTAATAACACCGAAGGGTTCGTAGTCTGGAACGCCGAATACTGGGCTCAGAATGCTCGCGAAGTAACCGCGCGATTTAACGAGTGGCTTACGCGGTAAATGTTCCGACGTCGACTTCGCTGAAAACATTAGGAGAAGAGAAGAGTGTCTGGAAACGTGAGGGATTGCGGGTCGCCCCCCGCAATCCAGATCAAGAATCTCAAGAAATACTTTGGCGCAGTAGAGGTATTGCGGGGGATAGACCTCATAATCCCTCAAGGCTCCTACACTACCTTTCTCGGTCCGAGCGGATCGGGAAAGACAACGCTCCTCAAGATTATCGCCGGCTTTTCGAGTGTCAGCACAGGGTCTATCAACATCGCGGGCGTTGATGTCACGCACTATGCTGCGCGTGCTAGAGAGGTGGGCATAGTTTTTCAGAACTATGCTCTTTTCCCTCATCTGACTGCGAGAGAGAACGTCGAATATCCGCTCAAGCTTCGAAAGATGCCTGGCAACGAGCGTCGGCGGCGGGCGTTGGAATTCTTAGAGCGGGTTCAACTGACGCAATGGGCGGATCGCTATCCGCGCGAATTGTCCGGCGGCCAACAACAGCGCGTGGCGTTGGCGCGGAGTCTTGTTTACGGACCAAAACTTCTTTTGCTGGACGAACCGCTGAGCGCACTTGATAAGCATTTGCGCGGGCACATGCAGGAGTTTTTGAAAGAGCTACAGAGAAGTCTTGGCATCAGTTTCGTCCACGTGACACACGATCAGACGGAGGCGCTGGCCCTGTCTTCGCAAGTGGTCATCATGCGTGATGGCCGGTTGGAGCAGGTGGGTTCCCCCGAAGAAATATATCGGGAACCGACTTCTCGCTTCGTGGCGGATTTTATTGGCAACAGCAATATTGTCGAATGTCAGATTGGTCCCCGTAACGGTCGCCATGCCACGATCAGCCTTGGAGATGTTCAGACGATCGGCGTCCCAATTCCTGCAAGTGCCGCGGAACGACTTGCCGTAGGAGAAAAGCCTCTTTTGTTGTTGCGGCCTGAGAACGCCGGAGCGCCACGCCAAGGCGATGAACGCGCGGTCGCCATGTCCGGACCCGTGCTGCGCACTACATTCATGGGCACACATTATGAAGTAGTGTTCGATACCCCGCAGGGCGAAATTACGGCCCACCTCAACAAGGATTATGCTCGAGGTCAAACTGTACATGTTGCCTGGCGCGCGGAAGATACAGTACTCTTGCCGGCGGATGATGCACGATGAAAGATCACCAGCTCAAGGTTAGCCCGCTTGCTGTGGCTGTGCTGCCGGGCATCGTTTTGCTCGCCATATTCTTTCTGATCCCGATCGCAAATTTGACTGCTCGTAGCTTTACGGATCCAGTCTTAGGTCTGCAGAATTACAAAGCTCTCTTTGGCTCTCAGACATATTTGCGGGTGGGCGGTCGCACAATATGGTTGTCGTTTCTAGCCATGAGTGGTTGTATTATCATCGGTACGCCCGTTGCCTATGCCATAGCGCATTCAAAACGGCAGGTCCTGGTCTCGGTAACCTTGGCCGTATTAGTGCTTTCCTTCCTAACCAGCTCACTCATACGTGCGTTCGCGTGGATGATTCTATTTGGCGCCAAGGGACCGGTCGTCGCCATGCTGAGTGCCGCAGGTTTGGGAACGCAGACGCTACTTGCGACCCCCGGCGCAGTGGTAATCGGGATGATCCATTTCTTGTTACCAATCTACGTGCTGACTGCAGTCGCCGGGTTGCGGAGCATGCCCTACGAATTAATAACAGCCGCAGAAGGTCTTGGCGCGTCCAGATGGTACGCTCTGCGGACCGTCTACTTGCCGCTTGCATTCCCTACAATCGGCAATGCCGGATCACTGGTATTTGTAATTGCAGTGGGATTCTTTATCACGCCAGCGCTACTTGGCGGACCAAGTGAGATGATGCTCGGTCAGCTGATCGCGATCAGCGTCTCGAAGTTCGGAGACTTCGGATTTGCTGCCGCGACCGGCGTGGTCTTGATGCTGCTCACGCTCCTTCTTCTCAGTGCCGTACAATGGCTTTCGAAGCCAAAGCAAAAGCGATGAGAGCGGAAGAGATTGTAATGGCCGCACGAGGTCAACATCAATGCGACCTGAGCAATGGGGTACTGAATATGTCAAAGAGCGTATCGACCGCAACTTCTGGGAATAGCCCTGACGCGATGACTCGAGCGGATGACAAGAGGGTGTCGATCCAGCCATCGTTCGATGGAGAGGTTTTTCGGGAACGTCTTCAAATAGTTTGGGTGGCGCTGACGATTATCTTTCTACTGATACCTCTCTTTGTCGTTGTTACGATGTCGTTCTCGTCGGGCCAGTTTCTTACGATGCCCAATGACTTTTCGTTACGTTGGTACGAGGACGTTCTCGCGAGCGAGCAGTGGCGCAAGGCTGCAAAAAACTCACTATTAATTGGTTTGCTCGCAGTCTCCATCGCATTGCCTGCTGGCTTGGGCCTAGCTTTGGCGAACCACTATGCTCCACGTAGGTGGAAGAGTCTCGTAAGGTCTAGCGCCTTGGGGCCGATGGTCGTGCCCGTCATTGTGTTCGCCATTGCGTTATTCTTCTTGTTGGCCAAATTGGGCCTCATAGGAACGGCCATCGGCGTTGCCATCGGTCATGCTCTGCTGATCATGCCATTTATCTTCATGGCGGTTTCGACAGCTTTGGAATACTTCGATGATCAACTCATAGAGGCTGCTGAGTCACTTGGAGCATCACGTCTTTATGCCTGGCGCACAGTGATGCTTCCTTTCGTGGCGCCTGCGATCGCTGTGGGCGCAGCCCTTGCCTTTGTCAACTCGTTGGACGAAGTGGTAGTAGCCATATTTGTCGGTCGAGGTGATGCGCTCACCATTCCAAGTCTGATGTGGCGGTCCATAAATCTCGAGATCACGCCTGGAATCGCAGCGGTCGCATCGATGGTGACCGGTGCGGGCATTTTGATCCAAGGCGCAGCGTTTTTGTGGCTTTGGCGGCGTTTGAGAGCGCGGACCCGTTAGGTTTCCGGCTCTCGCCGGTATATGCGTCGTGGCATCTCGAGTGGCAGTGAGATCCGGCTTCAGGGAAGCCCTGGTTCGCATACTCGTAGCAGAGCTGCCCGGTCGCTCCAGCCGACCGATTGAAGTGTGAGAGGCGTTAGTGGTGCCCAGTGAATCAAGAGGCATCGCGCGTCCTGTTCAGCGATTAGCTGCGGGCCCGTGTCCATCCACTCGCTGCATCGGATGAAAACTCAAACTGATGGGTATATATCCCATAATATGGATGTCATGCATTATTGACATCCATAATGCGGGATAATAACCTCAAGGCTGCAGTGATATCGGCTGGAAGTGTCTCAACTGACGCCGGTATCCTGCGGTCGGGAAGCGCCAAGATCGCGTGCGCCGAAATCAGAGCGATTGGAAATTGTAGCGGAGGAAGGGCGTTGAAAAAATTTCTGAACAGTCCAAACGATTTTGTCGATGAAATGCTTGAGGGCATTTATAAGGCGCACCCCACGGTCACGCACGTCGGCGATGATCTACGCTGCCTCGTTAATGCAAACTCGACACCCGGGAAGGTGGGCATTGTCACAGGCGGCGGTTCGGGACATCTTCCCACATTTCTGGGTTTTGTTGGCGACGGGATGCTCGACGGCGCCGCCGTTGGTGGCGTCTTCCAGTCGCCAAGTGCCGAGCAGATCTATCAGGTGACTAAGCATGTCGATCAAGGGAGTGGGGTCCTCTACATCTACGGCAACTATTCAGGGGACATCATTAACTTCGACATGGCTGCCGAACTGGCCGATCTGGATGAAATAGCCGTGAAGCAGGTCGTCGGCAATGACGACGTCGCCTCATCGGTTGTCGGCGAAGAGCACAAACGCCGTGGTGTTGCCGGGATCTTCTTCATTTACAAAGCCGCGGGCGCCGCCGCTTCTGAAGGGCTTCCGCTCGATGAGGTCGCACGTGTTGCGGATAAAGCGCGTCTGCGCACTCGTACGATGGGTGTTGCACTTTCGAGCTGCGTCGTGCCGGAAATAGGCCATACTACCTTCTCCATTGGCGAGGACGAAATGGAGATCGGCATGGGGATTCACGGTGAGCCGGGGATAGGTCGCAAGAAGCTAGCACAGGCCGATGCGGTAGTTGACGAGATGATGGATCGCATTTTCGCGGAACAAGATTACAAGCAAGGTGACTCCGTCGCGGTCCTCATGAACGGACTTGGCGGCACGCCGCTTGAAGAACTTTACATTCTTTTCCGTCGCGTTTCGCAACTACTCGAAGCTCGCGGCGTCACCGCGAAACATGTTTGGGTCGGCGAGTTTGCGACGTCAATGGAAATGGCTGGTGCTTCAGTCTCGATTCTGCTTCTCGACGAAGAACTTGATCGACTTATCGCTGCCCCGGCTAATACGCCATTCTTCCAGCACATCGCGAGGTGACATGATGGCTACGCAGACGTTGAAAGCCGCCGACCTGATTGCTCTCTTCAACAGTTGGAAGATGCTTTTTGCCGAACAACGAGATTATCTAATCGCACTCGATGGCAAGGTTGGTGACAGCGATCTTGGCATTACGATGAGCAAGTCTTTTTCAGCTGCTGCGGAGGCGCTGGAAGCGGAAGGTGGGGGGGCCGGTATCGCTAAGCTGCTGCGCACCGCAGGAGCGACTATGGCCCGCACTGCGCCTTCCACCATGGGGACTTTGACAGCAACTGGTTTTCTCCGCGGAAGCAAGGCCGTAGAAGACACAGCAGAACTGGGAACAACTGAAGTTGCCGCCTTTTGGCGGGCCTACCGTAATGGTGTGGCGGAGCGCGGTAAAGCCAACGTGGGCGACAAAACGTTACTGGATGTTCTTGACCCCATAGCCAACTCTCTCGAGCGACAGGCGGCGGCAAACAAAGACCTATGTGACGCTCTATTGGAAACAGCGAAAGTCGCTGAACAAGCTCTTGAGTCCACCAAGTCGATGGTGGCGCAGCATGGCAAGGCTGCCGCCTTTCAGGAGAAGACAAAGGGCTTGCAGGATGCCGGCGCAACCGTGGGCTACCTGCTAATTCGGCAGATGTCGGACTTCGTTTCGAAGCTCTGAGATATGGGGCGAAACGCCAGATGTACCGGCTAAGCGATCGGCATCCGGTCGCGAAGTTTCGCGACCGGGCGTAGACGATTGTCTCCTGAAACGGGGACAAGTGGCAGAACCCGGCCGCTATCGAGGAGCGATATTTGCCGTGCAAGCGCACAAGCTGGCCGATGCTCGGATGGTCCGTTGCTCGGCCACGCGACCTCCGAAATTGCTAATGCGGGTCCGCGCGTGCGGGGTGTCGGCGAACGTCCGGACTGGACACACCAGCATTCATCCGCCGGCAGGAGCGTCCGGTCTTCGCCACCGGAGCCGTGTCGCGGAAAAGGCTCCTGGTAGTCAAATCGCAGAAATGGAAAGATAACAATGCTAATAGGTTCGCCACGAGAACGGCTTGAGGGGGAGGGGCGCGTCGCGATGACGCCGGACAGCGCGACCCAGTTACAGAAGCTTGGATATCAATGCGTGATCGAAAGCGGCGCGGGCAAGCTTGCCGGCTTTTCGGACGATACCTACCGCGCTGCCGGCGTGACGGTGGTCGACACGGCCGACGCGCTCTACTCGTACGCCGACGTGATTGCCAAGGTGCGCCCGCCGCTTACAGAAGAGGTCGCGAAGCTCGCCCCCGGCAAGACGCTGATCTCCTTCTTCTACCCGGCGCAGAACAGGGACCTGCTGGAGCAGGCCAAGGGCATCGGCGCCAACGTGATCGCCATGGACATGGTGCCGCGCATCAGCCGCGCGCAGAAGATGGACGCGCTTTCCTCCATGGCCAATATCGCCGGCTATCGCGCGGTGATCGAGGCAGGCAACAATTTCGGCCGCTTCTTCACCGGCCAGGTGACGGCTGCCGGCAAGATCCCGCCGGCCAAGGTTCTGGTCATCGGCGCGGGCGTCGCCGGCCTTGCCGCCGTCGGCACGTCCGTGTCGCTCGGCGCCATCACCTATGCCTTCGACGTTCGCCCGGAAGTGGCCGAGCAGATCGTATCCATGGGTGCGAATTTCGTCTTCCTCGACTTCGAGGGCCCGGCCCAGGATGGCGCTGCGACGGGCGGCTATGCAGCACCCTCCTCGCCGGAGTTCCGCGAGGCGCAGCTGAAGGAGTTCCGCGAGATCGCACCCGACATCGATATCGTCATCACCACGGCGCTGATCCCCGGCCGCGACGCGCCGAAGCTCTGGCTTGCCGACATGGTCGCCATGATGAAGCCGGGCTCTGTCATCGTCGACCTCGCCGCCGAGCGCGGCGGAAACTGCGACCTGACGGTCGCCGACCAGAAGATCGTCTCCGACAACGGCGTGACCGTGATCGGCCACACCGACTTCCCGAGCCGGATGGCCGCGCAGTCCTCGACGCTTTATTCGACGAACATCCGCCACATGATGACGGACCTGACGCCGAAGAAGGATGGCGCGCTCGTTCACAACATGGAAGACGACGTGATCCGGGGCGCGACCGTGGCCTTCCGGGGCGAAATCACTTATCCCCCGCCGCCGCCGAAGATCCAGGCGATCGCGGCGCAGAAGCGACAAGAAAAGACCAAGGAACTAACGCCCGAAGAAAAGCGCGCGGCCGAAACCGCCGCCTTCAAGACGGCAACCCGCCAGCAGATCGGGCTTCTCGTCATCGGCGGCCTGCTCATGCTTCTCGTCGGGGCTTACGCGCCGGCGGCCTTCATGGGCCACTTCATCGTTTTCGCGCTTGCGTGCTTCGTCGGCTTCCAGGTCATCTGGGGCGTGTCGCACTCGCTGCATACGCCGCTCATGGCCGTCACCAACGCGATTTCCGGCATTATCATCATCGGGGCATTGCTGCAGATCACGACAGGCGGATGGCTGGTGACGGTACTAGCAGCCGTTTCCGTTGCGATTGCGACGATCAACATCGTCGGCGGCTTCATGGTGACGCGCCGCATGCTCAACATGTTCCAGAAGTCGTAAGAAAGCAGCGGGGGATCTACAATGTCTATCGGTATCCAGACTGCCGCCTATATCGCGGCATCGGTTCTCTTCATCCTTGCGCTCGGCGGCCTTTCGGGGCAGGAAAGCGCCAAGCGCGCCGTGTGGTACGGCATCGTCGGCATGGCGATTGCCGTCATCGCGACGGTCTTCGGCCCGGGCGTCGGGGTCTCGGTCGTGCTTGTCATCATGTTGGTGATCGGCGCGGTCCTGGGCGCGATCATGGCGCAGCGGGTCGAAATGACCGGCATGCCGCAGCTCGTGGCGGCGCTCCACTCCTTCGTCGGTCTTGCCGCCGTGTTCATCGGCCTCAACTCCGACACGACGGTGCATGAATTCGCAACGCATGCGGAGAAGATCATCCACGAGGTGGAAATCTTCCTCGGCGTCTTCATCGGTGCGGTGACCTGCACCGGCTCGATCATCGCCTATGGCAAGCTCTCCGGCCACATCGGCGGCAAGGCGCTGATCCTGTCCGGACGCCACGCCTACAATATCGCAATGGTCGCCGCCTCATTCGTGCTGATGCTGCTCTACATGAACGGCGCGGGCTCCTGGACGCTCTACCTCATGACGCTGATCGCCTTCGTCGTCGGCGCGTATCTGGTCATGGCCATCGGCGGCGCCGACATGCCGGTCGTCGTCTCCATGCTCAACTCCTATTCGGGCTGGGCGGCAGCGGCCACCGGCTTCCTGCTCGGTAACGACCTTCTGATCGTCACCGGCGCGCTGGTCGGCTCCTCGGGCGCGATCCTCTCCTACATCATGTGCAAGGCGATGAACCGCCAGTTCCTGTCGGTCATCCTCGGCGGCTTCGGCAATACCTCGGGTCCGATGATGGCGGTCGAGGGCGAGCAGATCGCAATCGATTCAGAAGGTGTCGCAGCCGCGCTAAACGACGCGGATTCGGTCATCATCGTGCCCGGTTACGGCATGGCGGTGGCGCAGGCGCAAGGGGCGGTTTCCGAACTCACCCGTAAGCTGCGCGCAGCCGGCAAGGAAGTACGCTTCGCGATCCACCCGGTCGCAGGGCGTCTGCCCGGCCACATGAACGTTCTCCTCGCCGAAGCCAAGGTGCCTTACGACATCGTGCTTGAAATGGACGAGATAAACGAGGACTTCCCGAACACGGACGTCGTCATCGTCATCGGCTCCAACGACATCGTCAACCCCGCCGCGCAGGAAGACTCGAATTCGCCAATCGCCGGGATGCCGGTTCTCGAAGTCTGGAAGGCGAAGCAAGTGTTCGTCTCCAAGCGCGGCCAAGGCACCGGATATTCCGGGATCGAGAATCCGCTTTTCTACAAGGAAAACACGCGCATGTATTACGGCGACGCGAAAGACTCGATAAGCAAGATGCTTCATCTCGTCGCGGCCTGAATGGCATCGCGCTGTTGGCTTTTGGCTGCCCGTGTCGCTCTTCGAAGCGGCACGTGCAGCCAAGATATATTCGCATCGTTCAGGGCTTACTGCAGGGAATGAGTGTGCCCAAAAATTGCCGAGGTCAAAGCAGGCACAGGCGGTCGGCGGTGGCCGCAAGCGTGACGCATCTCAAACAAGGCGACACGTCACAGATTGTATGTGCAATGTGGGGTTACGTGGTACCCAATTCATACAATTTGCGAGTGCTTTCGCTTAAGCGGCCAACCTCCGAGCAACAAGTTCCCGCAGCTTGCCGAGATCTTTTGCGAAGACGCGGATACCTTCCGAGAGCTTTTCAGTTGCCATGGCGTCTTCGTTCAACATCCAGCGGAACGTCTTCTCGTCGATCGAAATCTTGTCTATCGGAGTGATCTTGTCTTCAGAAAGAACGCGGGTGAGCGTGCCCTGGTCGGCGTCGAGTTCATCCATGAGCTGCGGCGAGATCGTCAAACGGTCACAGCCGGCCAAGGCTTCGATTTCGCCGATATTGCGGAACGATGCGCCCATGACGATCGTCTGGATGTCGTTAGCCTTATAGTAGTTGTAGATATCGCGGACGGAGATGACGCCCGGGTCTTCCTCAGGCCTGAATTCTTTACCGGTTGACTTCTTGTACCAGTCGAGAATGCGGCCCACGAACGGCGAGATGAGGAACACGCCGGCATCGGCACAGGCAACCGCCTGGGGCATGGAGAAGAGAAGAGTCAGGTTGCAGTTGATGCCTTCCTTCTCCAGCACTTCCGCGGCGCGGATGCCTTCCCATGTGGAGGCAAGCTTGATGAGAATGCGGTCCTGGCTGATGCCACGCGCCTTGTAGTCGGCGATGATCCGACGGGCCTTCTCGATCGAGCCTTCGATATCGAACGAGAGGTCCGCATCTACTTCGGTCGAAACCCGGCCGGGCACGAGCTTCGTCAATTCCGCACCTACTGAGACGGCGAGCCGGTCGGCGACAGCCGTAGCGGCCTTTTCCGAGGACAGACTCGATGCCTTGCCCCACGCGGTGGCTTCGGCAAACACGTCCTTGAACATGTCCGTACCGAGCGCATTGAGGACGATCGTCGGATTCGTCGTGCAGTCGACGGGTTTGAGCCGTGCAACGGCCTCGATGTCGCCCGTATCGGCGACTACTACCGTTGATGCACGCAGTTGTTTCAGCTTGGAAGTCAAGCGAGTCTCCGTTCGCTGGCCTGCCTATTTGCGCAGGCCGTCAGCTAGTTTTGTGAGCCACATTGCGCTTGTCGTACTTGGACGCGGGCTGGAAGCCCGATATGACAAGCGGCGTATGCCGTGAAATGTGAAATTGCGCTTAGGATCTATCCATTTGAATTCGTCACATGCATTCCGCCGAATTTGTTCAGTGGAGCGATACGATGTCCTTCAAGCGGATTGAGCGAGTCTTCGATCTCTCGAACTTCCTTTCGCAGCAAGGTCAACAACTCCTGCAAGCGCTCCGGGGGCAGGCGGGGACTGGTCATATTGATCGCAATTGCAGCCACAGCGTCCCGTCCTTGTGGGAGGATGGGAACTGCCATTGCGGCTATGCCAGCTACAAGCTCGTCTTGATCTACCGCATATCCTTGTTCACGCACCTGTGGAAGAATTTCCCTGATTCTACCTGCCGAGAGGTGCTTGTACATCTCATAGCGCCCCGCGTTCGCATTTATGATCGCTTCGGCTTCGTCTTCCGGCAGAAATGCCAGAATCGCGAGGCTCGCCGGGCCAACGCCGAGCGGGATCTGTCCGCCAACATACCCGGTAAGACTATCGAGAAAGTAGGTGCCCTCCTGACGATCGACGCATACAGCATTGAACCCTGCACGCGCCATCAGAAAAAGTGTATCACCAGTCTCTGCCGAGAGCCTCACAAGTGCGGGTCGGGCCAGGCGTCTTAAACCTGTTCCGTCAGCGGCAGTCGCGCCCATGGCAAAAAGTGTGAGTCCGAGCCTATAGCGTTTCGTATGGACTTCGCGATCGACAAGTCCATGTCGTTGAAGGGCAGTGACAATTCGATGCGCCGTCGACTGTTTGAGGGCCAACGCGTCTCCAATCTCTGCCATAGACGCCCCCTGCTGACCAACGTCTCCAAGGTACCGCAAGACGGCGACGGCGCGGTCCAAAAGCTGGGTTCCTGTAGCCGTTTCGTTGGCTTCTCTCGTCTCCTGCATAGACTTCCCTTTTCCGCGATACCTTCACCAGCCCGTTATGCTGACACAGCAATTGGAGCATCGGTGTCCTGTTCCACACTCGCTTCCATAGCCTGAAATAGGTGATCCGTCTTCACCTCTCCGTCAATCGACCAAAGCGCAGCTTTCAGCCGCTCGGCGCTAGAACCGGCCATACGACCCCGAGCTATCCACGTGAACTTGTCGTGCAGGTCCTGGTCCGAGAGCGGGTTAGACGGTTCGCCCTTGGGTGCCAGGATGTCAAGATGGTCGCATCGCCCAGCGTAACGTATGCGGACGGCGGCCGGTGTCATGGCCGGAAATGAAGGGTCCAGGTCCGGACGATGCACCAGTTTAATCCGACGCGCGAGTGAGGTGACGCGAGTATCGTTTAGAAACTCCGCAGTCACGGGCAACAGTGCCTTTGCACCATGTACCAGCGCGAGGGCTACGGAAAACGGGATACTGTACTGCGCCACCTCAATTGACTCCGGCTCAGATTTGTTGATCAGCGTCAAAGCCCGTGCAAACAAGCCGATTTCGATCTCCACGATCTCTTCAACGCCAATGGCGTGCTTTGCTTGAAGAGCGAGGGCTCCGTCAATGGGAGCGTGTGCCCAGCGGCATGCGCTATATATCTTGAAATACCCTTTCTCGATCTCCCAGCCGGTTCCCAAGTTCGCTACCAAGCGGTTCTGGTCATAACGCTCAGGATCATCGAGGAGATCGAGAGGTCCGGTGTAACCGGCCACAGCCAGATCGAGCGCCATGAGGGCGTTCGCTGTTGCGAACGCGATGCCTTCTTTCACTGCGTGGCCGACCTTCGTCCAGCCGGTGGCGGATTGGCTGCTTGCTGTGTGGCCCGCAATCGCCATTGCCTCGGCAATGATGTTTGTTGGGAGCCGTTTCAGCCATCCTACCGCTGCCACCACCCCGTAGCCGCACCATCTGCCAGTATCGGTCGTCCGAATCGAATTGATGTCTCTCGCTGCAGATATCCTAAGCGCAATCTCGTAACCGAGAGCAATCGCTGCAAGCATTCGAGCGGGATTGGCCCCTTCGATCTCTGCAACAGTCAGGACAGCCGGAACGATTGCTGCGCCCGGATGACCGGCTGCGGCACGATGGCCATCGTCGAGATCGAGCATGGAGGCGTATGCGGAGTTGACGAAGGCTGCCGCCGCAGTTCTGAGTCGGACGTCTGAGAACCAGACGCGACCGGCACCTTCGCCCCACGACACGGTGGCGCCAGCTAAGGCTGCAGCTCCTGCCGCAGTAGCGGCGCCAGCTATTGCGGCCCCGACGGTATCGAGCAAAACTCTTTTCGCGGCGTGTCTTGCCGCAGTTGGAATTTCAGTGACCGAAGAGACGAAGGTGGCCAGTTCAACGGTGCGATTCATGGTGATCCTCTCAAAACTACTGACGAAGCAAATAGCACGGAACCCACAATATGGGAACCAATAATTGTTGACATCCATATTATGGGATAGTATTTAGGAAGGGTAAAGCGGCGCCGATGGCTCTGGGGACACAGTCGGTTATTCACGTTTGAGCACGGCGGGAATTGGGTGTGAATGCCATGTTCACGAAAACGCGCGATCCAAGTTCCGCCGGGCTCGTTGACGGAAAAGAGTCGATAGCCATCGCTGACCGCGCTGATTTCGTCGTTGGCCGTGCCATGCTTTGGCAGGTTGAAGGCGTTCTCTACTCAAACCCTTGTTGCCCACGTTGAAAGGACCTCACCCATGCCGGGTCGCATCCAAGCGTTCTCGACCGAAGAATTTCAGTCACGTCTCCGCAAAACTCAGGACGAGATGCGCTCTCGTGGCATCGATGTTCTGTTGCTGCATGCGCCAGAGAATATTTATTACCTCACGGGATACCAGACGTCGGGCTATTTCGCTTATCAGACGCTCGTCGTGACCGAGAGTGCGAAAGAGCCGACGATCCTCGTTCGCTATATCGAAAGGGGCAATGTCGATGAGTATTCCTGGCTCAGTCATGACGAGACCTGGAAGGAAGGTGATGATGTCGTTCAGCGCACCGTGGACGTCATTCTGAAGGTGGGTGGCGCCAACGCCGTCATTGGTCTCGAGAAATCCAGTTGGTTCCTAACTGCGAAGGTCGCAGAGGAACTAGTCGGCAAGCTCTCGACCGCACGATTTGTTGATGCAAGCTACCTGGTCGAACGAATCCGCCACATCAAATCTCCGCAAGAGCTGGAATATATCCGCAAGGCCGGACTCATTGCAGAGGCGGAAATTCGCACGGCGATAGAGACGATGCGCCGGGGTGCTACGGAGGCCGAGGTCGCAGCTGCCGTTTTCCAGACCGGCGTCTCGGCTGGATGCGAATACACGGGGCTTCCGCATCACATCATGTCGGGCCATCGCGCCGCCGTTTGTCATGCCAATTGGACGAATAAACCGATCGTGCCGAGGGAGTTGGTTGCGATAGAGCTTTACGGTTGTGTTGAACGATATCATGCAACACAGGTTCGGACGATCTCTATGGGAGAGCCGAGCGCCGAAAGCCGCCGCGCCGCGGAGGTCGTCATTCGAGCACAGGACGAAGCTTTGGCTGCCCTGAAACCGGGGGTATCCAGCCGGGCCGTTGATGCGCTTGTCCGTGGGCCGATCAGGACGATCAAGCCGGATTACCCCAACCGCAGTGGCTATTCGACCGGCATCGGCTTTCCGCCCAAGACGGCAGAGTGGGAAACGCTCGACTTCAATGAGACCCATGACTGGGAGGTCAAAGAGGGCATGGCCTTCCACATGCTTGCTGTCGCGGGCAAGCACTTTGGGCTCAGCGAGACGGTCGTGATCACCGCGAACGGCGCGGAACGGGTCACGCCCAGCAATGAGCGCGCTCTCATTATTATCTAGTACAATCGCGCGCTTCGCATCTCGTCTGATGCGAAGCGCGTTTGGCAAAACGAAGGTGTGGCGCAGGTCATGAATGCGCACCTCGCCGTGGTCGCCCGTACGGTCCGGCCAAGGTTGGTGCGAAGCTTCTGGAAAACCATATGGTCCGTCGCTTGGCGATGAGCCCGCCCGCCGGAGACAGAAATAGCGGCGAGTCCTCGGTGAGCGCACCATGGCGTGCCCGAACCTATCTGGCCCCTGATCGCCGCTACGGGTCTGCGCCGGGTGGAAGCACTCCCCCCTGCGTTGTAGCGATGTTAAACTCGACGACGCGTTCCTTATGGTTCGGAACACGAGTTTCCGCAAATAGGGCATTTGCCCATACACGCCATCGTCGTAGTCGAGCTACCGCGCTATCTGGCTATCTCGCAAACGGCCGAAGAAACTCGAGGCGCCGATCCTGCGTGTTTCAGTAAATCCCGGACACCGATTTCAGTAAGTCGCGGAAAGCAATACCCGTTCGGCATCATCGAAATACGCACGGCGATGGGGTTCCGGCTCATCCCGTCGTCCTATGTGAAGTAAGGTCCACTTCTCCGATTTATTCATATCGGGTCACGCTCCAGGGAATGACGGGCCGGGGAATCGCGGCCTTCACTTTGTCAATTAGCAAGCTTCCACGCGGAAACACAGTTTCGCAAAATCCGCCTCATTAGCAGTTTCTGTTCATCGCTCTCAATCACTTGGTGTCCACCTCCGTTAAGTGGACATTTCACCCGCCACAGCGCTCAATCGAGAAAGGTGCGGGGAAATTCGCGCTCTTACAAGTCATCGCGCATACAAAACCGCCGAACCCATTGCAAACGTCCTGTTTGCAGCATGGATTCAGATTCGCGCCATATTGGGAATCGGGAAGGTTCCGTGAGGTCAGAAATAGCGCTCGTTGGCATTAAGGATTCTCGCTGACTTCACGATGGCAAGGACTTCGGCGTCGACATAAACTGCAATCGCCTTACTCATTGTCGTGCCGCCTTGATATCCCCTCTGAGGCGCAGCCAGATATCGCACCGCGCTCTATGGTTTGAACCTCCCGCTTTATCGACTTCAGGAGTTGCGGAATCCGCTCTTGCGGCATCCGCGCGCTAGTCGCGTTGATAACCAGTGCTCCCATAATGTTTCTTCGCTGCGGCCGGATTGGCATTGCAAGAGATGAAATTCCATCGAATGGATGATCCTGATCTAAAACATAGCCTCTCTCACGGATCGCGGGCAGTTGATGATGGATGTCATCTGCACTTAGGCCGTTGAAGGTGCTGTAGCGGTGAGCATTGGCGGCTATAATACCATTGGCTTCCTCGGGCGGCATAAATGCGAGAATTGCCCGGCTTGCCGACCCGACCCCCAAGGGGACCTGGCCACCAATATGATCGGCCAGGCTGTTGATAACATAAGATATCTGTTGCCTATCGATGCACACGATATTGAGGCCGCTTCGCGCCATCAGAGAGACGGTATTCTCCGTTTGAGCCGCCAGCCGCAATATCGCGGGACGGCAGCAACGAAGCAAGCCCATGCCGTCGGCCGCCTTGGCTCCCAACATGTAGAGCGACTGCCCTAAACGATAACGCCTCGTGTAGGGGTCCTTCTCAAACAGCAGGTGTCGTTCAAGTGCACTTGCGATACGATGCGTCGTTGTTAGGGTGAGGCCCAGAGCTTTCGCCATTTCATGCACACGTGCACCTTTCTCCCCAACTTCGCCAAGGTAGTTCAGCAGGGCTACAGAGCGATCTAGAAGTTGCGTGCCCTTTGTTCCTTCAATTTCAGTCCTCAGGTTCTCAACGAAGGGGCCCTCCAATGTGAATTCCTTTCGGCTTGCCGGTGCGCCTCCTTGGAGAAGGAGTGTTGAAGCATCGCATTTGCATCCGCGCAGGCGAGACGCTGCGGGCGACAACCGACTAGGCTGTTCACACCATTTGAATTGCTTTGACCAAAGCAGCCGTCACGCCCACACACCTTCAACGGCCGCCACTTTATCGCGAACTCAAAGGACTAACTTCCCACGCCGGGGCCGCCGATGTCCCCTTGAATCAATCGGCCCGAACAGCGCCCGATTGTTCAACGCGATCGCGATATTCAGCGAATTTTGCTGCCAGTTCCTCCGCGCGTTCTTCGCACTCGCCCAGCGCCATTGCTTCGCAATCGTACGCGAGGAGTTCGCGCATTATTCCTGCCGATTCCTTCGTGAAGCGAACGGTTCCGTCGCTTTCCACCTCATCAATCCCATCGTATCTCTGGCACTGCCTATTGATTTCCACCGCATCCTCGAGTGACAGGCCTTCAGGCAACTCGATCGAAATACCTGCTGGAGCAATCTTAGCGGGATAGCCTCCTACGAGACCTAACGGTCCCGGCGCATGAACGATTTCCTCCACGTTGTCGGCCAACGCCCGCAGAACAGCCATCGCCGACGATGCAGTCACTGCCTGTCCCGCAATGCCTCTCACTCGCCGAAAACGCCCGGCAACAGTCGCGAAGATCTTATCGTGGCTCAGTTCCTCAGGACTGATTCTCTGGCCATCCCGATATACCGACAAATGATAGGGTGCTCCGTTCGCGGAACCGGTGCTCGGCATACGGTAACCGAAATAGTGCTGGGCAAACAACCGGACGTAGATCGCTCTAAGTTCGCAACCCAGCAGATGCGCAGCCGCCAACCTGATGACAGGTACGGAATTCGCGATGTTCCCAATTCCAATTGTTGGCGAGAGACCCTCAGCGGCAAGGGCGGCATTTGTTACATCAGGGTATGATGCGTTTACCACCACGCTCTCGAGTCCGGCCTCTCGCACAGCTCTCATCAGCCGCCGCACGAGAACGAGATGCATCGGAGCCCATACCCCTCCGCGTGCTTGATCGATCTGCTGGTAAGCGGCGGGCGGTAACTGCGTTATGACCCACCATGAATGCAAAGTCGTTGCATTGAAAATGATATCTGGACCGAGAGCCGCCAGCCGCTCTGCAGTAGCCTCTACATTCATCAGATCCATTGGTACCACCTCGATGGCCGGATGGTGGCCGAGATTGACGGCGGTGCACCTCGCCAGATTCGCTCTTAAGGTGCCTTTCTCAACATCTTTCGCTCCGAGGTGTAGATCGTAGGGTCTGCTGCTCTGACTAAGAAAGTCAAGAACGGCCCCTCCAAGTACGCCGTGCCCAATAATAAGTATCTTTATACGGTCACGCATAAAAGATCTCCAATTTGCTTATAAACGCAAGCGAATATACAACGGTATTATAGAAATATCAGGAGATTATCGTGAATTCTTGTTAAACGAATATTAAGCAATCGTGTTTGAAATTTAAAATTATTTCACACTGTCGATGCGATAATTACGGCATAATGTTCGCTACGAAATGTCTATGACCGGTGAGGATCTGATCGCTGGCGGCATTTGGAACGCAACCGCCTGAGCTTGTCGCCATCACGGCGAACGTGCCGGTTGCGACATTGCGAGGCTTCTTGAGGGTGACCCCGCAGACCCGGGAGCAGAAGATGTTGTCCTTAGCACCGCGCGCCAATGTCGTGTTCGAAATCAACCTCAATGCGGTTCAGGCGAATTTCCAGATTATCTCGGCCGTCGTCGGACCATACGTGAGGGTGGCCGCTGTCGTTAAAAGCGACGGCTACGGGCTTGGTCTCATCGAGATTGCAAGGGCGCTGGTTGCCGCCGGATGCGATCTGCTCTTCGTTGGTGATCTGCACGAAGCGCTGCTTCTAAGGTCTTCCAAGATCGGCGCGGCGGTTGCGGTTTTTTGCGATGAGTTCACGAGGCTTCGGCAATACTATCGATCCAACCGCCTCATACCGGTTGTGAACAATTGCGGTGAACTGGATGCCATTAGCGCATCAGGGGAGGCGCAAACATACTTTCTCAATGTGGAAACCGGGTTATCTCGCGTTGGGCTCACTTTCGACGACGTACGGCGCAGGTATCTTTGGGGAACTTTCAATCGGCATCCCCCTTCAGTCGTCCTCAGCCATCTCGCATGCGGCGATCGCGTTGCCGACGCAATGAATGTGTTGCAAAGGAACCGCTTTCGCGCGATCTCCGATCTGCTTAAACCTGCCCGTCACAGCCTCGCCGCCTCCGCCGGTGTGTGGCTTGGCAAATCCTACCATTTTGACATGGTGCGGGTGGGCTCAGCGCTATACGGGCTCAACAACGCCGGCATTCAACCGAACCCTCTTCAGCCCGTCGTCAGACTTCGGGCAAAAATACTCGAAGTGCGCAATGTGCGAAAGGGTGAGGCTGTCGGATATGGCGCGACGTTTCGGACGGTCCGAGCCAGTCGCATAGCGATCCTGGGAATCGGTTACAAGCACGGCGTCCCATGGGCCTGCGGGAACAAGATATCCGTCCGGTTTGCTGGATATTCAGCTCCTCTAATCGGAAGGATGTCGATGGAATACGCTGTGGCCGATGCAACAGATGTTCCTGAGGCCCTTTGTGGTCCGGGTGTTTTTGCGGAAATGCTGGGTGAAAATTTCACCGTCAATGATCTCGCGGCGGCGGCTGACGTTTACCCCCAGGACGTGCTGACGCGCCTTGGCGCCGGTTGCACAAGACGTTATCTGAATGCTTCCTATCCAGCTGGGGAATCCAGGGCTGGTCAGCCAATGCAGGCGACAGACCCCACCACCCCCCGCTCCTCACGAGAGGTAGCGAGTGAGTAATAGTAAGGCCGGTTTTTCTTTGGAGCCTACCATCCTACCTTAGGAGTGAACCTGTATGAATTTGCAAGTGTCAACGATGATTGATGGCCTCTCAGAGGTCGCAGACCAGTATCGCGGCGTAATTGTGGATCTCTGGGGCGTATTGCACGACGGCGAAGTCGCTTTTCCCGACGCGATCTCTGCCTTGGATGCGCTACGGTCCAATGGTCTTGCCATTTGCCTACTGTCAAACGCTCCCCGGCGTGCGCGGCAGGTTGCTGAAAGGCTAACATCAATGGGTTTAGGCCCATCAAAATACAACCATCTCCTCACTTCCGGGGAATTTGTCTACGAAGCTCTCGAAAATACACCTGATCAGTGGCATGCTGCGCTCGGACGGCGCTACTTCCACCTCGGACCATCTGACTTGAGGGGCTTGCTTTCGGGATCGGACCGGTTAGAGGTCTTCTTACCTAAGAACGCCGACTTTATTCTGAATACCGGGGCAGGCGGTCAAGAGGAGATAGATGGAGCTACAGAAGTGCTTCAGGAATGTGCTTCCCGAAAACTGCCGATGATCTGTGCAAACCCGGATCTGGTCGTTTTAATTGGCAATCAGCTGGTTATTTGTGCGGGAACGCTCGCCGAGCAATATGAAGCGCTGGGAGGGGACGTTCGCTATCATGGAAAGCCATATTCAACCGCTTACCGACGTGCGCTCGACCTGCTCGGTCACGAAAGAGATGAAGTGCTTGCAGTCGGCGATTCGTTGCGGACGGATGTTGCAGGTGCGCGAAATGAGGGCATTGACGTGGTCTTTATTGCCAGCGGCATCCATCGTGCCGATGCGGGTAACCTTGAGCAGCTTCAACAGTTGCTTGCAGGAAAGCCCGTCCTTCCCACGTTCGTCGCCTCCCATTTTAGATGGTAAGCGGGCGGACAAAAGGAGAAAAAAGCGCGGTCGCAGCCGCTCAACGGCTGCACGTTATGTGTTTTAAAGACCGCGATCTGAGCCTCTACTCTGCTACGACGCCTGCTGACACAGTCACGTCACATTCCGCACTCTTCGATGGCATAACCTATCGATCGTATGGTGCGGATGACGTTGTGGGACAGGATTTCGCTAAGTGTCTTTCTGAGTCGGCTTATATGAACGTCCACCGTACGACCGTCGACATGGATGTTTTCTGGCCAAGCCGCGCCGATCAATTCGTCGCGACTACACACGTTGCCGCGGTTTTCAATCAGATGACGCAGCAGGTTGAACTCAATTTGGCTCAATCGGATCTGTTGGCCGTTGCAGCAGTGCACCCGATGGCTGGTGAGGTGCATTTCGAGGTCGCCCCAGGTGACCGAGCGACCGTTCTCTACGCCCTCGGAATCTGGTCGTTCCATTGCCAGTTCAGCGCGTAGGTAGGAAAGCAGCATTGCCGGCGGGAAGGGCCTAATGAAACTTTTGTCGATGCCAGCCTTAAGCAGATCAAGGTGCTGATGATTGGCAGTGGGCGCGATCAGAGCAACGACAGGCAGAGCATCGTTCTGCAGCTCCCCTTTCAACCGAACGCAGATGGCCGCCGCAATTTCACTGGCTGGTTGGCAGTCGATGATTACTGCCCGAAACACTTGCTCTGACGCCTGTCGAACCGCTGCCTCGACGCCATCGACCAGCTTACTCCTAAAGCCACCCACCTCCAGCACATAGTTATAAACCAGGTAGAACTCGGCATCATCTGAACAAATCAGGACCAGTGGCTTCATCGGCGTAGCTCCGCCTGAACGATATGCGATAGCCGGTATCCAATGTGTTGTTGCCGAATACCGCCCATAAACCTCGACCAGAACTCGAGGCACTTCTCTGGATTGCCTATGGCACAGCAAGCACAGCAAACCGGATTGTAGCTCACCGGCCACCACCGGCGGCGTTTCTGTATCAATCTTAATATGCTTATGCAGCGCGGATTTCTCGGGGGCACCGGCGGATGTGCCTGGCCGCAAGTCTGCAAATTTGAGTCAATCCGAGGACGGCCGAATGTCACGTCCTGTGCCTGAGGCCTTCCTCGCTGGTGTGTAGAGGAGATCAAGCGCGACGTAGGTACATTGCTCAAGCTATTGTTCGACCGAACTGTCTCGGTCGAAATCTCTCGCCTGCTCGTCCAGAGCCGAAGACCAAGTATGTCGCGCAACAAACGACGTCCTTTTGCTTTCAGTTGCCTCCCGCCCAAAGGGAAAGTTTCAAGAGTCATGCCAATCCCCAAAGGACGATTTTCTGCATAGTTCTCAACACTAATGGGCGCACAATAGGAAGTTCGGTCGAACACTTCTGTGTGTGGCGGACACGACAAAGCGAACAATCAGGCTGTTCAGATATGAAAGGAATTTTCATGGGAGAAGCAGATTATCATTTAGCTCCCGTGAGGGATGATACCCAAGAGATGTAGAGATTCGGCGTTTGCCATGCGGGCACGGCATATTGGAAGACCTACCGCGGTGACTCAAAAGAACCAAAAATCGGCGGCCGAGCGACCGTGGTCCTGATCTAGCAGCAAATAAGAGACGGATCAATTAAGCCATATAATGGGAGATTGTTGGTATTGACTTCCATAATATGGGTGATATAAAAAGATTTAGATACGAAGAGGCACTTAAATCTAAGTGGAACAAGGCTGATGGCAACTATCGCAAGATTTTATGGGTTCCGTGGAGTTATGGCGGGCTTGGCGCTTGATAAGTTCACCCTCACCTAGTTCCGCTCAATGGTCGATATCTTCGCCTTTGCGGTGAGGTCGTCCAAAAAACTCCAGCCTCGAGAATATTCGCCGTTTCCGCGTCATCGTGGTCAACGCATTACTGATCACGTTGATAGACCATTTTTCTGGCCCCAGACGATGGCTGCCAGTTAACCGCAACCTAAATGGCATGACGGCGCTGTGCGCAGTTAAGCTCATCTTCAAGAATGATGTCCATGTGCCAAGCTAACTCTAACACCCATACGAATCTGCCTGTTGTAATCCTCTCCGGCACCGCCTTCCAGCGTGGCGTCCAGCACGGACGTAAGTTCGCTGATCGGATTGCCGCGGCTATCGCCAAGATGAAAAGCAGGTGCTCTCCGGCAAACTTCCGTGTCGCCCGTGGCTACGCGCTTCGATCGTGGACAGAACTGCAAGGAGTCGCACCGGCGCTTGTCGAGGAAATTTCCGGAATTGCGCAGGGAGCAAAATGCGACACAATTGATCTATATTGCCATATTGGCTTCGAGTTTTTTGATGCGCCGCCTCCAGGCGGTTGCAGCGGTATGGCGATTGCGTCGCCTACAGGCGCACTACTTGGCCAGAACTGGGATGCACCGCCGCAGATGCATGAGGACCTTGCCCTCTTTCTCCATCTCGATGATGCTGGGGTCGCTCTGGCGATGGTGGGATCAATCGGTACGCTAGGTTGGGTCGGGCAAAACCGTTGTGGGCTTGCCCTGTTGACTAATGATCTTATGCTGGACAACACAACCACTGGCTTCCCCAGTCAGGTGGTAAGACGTCTGGTACTTGACCAACGAGACGTGTTGGCAGCGCTTGATAAGCTGAGGCAATTGCCGATCATGGGCGGTCGGTGTTACCTGCTCGGTGATAGTCAAGGAAACATTGCAGCGGTTGAGCTGTCTCCTGCCGCTGGAGTATGCGTTGCTCCGCCGGGGCCACGGATTTTCCATACGAACAATGCTCTTCTGAAGCCAACGCGTGCGGTTCAAAACGAAAACCAACTTCAGGTCGCTTACCCATCAAGCCGGTCACGGCTAGCGGCGCTTGAAGACGTGGGCAAGGGCGCGATCACCGTCGCTGATCTTATGGCAGCCTTGCGCGATCGTACAGGGGCGCCCGACTCGGTTTCGAAAACTATTTCCAACCGCGAGCAGACTAGCACTGCCTTCTCGGTCATCTTCGACTGCAGCCAGCACGCGCTTTTTCTCTGCGGCGGCCCGCCGTCGGATGGCAACTATCAATTCCTCCACTGGCCGGTGGAGTTGACGGAGGCTGCCTAAAATTACAATGTCGCCTTCACAAGGAATACTGTGGGTGGCTACCCAGGAAAATCGCACATTCGACGCGATGGCCCGCTCGAAGGCGAGTGCCCCGTTTGGTCGGAAAGCGCCGCATTGTCTGGCACATGGCCTTTGGACCATACGCTCCCGATCATCAGCCCAGACGTTCGGCAGATAGAGCGCCCGAATGTCTTTTGTTGGTTTTGTAAGAGCGAATTGGTCCCTTTGGACAGATCGCGTTCCCTTTTCGACCGTGACGCTGCTGCAGGTCCGGCCGTTAGGCTGTATAACCGCCGTCAATCGACAGGTTGGCGCCGGTAATGAAGCCTGACTTCGGGCCCGCAATAAAGGCCACGAATTCGGCGATCTCCTCAGGGGAGGCGAAACGCTTAACGGCAGTCCGATCAAGGATTGAAGGCGCCGCAGGATCGTCAGCAGGATTCATATCAGTATTGGTCGGGCCAGGCTTCACGTTGTTAATAGTGATGCCGCGGGGACCCAAGTCACGAGACAACGCTTTGGTCAGACCCACTACTGCCGCCTTGGTCAGCGCATACAGAACCCCACCGCTGTAGGGGACGTAGTCGCTGTTGATGCTGCCGATGTTGATGATGCGACCGCCCTCACCTAGGTGCTTGACTGCTTCCTTGATCGCAACGAAAATCGATTTCACATGAACGTCGACCAGCCACTGGAAGTCGTCGACAGAGAACTCTTCGAGAGGCTTCGCCACGAACACCCCAGCAGCATTGACCAAGATGTCCAGCCGGCCAAAAGACGCTACCGTTTCCTTCACCGCATTTGTGACAGCGTCGGCGTCACGAACATCGGCCTGGATTGCTCGAGCTTTGCCTCCAGCAGATTCAATCGCACGCACCACCTTCGCTGCATCATCGGGCGGGGCGATGTCGGTCAGCGCTACGGTTGCACCATCAGCGGAAAGGCGCTTGGCTATCGCAGCGCCGATACCGTTGGAACCGCCCGTGACGAGCGCGACTCTGCCGTTCAACACGGCACCGGCATAGATATTTTTTGACATGATTTCCTCCAACATGATTTCCTCCAAGTTGGCGATTGAGATGAGTTATGTGGTGGACAGCGTTGGAAAACTTTTCGCCCCTCCGACCTGTGACCGTGAGGACGGGCACGGATGAATGCGCAGCGATGCCGCCCGCGTTGGCACGCATCGTGCATCTGACGTACCTTGCCGCGCAGCCCATGAGTGTAGCGAATTTTCCGAAAGCTCGATCTCAGCATCTCCGCGTGGCCTAGCGTCACTTGACCGTGAGATCCAACCGAGAGTGTTTTAGTACCACGGTCGATCCTTACGGAGCCGCTTCCTGGGACGCAGGGCTCTGGCATGCCGCGTCTGACCCAACGGTATCCAAAGATGCAGGGAAATCGATAGCGGTTGCCGAATTTAGATAAACCAGATTTTGCGGCGTGGCCCCAACTGAATCTTGCGGGAAGGGTAGTATATTCGGCTTGGTCAATAGGCAAAGGATTATCCTCGATTTTGGTTCCAACAAGCAAATGAGTTTTGCACTTGGAACCGAACTCATGGCCCGTCATGTTGTGGTCGGAACAAACACTTTCATCCGCAGACAACATCGTGCAAAACGCATGCCACGAGTAGCGAAAGTGTTGGTGCAATGTTAATATGAATTTTCAGTCACATAACAATAATAGACGCGGATAATCGCAGTTGGTCTTTTGTCGTGGATTAGACAACTCCGAAGGAGGGTGCAGCGTGAGCGCGACGAGCAGCCCACGGCTTTCGTCTGTTGACGGACGACAAGCCGTCCGTTGTTTCAGAACTTCTGCTTTGCGCGCTTTGGCATGAAGTAGCTTCGGATATTGACGAGCGCTTCAGCGACGGCAGCAGCATCCTCGTGGGTGGTGGGCCCTTTGGTCTCGCTGAGTTTGCGGATTGGCGCGATGAATCACCGGTGACGGCATGGCCGCGAATGACGGGCCGCCACAGCTTGGGGGCGAACCCGGTTCCTATCATAAAGCAGACGGCCCAGTCTATAGCATCAAAGGTTAGATCATCGATCCTGATGAACCTGGGCCGGTGGTCTTTCGGTGTTTCGGAAAGGCTCGCAGAGATGCGGTTATATTCCGCAACGATCGTCTGCACGGCCCGATGTTCGGTTGTTTCCATCGGCATATTCAGGGCCTCTGCGCCGGTTAGTTTCGGGATCCACTGGCGTGGGTCGATGAAGTTTGGGCCGATGATGAGAGCAGTGAGATAGCCATCGAGACCGCTCATTGACCAGATTGGCGATGCCGGACGACGTGCCCTGATAAACGCCTCGAACGCCACATCATCAAGCTTCGGTCGTGCGGTCGTCGTCCCCTGGCTGTTGTGCGTCATGCCGCCCGTCGCTCCTGCTCTGTCAGCGCCTCGCGCTCAGCCTTCCAGTTCCATATGTGGACGGCTCCCACTTGCAAGCGTTTTTTACAGATTTTTTGATCGGATCGCGTGCTTCCATATGTGCGGTCTTTGTGTGTGGTCGCACATGACCACTGGCCAAGATGGTTTCCGCAACGCGTGTTCCTAGCACGGCAACGACCTTTAAAGGGCCACTGGAACTGACGGAGTGTCACGCGTCTTGGATCGATCGATCGCACCATCTGCTCATCTCTTGCAAGTTCACTGCATCAGCTCAACACGGTCGCGATCTTTTCGCCCGCACCGAGATGGCCAATCTCCTAAATTGCCTGCGTTTGTCCCTCTGTTCGCCGATACGTCTCGCCGCTTACCGTGAGCTTCCAGGCGACACGGGCAATCTCGTTGGCCAGCGCCACCGCAACCAGCTTCGGGTTTTTCCGTTGGAGGAGTTCGATGAGCCATCGGGAAGCATGTTTGCTTCGACCTGCTCTGACGTGCTGAAGAAGAGCGGTCGTGCCAACCACCAATATGCTTCGTAGCATTTCATCGCCGGCACAGGTGATCACCCCAAGCCTGACCTTGCCCGCAGTCGAGTGGTCTTTCGGTGTCAGCCTTATCCAGGCGGCAAAATCTCACGCGCTCACGGTGCAGCGCGGCCATGAAGGTGAGACATCGTGTTGAGGAGGGCTCGCCCGCAAGATGTAATACTAACGGCGAAGTATGTCGAAGCTGACTGAGTCATGAGCTGCGAGAAGCGCGATATGCTCATCGTGGCGATGCTGTCTTGGTTGATCCGGCGCGGCAACCGTTGAGGTTTATCGCCGGGGACATTGCTAGATGCTGAAGCTGGACTTTGGCTTGACTGATGTAGCGGACACGGCGCAACACGAAAGCACGTAGTGCGTATGATATTTGTCACATCGATCCCGCTCGGCAAGCATGTAGCTTGCGGATTCGGCAGTTTGCTGTGGTTGGTGTCCGTTGAGCTTGCACGCGCAGCGTCAGTCCACGCGGAAAGGCAGATGTGGCGACACATGTATCGTTTGCTTAGGGAATTCGGCTGAAAGCTCTGCTTGCAGCTATATTCAGCACGTCTCAAACTAGTGAAAAGACCAGAGAATCAGGACCTGCCGGATTTGTCGAGTTCAAACTGCAGACTTCGCCAACAAAATTGCGGAAGTACCCCTGATCGCCGAGCTATAAAGCGGAAAGCGACGCTGCAAAGCCTTGACACCTGGCTTTTGGAGATGCCGCTCATCCATGGCTTTGACCAGGGCATCGACAGAGCGTGTCGATACACCCTGGATGTTGCTCCCTGGATCACGGCCGTCAGGGCCTTCTCCGCCATGCGGCGCGGCTCAAGGAAGCTCGGGAAATAGCTGCCTGTCCGACGCTTCGGAATCCACAGTTCGACGGTGCCTGCCCGTGTTTCCCCATCGCGATCCCGATAGCCGTTGCGCTGGGCAAGCCGGAACGCGTTCTTCTCCCCGTAGCCCGCGCCCGTCTTCGCGCCTACCTCCAGTTCCATCAGCTTCTCGGCGGCAAAGCCAATCATCTCCCGAAGCAAATCGGCATCCGCACTTCTCAACGAGTGAGCGCAAGGTTCATCATGTCGTCGGTCATCGGTGGTCTTGCCATCAGGTTGTCTTCAACAACCCAGACCCTACCGGGAAAACACTGGTGACCACCGATACCCTGCTTCACCACCTCCCGGGACGTCATCCAGGGTCGCTACAGGAACAACTCTTGTCCCTTACCTCCCGGTCATCAGCGACCCAAACGTCTCGGAAGTTCGTTGACGGCGCGGCGGGAATCGAACGGTAAACGTCGTGCGAGAAACTTTGGCTCCGGAAGATCGGGCGCCCAAGTCATAAGTCCATTATATGGGTGATATATGCTATTGACATCCACAATGTGGTTACTAGAATGCCGCACAGGCAAATAGGCTGTGCCAGAGGAATGAGCCATGAGGAGAAAAACCGTCAGTGAGGCGCATCAATTTGAGCGGCTACCACTACCTGAGCGCCCGCAAATTCATTGCAAAGTAGACGGAGTTGCAGTTGAGGCTCGCTTGGGGGACACGGTGCTAACGGCCGTGCTGACCACGAGGCGAAACCTTCGGCCCTTTGAGTTTGCAAATACTCACCGTGCTGGCTTTTGTTTGATGGGCGCATGTCAGGATTGCTGGGTCCATCTTAGTAACGGTCAGCGAGTCAGAGCCTGTTCGACGCTCGTCGTAGACGGAATGCAGATCATCACTTCCTTGGGGAGACGCTTCAATGGCTAACGACAAAGTCGTCGTGATTGGCGCGGGCCCTGCTGGCATTCGCGCTGCCCTGGCTCTGGTCTCGAGCGGGGTGAGGCCAACCGTCATCGACGAGGGTTTCGCGAGTGGCGGTCAGATCTATCGCCGACCGCCGTTTGGGCTGGATGGAGCGCGCTCTCCTCAAAAACTCTATGGATTCGAGTCGGAGAAGGCGACACGATTGCACCGAAACTTCGATAGGCTCCGCGATCAGCTCAGCTACCACCCAGAGTCAACGATCTGGTCAGTAGATCAAAGTCGTGTTTCCTTTGTCTCGGCGGGAAAGACTACTCATGTTCAGTGGGATAAGATTATCCTTGCGACTGGTGCAATGGATCGTATCACTCCGCTCAAAGGATGGACGTTTCCAGGGGCGTATTCGCTCGGCGCTTCCCAAATCGCACTGAAGGCCCAAGCCGTAGGCATCGGAAAGCGCGTGGTGTTCTTCGGAACCGGACCGTTGCTATACTTGGTTGCCTACCAATACGCTAAGGCGGGGATTGAGGTCGCGGCGGTTCTCGACACCTCCCGGCTTCCTTCACCTAGTACTGTATTGGGTCTGGCTCGTGGCGGAGCCACCTTTGCTAAGGGCCTTTACTACCTCGCTTGGCTGCAATCGCATGGCATTAAAGTCGAGCGTGGCATTCGACCCCTGGAGATAATTTCGGACGCTGAAGGAGCCGTAGGGGCTATCCGCTTTGCCAAGGCCAATGGACGCGAAACCGTTATTGATACGCCTGCCGTTGCGTTCGGCTATGGGTTGAAATCAGAGACGCAGATAGCCGATCTGCTCGGCCTGGATTTCGAGTTCGATCAACTGCAGCGTCAGTGGCTGCCAATACAGGGCATAAATGGCCGTAGTTCCAATCCGCATGTCTATCTGGCCGGTGACGGGGCTCGGATACGGGGCGCTGACGTGGCTGAGTTGGCCGGGGAGCGTGCAGCATTGACGTTACTTATGGATGCTGGAGAGTCCGGCCTGCAACAGCGGGTCGACATGCTCAGCCGGCGAATCCGCAGATTCGACCCGTTTCGAAAAGCGCTTGAGAAGGCTTTTCCGTTCCCGGACTACTTGGCGCGAGACGTAGGTGATGACGTCATGCTCTGCCGTTGTGAGGGTCTGACCGCGGGTGAGCTGCGCACAACCATAGCTGATACCGGCGAATCTGAGATTAACCGCCTAAAAGCGTTCACACGGCTAGGAATGGGACGGTGTCAAGGACGCGTTTGCATGCCGGCTGCATTGGAAGTTGCTGCCGCAGCGGGCGATGTTCCCATCGCTGATGCTGGACGCATCCGTGGGCAGGCGCCAATTAAGCCGGTGCCACTTTGTGCCATCGCGCGGAGGACGCGAAATGAACCGTTATGATGTTGCGATTATTGGAGGGGGCCTCGCTGGCTGTTCAGCCGCACTTCACATAGCCAAGCGCGGTGCTTCGGTTGTCCTATTCGAGCGCGGTCGCTGCGGCGCTCAGGCCAGCGGCGTTAACTTCGGCGGCGTACGGCAACAGGGCCGTCACCGAGCCGAGTTGCCACTATCGCGGCGCAGCCGTCGTCTTTGGGATCAGCTTCCCGAACTCGTGGGTACCGATTGTGAATTCGTCGCTACAGGGCATCTGAAGCTGGCACGAAGTGATGGGGAGATGGCCGAGTTGGAAGCTTACCGGGACATGGCTCAGGACTTTGGCCTTCAGCTTGAGCTTGTGGGCAAAAGGGAGCTTCGTGAGCTGTATCCGTATCTTGGTGATAACCTCGCTGGTGGATCGCTCTGCCGCGAAGATGGCCAAGCCAATCCGCGTTTGGTGGCACCAGCATTTTCTCGCGCGGCACGTCGTGCCGGCGCCGATATTCGCGAAATGTCGCCTGTCTCGGCAGCGTGGCAGATCGACGGGGCATTCCAGGTCAAGGTTGGTCAAGAGGTTTTTTCCGCGACTAAGCTAATCAATGTGGCTGGTGCTTGGGGCGCAAAGATTGCTGCATGGTTCGGTGACGAGGTAGAGGAAGACGTAATCGCTCCAAACATGTGCGTGACCGAGCCTCTACCGCTCTTCATGGGCCCAAATCTTGGAGTGTGCGGCGGCAGCATCTACCTGAGGCAGATACCGCACGGTAGTGTCATCTTCGGTGCCGGGATGGCTGTTGCAGACCGTGAAAGGCTTAGAGCTCGTCCACTTGTCGAAGTGACGCAGGAGGGAGCGAGACTGGCGATCGAGATGGTGCCGCGGTTAGCTAACGCGCTTCTGGTAAGGACTTGGACCGGAATTGAGGGGTCAATAGCCGACGGAATACCCGTTTTTGGTCCAAGTTCGAACGTGCCGAACCTTTTCCATGCTTTTGGCTTCACCGGACACGGTTTTCAGCTTGGCCCAGGGGCAGGTGCGGTTCTTTGCGAACTAGCGCTGGACGGTGAAACGCGGACAGCAATCGATGGACTGTCGATCGCGCGGTTTCAGCAACCTGCTGATTCCCCAGAGAAACAGGGACGGCCCATCGAGATGAAGAAATGAACGGTTAAGGTGATCAAATGACGGAAAGCCGCTGTGGTCTTGACCGAGGGCCAGTTCGCCTGCGGCGGATGTCAGAGCGTGCTCAAGAGTGCGGTGAAGTTCAGAACAGGCCGCTCGCCGTCCCACCGGAGGCAAGCGGTTCTGATGATGACATGGAGATAGAATGCGGAGGCGTGTTCTCGGAACTTAAGCAACCAAGGGAAGCGTAACAATGGCAAAGGTCACGAAAGTCAAAACAGGCAATCCATTCGAGGATAAAGAAAGTTTTTCTCGTGTGGTGGTCGTGGACAATTGGATTTTCTCATCAAACACGGCGGGTCGCAATCCCCGCACTAAGGTGATGTCAGAACTGGCGCATGAGCAAGCTGCTCAGGCATTCGACAATGTGGATGCAGCTCTCAGATCGGTGGGATCGTCGCTTGCAGATGTCATCCGTTCTCGAGTGACGATACCTAATCCGGGCGACGTGCAGGCGGTGATGGAAGTCGTAGGCGAACGGTTTCGTGGCATCGACCCGGTCAGCACGGTGACGTGCGCCCCGCTCGGCCTCGACTATTTGAGGTTTGAGCTCGAAGTCACCGCATATCGAGGTACGGGATCTGATGATGTGGAGCGGCTCATCGTTACCTTGTAAAACCGTTCTTGAGCATCCACCGACCCAACATTGGTATGGGTGCTCAAATCTTCTCAAAACCGAAGGCCGCACGTACCCATACGATAGCGGGAACTCTGTAGCCGGGAGGCGCTCCTTGCGGCAAGTTCGCTTGGTCGCCGGTTAGGCCGGTTCTATTTCCTCTCCGCCGAGGAGTCGCCTACCGACCACTGAACATCTGTGGACATCCCCGTAAGTGCAAGAGGATTTTCCAGGTACGGTAATTGCGCGTAGTCGGGTGCTGACATCTGTCCGGCCTCTGTTGCGACCATCTGGATGCCGCGGGCCCGTATGGGAGTTCGCGGATCGGTTCCAAATCATTAAAGCGTGCTCTGGGCACTCCGTTCAGGCCTGGTTTTCCGATCCCGTCTCTTATCGACTGTGCGCCATACCTTCCTTTCGCCCCTCCTACACCTTCGACGCCTCCTGTTTGCGGCGGGTTTATCCGGCCGCTACTGGAGCTCCATAGACCTCGCCTTTCGCCAGCAGCGCCCAAACGATGCGCGCCAGCTTGTTGGCGAGGGCGACGATCACAAGCATACGTGGCTTACGGACGAGCATGCGCCCGAGCCACGATCCCTCTGGCAGACCACGATGAGCGGCTTGCCGGACCACGGAGCTGGCTCCAAGAATAAGGAGGCGCCGCAATGTGCGCTCGCCCATTTTCGATGTCGCGCCAAGTTTCTGTTTTCCGCCAGTCGATCGCTGAAGTGGCGTCAGGCCGAGCCAGGCGGCAAAATCACGTCCTCTTGTGAAGGTCGATGCCGCTGGAGCCAAAGCCGTCAATGCCGTCGCTGTTATCGGTCCTACACCTGGGATCGTCGCAAGCCGCCGAGCGTCCGCGTCTTCCCGGGCGCGACGTGCGATCTCGTGGTCGAGCCGCCTGATCCGGTCCTCCAGCGATCGCAGAGTATCGACCAACATGGCGAGCGCCAGACGAGCTGCGTCCGGCAGAGTGTTCTTATCATCCGTCACCTATTCTATGAGCCCGGCGACATGCGATGGACCCTGAGCGGGGACGAAGCTGTATTCGGCGAGGTGACCGCGGAGCGAGTTGATAACTTGCGTTCGCTGTCGCACCAGCAAGTCCCGAGCCCGAAACACAACGGCGCTTGCCTGAGCATCATCACTCTTTACAGCGACGAAACGCATCGTCGGACGCTGGGCAGCCTCGCAAATTGCCTCGGCGTCGGCCGCGTCGTTCTTCTGTCGCTTCACGAACGGCTTGACGTAGGCCGGCGGAATCAATCTAAGGGTGTGACCAAATTTGCCGATCTCCCGAGCCCAACAATGCGCACCGGCACATGCCTCCATGGCAACCAGGCACACGGGCTGCTTGGCGAAGAATTCGAGCACGTTCTTCCGGCGCAATTGTTTGCGGAAAACGACGCCACCAGACGCGTCCGCCCCATGGGCCTGAAACACATTCTTCGCCAAATCCAGGCCGATCGTGCTAACTTCCATCGTGGACACTCCTTCTCTCCGGTGGCTGCAACAACCACCATTCTGGCACATCGATGCCGTCGAGGGGGGTGTCCACCCCATCACTAAAGTCGAAACTTTCAAACTTTCAAGGGAACAGGTGGGGACGGCCTTCAGCCCTCCCGTCGCTCGCTATTTGCCCCTGGTCAGGCTTTGGAGGCGGCTCACTGCTCCGCATAATGGATGAAAATGCCATTGACTACCACAATATGAGATAATAGGCTTCAATACTGGCCCTGAGCGGGATATAGACTCAACGGGGCACTGCTTTCCCGGACTTGCCCAAAGCCTGATTGTGCTCTCACCTTGGCACACGTGCCGCCATACGGTTCAACACGCTGATCGAGATTTCGGAGCGCCCATACCATGAAACAAAAAGCGGCCTTGGCCCTTAGCGGCAATGCAGTATTGGCCGGCATTCTTCTAATGCTCCTGGGCGACTTCATGTTTGCTTTGAATGACGCAATGGGGAAATGGCTTGTCGCGAGCTTCTCCGTGGGGCAGGTTATTCTACTCCGCTCGTTCGGTGCCTTTCTGGTACTAAGCCCCTTGCTTGCTACTCAGCCTGTCGCATCGCTGTACAAGGTCGAGAAGCCACACTGGCAGTTGTGTAGAGTTATTCTCATGACGGCGGACACGGGGTTCTTCTATGCCGCCGTCGCATATCTCCCACTCGCAGATGTGATGACAATGTACATGGCAGCGCCGATCTATGTAGCGGCGATTTCGCATTTCCTGCTCGGCGAGCGGATTGGTTGGAGGCGCTGGCTAGCCGTCCTGATCGGATTCGTCGGCGTCGTCATTGCGCTCCGCCCTTCACTCGCCACTTTGACGTGGCCGTCCATATTCGCGCTGATCGGCAGCTTGTCCTTTGGGCTCGCGCTGACGCTTGGACGCGTGCTGCGCTCTACTTCAGACACGACGTTGGTTACTTGGCAGACCGTAGGTTGTTTACTGACTGGTCTAATCCTCAGCGTCGGTAACTGGACACCCTTCAACGGCCGCGAGCTGCTTGCCCTGCTGCTTCTTGGTGTCGTTTCGTGCTCAGCCCACCTGCTCCTAACTCGATCGCTCAAACTAGCCCCGGCGTCGGTTCTTGCACCATTGCAGTATACGATGTTGTTGTGGGCGATCGTATTCGGATGGCTGTTCTTCGGTGATTTTCCCGACGCCCTGACATTGATCGGGGCTACCACCATTGTGTTCGCAGGCCTCTTCATCTTCCACCGCGGCCAGGTAAAGCAGGATCCTAAGCCCATTGTACCCAACAACTCCAGTCACGGGTGAAACGCTCACGAGCTAGAGATTCCAATCGCTGATGCCTGCTCCTAGGCTTCCAGTTCCAAGACGAGCATCAGCGAGAGTGCTCTTCTGGCTTCCCCAGCCTCCTCCCGAGGCACCTTGGCTGCCGTCGAACAGGTCCCGACGGCAGCCACTTTTTCGAATATATCGGTATCCGCTCCAGGTCGGGTTCCAAGTACGAATTCGGCGCCGACCTAGAATACGATATGAGAATAAATAATGGACGTACGTCATCTCCGATACGTCGTAGCCGCAGCTCGGAACGGCAACTTCAGCGCTGCTGCCATGAGCTGAATGTCCGGCACCCCATCATCAGTAAACGTATTCGAGAGCTTGAGGATGAACTCGGCGTCTTCCTCTTCGACCGCTACGTCAGGCGCGCGTCTCACGCCTGCCGGCGAAGAGTTCGTGGTCGGCGCCCGCCGCATCATCGACGTGTTTCACCGTCTGTCCGGTTGAGCCAAGGCAAGTGGCGCCGGCAAAACCGAACGTCTTGTCATCGGGGCTTTTGCAAGTCGGTGTCATCGGCTTGCTTCCGCGTCGCCCTAAAACCTTCCGGAGCAACTTTCCCGGCGTAGAGGTGGAATTGCTGGAGGCCTCCTATATCGAGCTCAAGGCGGGCGTCATGCCCGGCGTCATCTTTTTTGCGAACATTCTTGGCGATATGCACTCTCGTTTCTCACCCGGTGCCGGCTACATTCATTTTTGGTGTGATCGATCCGGACCGCTATAGTGGCGCAGGGAATAAGATCCCCCAAATGTGGGCGCACCGCTCGACAGCGCCGCTGCGCTAAATTATCTATAAAATATGACTTTAAGCGCCGAAGAGACCATCGCCAATCGTATCAGTCGCGTTCTCGCCGAACGCATCGTCACCGGGGTCTTGCTGCCGGGTGCCAAGCTCAGGCAGGACCACATTGCCGAAGAGTTCGGCACAAGTCATGTGCCGGTGCGGGAAGCGTTCCGCCGGCTTGAGGCCCAGGGTCTGGCGGTGAGCGAAGCGCGGCGCGGCGTGCGCGTCGCATCGTTCACCCTTGCGGAGGTTCAGGAGGTCGCACTCATGCGATCCGTTCTGGAGGGGCTCGCCCTTCGCCAGGCGGCGCCGCATTTGACGTCGTTTATTCTGGACCAGGCGGAAGACGCTATGCAGGCCGGTGACGTTGCCGACAATATCCGGCAATGGGACGAGGCAAATCGCCGGTTTCACACGCTTCTGCTTTCTCCATGCGGTATGCCGCGGCTGCTTGCCGAAATCAAAGACCTGCATGCGGCCGGCTCGAGGTTTCTTTTTGCAACGATTCGCACCGCCTGGACGCCGCGCGTGGATACCGATCACAGATCCATTCTCGATCACCTTCGCAAAGGCCTGGTCGACCAGGCCGTCATCGCACTCGAGCGGCATGTGAAAAGGATCGGCCAGCAGCCCGTTCGATACGCGTCCGGCGCCACGGGTTCGGCGTTTGCGATCGAGGGCTGAGCAGGCCTGTCAGTTCCTCAGTTTCTCAATCCCTGGTCTGAGGTTCGCGGCACGCAGGCGCATCCCGCGGTCCCGTTGCGAGGCCGGGGCGCTGTGCGCTTGCGTTGATATATGACGGGCAGGTCTTGCCAATGGCCGCACCGCTCTGATTTATAGATAAAACGCGATTCTATCTATCATACCTGAGGGGGAGGACCGGATGACCGCAAGCTTGGCCACCAGGGGCCGCACATTTCATGACAATGCGGCGCCCTGCCCATGCCCTTCCATCGATGCCGCGACAACTATCTATAATCTTCCCTTCAACGACCTCCTTTTTCGCGCCCAGCAGGTTCATCGCGAACATTTCGATCCGAACGCCATTCAGATGAGCCGGCTTCTGTCGATCAAGACCGGCGGCTGTGCCGAGGACTGCGGCTATTGCAGCCAGTCCGCTCATTATTCGACCGGGCTCAAGGCGTCGAAGCTGATGGAGGTCGAGCGCGTCCTCGCCGAGGCACGGCAGGCGAAGGAGGGCGGGGCGACGCGCTATTGCATGGGCGCTGCCTGGCGCAATCCGAAAGACCGCGACATGGACGCGCTGGCGGCCATGGTCGAGGGCGTCAGAGCTCTCGGAATGGAGACTTGCATGACGCTGGGCATGCTGACCCCAGAACAATCCGCAAAGTTCGCCGAGGCCGGCCTCGATTACTACAACCATAATATCGATACGTCCGAGCGCTTTTATCCTGAAATCATCACTACGCGCACCTTCGAGGACCGGCTCGAAACCTTGGCCAACGTCCGCGAAGCTGGCATCAAGGTCTGCGCCGGCGGCATTCTTGGCATGGGCGAAACGGTGGAAGACCGCATTTCGATGCTGGTGACGCTCGCCAACCTGCCCATGCCGCCCGAGAGCGTGCCGATCAACATGCTGATCCCGATCCCCGGCTCGAAGCTCGCCGATGCCGAACCGGTCGACCCGATCGATTTCGTGCGCACCATCGCGCTCGCCCGCATCCTGATGCCGCGCTCGCATGTGCGGCTTTCGGCCGGCCGTACCGGGATGAGCGACGAGATGCAGGCGCTCTGCTTCTTCGCAGGCGCCAATTCGATCTTCGTCGGGGAGACGCTGCTGACGGCGAACAATCCCGGAGAAGATCAGGACGCGGCACTGTTCCGGCGGTTGGGCCTAAAGCCGATGGCGCTGGAGCCGGCGTCTTGAGTTCGACGGCAGTTGCTCGTTATCAGGCGACACTTTCCGGGCTCGAACGGCGGTCGCGGATGCGCGCGCTCGTACCGCAGCACGGAATTGATTTCACCTCCAACGACTATCTCGGGCTTGCCAATGCCCCACGTCTGAAGGCGGCGATCGCAGCCGCGATCGACCGCGGCGTGCCCGCCGGCGCCGGCGGCTCGCGGCTGTTGCGCGGCAATCACCCCGAACACGAGGCGCTCGAAGCGGAAGCGGCGGCGTTTTTTGAGGTGGAGAGAGTTCTCTATTTCGGCAGCGGATTTGCCGCCAATGTCGCACTCTTCTCGACATTGCCGCAGCGCGACGACTTGATTGTCTACGACGCGCTGATCCATGCCAGCGCCCATGACGGCATAGCGGCCGGTAAGGCCGAAGCGGTTGCCGTGCCACACAACGAGATCGAAGCCTTCGATCAGGCGATCCGCCGCTGGCGCGCAAATGGCGGCAAGGGCCATCCGTGGATTGCTGCCGAAAGCCTCTACTCGATGGGTGGTGACCAGGCGCCGATCCTTGAACTCGCCGACCTTGCCAACCGGCATGACGGCTTCCTCGTCCTTGACGAAGCGCATGCCACCGGCGTGTTCGGGCCCGATGGCCGCGGTCTTGCCGCTGGATTGGAGAACCGCGACAATGTGCTGGTGCTGCACACCTGCGGCAAGGCGCTCGGCGTCTCCGGCGCGCTTCTCGGCCTGCCTGCGACCCTCGCCGACTTTCTCGTCAACCGCGCTCGTAATTTCATCTATTCGACCGCGCCGTCGCCGCTGATGGCGGCGGGCGTAGGGGAAGCCCTGCGGATGGTCGCTGAGGAACCCGAGCGGCGCATACGGCTACAGAGCCTGACCGACTTCGCCGCCGGGCATCTGCGACTGCTGCTCGGAATCACCCCCAGTGGTTCGCAGATCCTGCCCGTGGTGCTCGGCGATAACGCACGGTCGCTTCGCATTGCCGATGAGCTTCGGGCCGCCGGCTTCGATGTGCGGGCGATCCGTCCGCCAACCGTGCCCGATGGTACGGCGCGCCTCAGGATTTCTATCACCCTCAACGTCGATGAAGAACAGATCGCCGACATGATCGAGTGTCTGGCAATCGCAATGGATGAGCACACGCCATGATGTCTCGCCTGGTCGTTACCGGCACCGATACCGGCATTGGCAAAACGGTGTTTGCCGCCGGCCTTGCCGGTGCGCTCGACAGCTATTACTGGAAGCCGGTTCAGTCCGGGCTCGAGGACGAGACCGATAGCGAGACGGTCGCTCGGCTCTCGGGCTTGCCGCGCGGGCGCATCCTGCCGGAGGCGTACCGGCTTTCGGAGCCCCTCTCGCCGCATCTTTCGGCCCGTCTCGACGGTGTGGCGATAGATCCGGAAGAGCTCGCACCGCCCATCACCGACCGGCCGATGGTGATCGAGGGGGCAGGGGGGCTTCTGGTGCCGCTCTCCGACGGTCTGGTCTTCGCCGATGTGTTTGCCCGCTGGCAAATTCCCGTGATCCTCTGCGCCAGGACCTCGCTCGGTACGATCAATCACACACTGCTGTCGCTCGAAGCGCTGAGAAACCGCGCCATTCCGATCTTCGGCATCGCTTTCATCGGCGACGAAAACCGCGAGACACAGCGCATCATCGTGAAGATGGCCGGTGTGCGCTCGCTTGGCCGCCTGCCTTGGCTGCCCGTCGTCACCGCCGAGGCGCTGCGCCAGGCTTTCTCGGATAATTTCGATCTCGCAGCTTTCATGGAAGTGCCGGCATGAACCGTTCGGCCGTATGGCACCCCTTCACCCAGCATGCGCTCGAGCCGCCCATGACGCGCATCAGATTGACCGAGGGCGCCTATCTCATCGACACGGAGGGAAATCGCATACTCGATGCGATCTCGTCCTGGTGGGTGATCACCCACGGCCACCGGCACCCGGTCATCATGGAAGCAATCGGCAAGGCGATCGAGACCTACGACCAGATCATCTTCGCCGAATTCTCGCATGAGCCGGCCGAAACACTAGCCGAGGGGCTGATCGAGGTCGCACCGGCCGGCTTGAAGCACGTCTTCTATTCCGACAGCGGTTCCACCGCGGTCGAGGTCGCGATCAAGATGGCGCTTGGCTATTTCCATAACCAGGGAGAATTGCGGGACCGCATTGTGGTGATGGAGGCGAGTTATCACGGCGACACGATCGGCACGATGTCGGCGGGAGAGCGGGGCGTCTTCAACGCAGCCTATCAGCCGCTGTTGTTCGGCGTCGACCGGCTGGCTTTTCCGGCGGCAGTTAACGCGCAGCGCACGCTCGATCTGTTCGAAGACGTCTGCCGCTCGGGTCGGGTCGCCGCCCTGTTGATCGAGCCTCTCGTCCTCGGTGCCGGCGGAATGAAGAGCTATGACGCCGGTGTCCTTTCCGGGTTGAAGGAGATCGCCGAACGCTACGGATCGCTGTTCATCGCCGACGAGGTGATGACCGGCTGGGGCCGGACGGGGACGATGTTTGCTTGCGAACAGGCCACGATAACACCCGACATATTATGCACCTCGAAGGGCTTGACCGGCGGGGCCGTGCCACTGGCGGCCACGCTCTGCACGAGCGACATCTTCGATGCGCATCTCTCCACCGACCGGCGCAAGACCTTCTTCCACTCAAGTTCGTATACGGCCAATCCGATCGCCTGTGCGAGCGCCGTCGCCAATCTCGACATATGGCGGAGCGAACCGGTGCTCGAGCGGATCAAGAATCTCGAAGCACTGCAGCGGCAGAACCTCAGGCGATTTGCGGACGACGAACGATTTGCGAATATCCGGCAAGCCGGAACGATCGCAGCGCTCGATCTCGTCGTACCGTCAAAGGGCTACCTTGCCGAGGTCGGGCCCAAAATGCGGCGGCTGTTCCGTGAGCGCGGACTCCTTATCCGTCCGCTCGGCAATGTCGTCTACCTGATGCCGCCCTATTGCGTGACCGCCGACGATCTCGGCCGTGCCTATGACGCCATCGACGAGGTCGCGTCCATCGTTTTGGAGACAAGATGACGTTTGAGATGGCTTCTTCCCGGATGATCGGCTTCGGGCATGCCGTGCCGGCCCGGTGCGTCGCCAACTTTGAAATCGAAGCGCAGCTCGGGCTCGAAGCTGGCTGGATAGAGCGCCGGACCGGCATCCGGACGCGGCACTGGGCCGAAGACGGCGAGACACTGAGCGGTTTGGCGGCGCAGGCCGCACAGATGGCGCTGGACGATGCGGCGATCGCGCGCGATGACATCGCACTGACGCTGCTTGCGACCTCCACCCCGGATCATCTGCTGCCACCCTCAGCGCCGCTGCTTGCCCACAATCTCGGTCTTATCAATTCCGGCGCGATCGATCTCGCCGGCGCCTGTTCGGGCTTCCTTTATGCGCTGACGCTCGCCGACGGTTTCGTGCGCGCCCATGGCCGCGCGGTGCTGGTGGTCGCCGCTAACATTCTGAGCCGTCGCATCAATCCGGCCGAGCGAGCAAGCGCGGTGTTATTTGCGGATGCGGCCGGTGCGGTCGTGCTGTCCCCATGTCGGGACTCGCGACGCGGCCTTTTCTCAGCCGATCTCGCATCGGACGGGAGCGGTTATGATCTGATCCATATTCCGGCCGGCGGCAGCAATCAGCCATTTGCGGAAAACGTTCCGCCTGAGGCTTTCCTGATGACGATGCGAGATGGCCGTGAGGTGTTTTCGCGCGCCGTCGCCCTGATGGCGACGACGTCCCGGCGTGCGCTCGACCGGATCGGGCTTGCCGCAGCGGATATCGACCGCTTCATTCCGCATCAAGCCAATGTGCGCATGTTCGATGCCGTCGCCGGCTCTCTCGGCATCGATCCGGCAAAGACCGTTCGAACGATCGAGACCTTCGGCAATTCTTCCGCCGCCACCATTGCGCTCTCACTCTCCGTCGCCAACCGCGAAAGAGCATTCGCAGACGGTGAGACGCTGCTTCTGACCGCGGCCGGCGCCGGTCTGACGGGCGGAGCCACGGTCGTTGTCGTTTAGCGCCAAACGATAAGGAGAAACAAAGTTGGAGAAGTATGTCGGCGCCAAACTGCACGGGATTCGCGTGACGGGCTCGAAACTGAACTATCACGGATCGATCACGATCGATGCTGACTTCTGCTGTCAGGTCGGGATCAAACCGCTCGAATATGTCGAGATCTGGAACAAGATGTCGGGCGCGCGCATCAGCACCTATGTGCTCTACGGCGAAGCGGGTTCGCGGTGCTGCATACTCAATGGCGCCGCCGCCCGCACCTGCCAGGAGGGTGATGAGATCATCATCGCATCCAGCGTCTACGGCGAGGTGGAGGACGTTATTGCACTTAAGCCAAAGGTGCTTGTTTTCGGCCTGGACAATTCCGTCGTCGATCGAATCGTCTATGAGGTTTTCAGAAAGCCAGACGGTTCTCTGGATATGAATATATCGAGCTTGGGACAGGCGTGCCCTGACGCGCCCTGATCGATGCGGTGGCGCCCTGAACTCCTATCACACAGAAATTGTGCGGCAGATCAAAGCCGAAACGTGATGTCGAAGCGAGGTGCCACTGTGGTTATCCGACGAAAGGAAAAACTCTCGAGGAGATTCGAAGAGGAAGTTCAGTTCTTCAAGGGATCGCAAAGAGACAAGAAGGGCGTGGCGCAATGATCCCGACTTCGGTTCACGCTGCCCGGCACATGGCGGCGTACCGAGACGCACTTGCGTTTCAGCTCTGCGCACAATGCCCCTCCCAAGTCGATGTCGCAACCGACCAGCTGGCCATCCGGATTGGGCGATGCAAATGGGGGTAAGCCGCCATCCAGTCCAAAGCGCAATTAATTGTCCGCAGCAAACACAGACGAGTAGGTTACGAGGGTTGCGGCACTCATAGCAAAAGAAAGCAGATGTTTTCGCATAGAGTTGTTCCCTTTGGTCTATTGTGGAGTTCGCGCCTCAAGGCGCATTGCCGCGTCGAGAATGATCGCGTCACGATACTTTCCGGCGACAATCTGGACCGCAATCGGCAGCCCCGATGTCGATCGCCCCATGCGCCTGCTTTCGAACCGCGCGGACGAGCAGCAGCGGCTTTTTGAGTTGATTCTCGCCGGCACTTCATGGCTGCCGCCGGGCTTATGAACGCCGCGCGTCGTCATGCACATGTGGCCCGCCTCGATCACGACCGCGACGCCGCGCGGCTCAAGAACCCGCTCGATAGTATCCGCGATTAGCGAGGTCAGCGTTTCCTGAATCTGCAGGTGCTTTGCAAACCCTCGACCACGCGCGCAAGCTTGCTGATACCCACCACCGGACGGTTGGGCAGATAGGCGACATGCACCTTACCGATTATCGGCGCGATATGGTGCTCGCAATGGGATTCCAGCCGCATGTTGCGAAGCACGATCATGTCATCATAGTCAGCGGTCTCCTCGAAGGTCCTCGCCAACAGTTCAGCGGGGTCGGTCATGTAGCCCTCGAAAAATTCCTCATAGGCACGCATGACACGCGCAGGCGCGTTGCTGCGCACCATCGAAACCGGCGAGACGCATTATTGGAGGCGAAGCCGGCAATGTCTTTGGCACAAGGGAGCGACCAGCGGACTTGTCCAAAGGGTTGCGGAGATCCGGATCGACGACGACCAGGACTCCGTCTGGCTTCGCGTCGCGCGCGATGGCAACACGCGCCTTGTTAGTACCTCTAATCTTTAGGTGTTCGTATTGGGCGCGAAGCTGCGCATCACTGGCGATGGCAGGGGCGACAGCTTTCACGAAAGCCCAGCGCAGCCACTTGTTGCCCTGCTTGATGATCTTGCCATGGAAGGTCTTGCCGCCGGAGGAATAGGTCGACGGCACCAGTCCGGCATAGGCGGCAAGCTTCTTCGAGGTGCGGAACCGCGCAATGTCGCCGATCTCCGCATCGATTAGTCTGGCGAAGAACTCACCGACTGGCGGCCGACGGCCGCAGGATTGAGCCAAGGCCGCGTTAGCGGCCCTGGTCCCGATTCCATTCCGTCCTGACCGTCAGGTCTGCCTCGAAGACGAACGGCAGTTTCACCAAAAGTCCTGGCGATCGACCATTCAGATGTCCCGATCCTGCGGCGCCCGAACATCGGTCGCGGCCGCTGGCTTGGAAGAAGCTGATGGCTTGGTTCATGGTAAGAGCTCCTGTGATCTGCGTTATTGCGGAGTTACGCGGCAGGCCTGACAGGGGCCTGCACCCGCAGGGGCGCAGCGTCAGCTGAGCACCTTACATGTGCTGCTCCCTAGGAGTTGCAATCAACTCCACCAGTTCTCTGGCAGAGATTCGTTGGGCTCAATGTCGATACCCAGAGCTGCAATTGCCTTCGTTTGTGCCACAGCGGCCGCTGCGACTGTGTCGTGATGGGCCAAAGAGCCAACGATCCCAGCCGGCCAAGTCGGGCACCGGATCGCGTCTTCAAGATCGGAATTGGTGGAAAGCCAAGTTTGCCGAGCAGGGTTCGGGCAACTATTCTTGCAGCGCCACTTTGGCGCCGAACTTTGGGAACAGCGCGTCCGAGGGCGGCAAGTTCGGATGAAAACAAGGTGTCCGCGTCCGCGTGTTCTACCAAACGGATGCCGGCGATGATGCTCGGTTGGTCAAGCGTGATAATCTCCACCTAAGCTCTTCGAGCGGGAATCTCTGCTATTGTAAGTTGCCGTCGCGAGCCCGCGGCTGGGGTTTTAATGAGGCTCGATGCGCGTCGCCTTGATCTAGATCAAAGCTCACCGACCCCATAGGGAACATGATCGCTTCGCCCGGTTCTAGGATCCAACGGTACCGCATGAGCCGCGGAAGGCGCTCGGCTACCCCCGAATGCAAGATTCGTGACGATGGTGACCGCCATATCATAGTTAAGCCTGCTTGGAACCAGGCTGGTACCCGCCGGTGGGCGAAAGAGATGACACATATATCATTACTCTCGCCCAACATACAGCATACAGCATACATGCCGAGTCGAGAGTCCAAATGCGTTATCTAAAGAAAAGGAGCTGGAAATGAGTCATCCCGTAAACGCGTCATTTGACGGCGCGTCGCAAGACACCACACAGGTGGATGACCACACTAACCTGCGATTTCGTGGGATCGACCACATCGCCTTGGCCGTTCATAGACTGGAAGACGCTATTCATTTGTTTCAAGGTGTCCTTGGTTTTAACCTCAGGCGCCGATTCCACATAAAGGGTAAAAAGACTGGTATGGTGTGCGCCGACATGGTTCGCGACGGGATGTGCTTTGTACTTTGTCAAGGCACAGAACCAGAATCGCAGGTGTCTCAACTTGTCGAGAATTTTGGGGTAGGTCTGGCCCATGTCGCGCTGGCTGTGGACGATGTGTCGGCGATGATCGAGGCCCTCAAGAAGCGAGGGCTGTCGTTTGATACAGCCGTAATAAGCGGACCGGGCCTAACACAGGCGTTCTCTTCGCGATGCCCTAACACCGGCTTGAGCATCGAACTTGTACATCGGAACGGCGAGGAAGGATTTCTCGACAACAACGTCCAAGAACTTTTTGAGCAGTTGGAGCAGTCCGGGAAATACTGAGCGAACATGGACGGTCCCAGTCCCCCAATGTGTAGGCGGCCGTGGAATGCACGACTGTATTGCGGTCACGGTCGATCAGATTCAGTCATGTGTCCGACCTGCAATCCACAGCATCGATGCCACTAGTCATGCGAGGTCCGCTGATGGCGGGCCGAAGTCCGCCGAAGGAGAGGCCGCAAGCGAAATGTGCATCGGGCTAGCGGCATGACGGCTGTGGCACCGATCACCAGCAACCGTCAGATGATGCGATCGCCCCTTTGCTGCCCGTGTGCGCAAAAATCTGGGCGGATGCCGAGGCCATGTGCGAAGCGCCGCCTGGCGGTTTATTCCGGTCGAGAGCTCCAAGCATCAGACACCGCCATGGTGTTGAAGGTGCGTTACCTATTGATGGCGGAAAGGCAGGAGACACTGTCGCTCAGTCACCGGCCGCGGAAGGAGTCCTGCAACCGCGAACTACGGAAGACGAGCAGGCGAGTCCAGTATACCGGGCCAAATTCGGATCGCCCGATGTTCGATGTCAGACACTCGTCATGGCAGTTTTATAGCGACCGTCTTGTTTAGACGCGTTTTTCTCGCTTGGCACGAAAAATGCCAAGCCCTCCACAATCGGAGTAAGAGCAATGTTCGACGATCACACTCGCCAATCAGACGGCTATTTTCTGAAACCGGTCTAGCCCGTGCCGCTGGTTTCAACGGAATGCTGCTGTCGAACCCACACTGGTGTGATCCTCACCTTGCCGGTAGTTCTGCGTGGGGTCCACGATGGATTATATGCCGCCAACCTCAGTAATGAACTTCTTAAACGAGGTCTCGGGTTCGTTTCCGTCGGCGATTTCCCTGGCCTCGGGCAGACCAAGTGATCGTTTCTTCGATAGGCTTGACCCCCAGGCGCTGTTGAATGCGCTAGTGGTGTATGAGCGGTATTCAGCCGGCGATCACGGAGGTGGGCAAGTACACTCTCAGTTGTTGCAGTATGGACGAACTGCCGGCCTCATCAGCGAGCTCGTTGCACAACAGGTTCGATCCGATGAGGGGGTTGCCGCGAGGACTGATCGCGTACTAATCACGTCAGGCTGCCAGGAGGCGCTTGCTGTCTGCCTGCCGGCGCTGTGTCCCGAACCTTCGGACGTGCTCCTGGTCTGCAACCCCACCTACGTTGGCGTAACCGGTGCAGCTAAGGCCGAAAGGGTCGCCGTTGCAGCCTTACCCAACTCAGGGCCTTGCGTTGCAGAGGCAATCGAGCGCGCAGTCCTGCAATTGCGCCGAAATGGTCGGAGGGCTCGGGCGGTATATCTTATCCCCGATTTTGATAATCCGACCGGGCGCGTTCTCGATTCGGCCGCACGATGCGATGTACTTCAAGTGTGCGCCAGACATCGGGTCATCATTCTGGAGGATAACCCATATCGGCTATTTCGGTATGAAGGTGATGCGATCCCTCCGATGGCCGCTTTGGATGAGGTAGGAAGTGTCATCTACCTGTCTACATTCTCCAAGACGCTAACCCCATCTCTCCGCGTGGGAGCTGCGATACTGCCCGAGACGATATTTGGAGACGCGGGAGCTTGCCGAGTACTTTGGGAAGATCTGGTTCAGCGCAAGAGTTTCGTTACCCTCAATACGAGCCAAATTACACAAGCGATCGTGGCAGGGCTGTTGATCGAACAGGGGGTAAGCTTGCGTGGCTGGATACGGCCGGCGCTGGATTGGTATCGTGCCAACCGCGACCTTATGTTGAGTCAGCTGGATTGTGTGTTTTCGCCGTTCTCGGATCAGATTCGATGGAATCGCCCCTCCGGCGGCTTCTTCCTGACCCTCGATCTTCCTTTCAGATTTAGCGCGGAGAGCATGAACGAGTGTGCAAGAGATGACAATGTCATCGTTATGCCCATGAGCTTCTTCGCGTTGGATGACTCTCAAGACTACAGGATTCGATTAGCGTTCAGCGCGGTTACTCCCGAACAGATCCGAACCAGTGTGACCGGTTTGGGCCGCTACGTGGCGCGGCGGCTTGGGCGGGAATTGCCCAGCTTGGTGGGTGGACTGCGGGAGGGATAAAGATGGCATATCGGTCTTCTCCGGTGCGCGGCCGTGGCTGCGAACCAGGCGATCAGGATAGGAATCCTGCAGGGCGTTCAATCTCCTCCGGCATCATTGTGGGCAGTGGTACGCTCGCAATCCGCTGCGCTCAGCTGGCAATGGCGACGGGCCACGTCATTGATGCGGCCCTGTGTAGTGACGCCATATTCGCGGATTGGGCGGCTCGCGCCAATATCCCGAGCATGGAAAGTCTTGAAGAGCTCTGCTCTTTTTTGAAGGCGGAGCCAGTGGATTGGATTTTCTCCGTTGCCAATCCGTTCATATTGCCACCGGACGTGTTTAGGCGAGCGCGCCGAGGTGCATTTAACTACCACGACGGTCCATTGCCACGATATGCGGGAACGCACGCAACGTCTTGGGCGCTGCTGGCGCAAGAGACCGAATATGCCATAACGTGGCATCGGATCGATGATGGTGTTAATACGGGTGACGTCGTGGTTCAGCGCCAAGTGCTGGTGGCGCCCACCGACACGGCAATGAGCCTGAACCTCAAATGTTATGAAGCCGCGATCGAGAGTTTCCGCGAGCTCTTAACTGGCCTCGAGAGCGGGAAGCTTACGGACTATCCGCAGGCGCTGGTGAACAGAAGTTATTTTCCGAAACGTCGACGCCCAGATGCGGCAGGCTATCTGCGATGGGATCGATCCGCGCAAGATCTGTCAACGACGACGCGTGCCCTAGACTTTGGCTCGTATCATCCCAATCCATTGTGTCTGCCCAAGGCGCTCCTAGGTGATGAGGCTGTCGCAATCAGGCGCCTGGAGGTGCTGCCTCAACGCTCGGGCGTTCCGGCAGGTTGCCTGCTTGAAGTCCACTCCAGCCATTGGCGGGTGGCGACGGGTACAGAGGATGTCGATGTTTGCTTTGGCGGCCGCTATGGGCAGGTGCTGGACGCGCGAGCCCTCGCCAGGCACTCCAATCTGGATAAAGGTGATCGCCTTCCGATCTTGAGCGAGGAACAGGCGCGGAGCATAACTGCCACCCATGAATTGCTGGCGCCTTCAGAGAATTTTTGGCGACAACGGCTAGAGCAGCTTACAACATTGCAGCTTCCTTTCCCGTCTTCGCCCGTGGCTGAAGCGCCGCCCAGATGGCAGTCGAGTTCGCGGGTCATTCCAAGTGCTTTGGCTAAACTGTCGCCACATGATCGCATGGAATACTTGGTAACGGCTTGGCTGATCTATCTCGCCCGCATCACGGGAGAAACAGAGCTTCAACTGGGATGGACGCCTGCATCGGATAGATCGAAGATTGGCTTTAAAGCGGTGGAGGTGTTGATCGCCTCTGTCGTGCCGATGGAAGTTACCATTGATCTTGCACATGGTTTTAAAGAAGTGCGCAAAACGGTGGCGGTCGAATGCGCTCAGCTGAGGGAGCACGCTAGTTTCGCCCGAGATCTTACCGCACGCTGCCCGTCGTTGCGAGGCGTGGAGGCGCTATGGTCGCACCAGCCCTGGCCGATTGGCATCACAATCACGAAAGACAGCTGTTCTGCCGGTGGCGATCTTACGTTGAGCCAAAGTGATAGGACAACCCTCTGCGGCGATTTGCTGACTTTTCAGGTTTGCGCTCTGGATGGGAGCTTTCGATGGCACTTTGATGCCAGCCGATTGGCACCAAAGCAGATCGACCGCATGACGCGGCATCTGCAAAATCTGTTGCGTGGTGCGATAGCCGATGCCGGGCAGCCGGTCGGCCGGATCGAGCTGCTGTCGGCCGAGGAGCGCGGCTATCTGCTCGACGACCTCAACCGGACGGCGGCGCCTTGCCCCTCGGGCGGTGCATCCACGAGCTGTTCGAGGCGCAGGTGCGGCGCGCACCCGACGCGGTGGCGCTGGTCCATGACGACGAGCGCCTGAGCTATGGCGAACTCAACGCGCGGGCCAACCGGCTGGCCCATCATCTGATCGCCCTCGGGGTGAGGCCGGACCAGCCGGTGGCGATCTGCCTGGAGCGCAGCCCGGCGATGGTGGTGGGGCTGCTGGCGATCCTCAAGGCCGGCGGTGCCTATCTGCCGCTGGACCCGGCCTATCCTTCTCAGCGGCTGCGGCAGGTGCTCGACGATGCCGCGCCGCGGCTGCTGCTTTGCGATGCCGCCGGCCGCGCCGCGCTCGGCGCCGAGGCGCTCGCCGATCTGAGCGTGGTCGATCTGGATATGGCCACCTCGGCCTGGGCCGAACTGCCCGCCTGCGACCCCGACCCGCGCGCCCTCGGCCTGACCTCCAGCCATCTCGCCTATGTCATCTACACCTCGGGCTCAACCGGAACCCCAAAGGGCGTCATGGTCGAGCACCGGAGCTTGATCAATCACACAACATGGCAGGCGGATCGATTCCAGTTTGCTGCCCATGACATTTTCTTGCAGCGAACATCCCCTCCTTTGATGCCGCCGTTTGGGAGCTATGGACAGCCTTGTCGATTGGGGCCCACGTAGCTCTTCTTCCTCTCGAGCGGCAATTTGATACTCGAACGATTTTCGATCTAGTAAATAAGTATCAAGTGACGGTCCTGCAATTGGTTCCGTCGCTTCTTTCCGCATTGCTCATGGTCACTGACGTTGAGCAAAATGAAGTCGATAGTTTACGATACGTATTCTGTGGCGGAGAGCTCCTGAGGAATGAGCAAGCCGCTAAATGGCTGCAATTCGCACCGCGGGCACTTGTCAATGTCTATGGACCTACCGAGGCAACGATTGACGCAACAGCCTGGGTGTATACCGCTGGATTTAACACGCCAGTTGTCCCGATCGGGCGTCCGATCGCCAACACGCGGGTGTATCTTCTGGACGCTCATGGCCAGCCGGTGCCGTTCGGAGCGGTGGGTGAGCTCCATATCGGCGGGGCAGGGGTGGCGCGCGGCTACCTCAACCGTCCCGAGCTGACGGCGGAGCGGTTCCTGGCCGATCCGTTCAGCGACGAGCCGGATGCCCGGATGTACAAGACCGGCGACCTGGCGCGCTATCTGCCGGACGGCAATCTGGAGTTCCTGGGCCGCAACGACGAGCAGGTGAAGATCCGCGGCTTCCGCATCGAGCCGGGCGAGATCGCCGCCCGGCTTTGCGAGCACGCCTGGGTGCGCAAGGCGGTGGTGGTGGCGCACGAGGATCGCGCCGGCGACAAGCGGCTCGTCGCCTATGTCGTGTGTGGACCCGAGGCCGGACCGGACGAGGACGATGGAGGCGGGCTTGCCGGCGCCTTGCGCGCGCATCTGGGTGCGCGGCTGCCGGACTATATGGTGCCATCGGCCTTCGTGCGGTTGGACGCGCTGCCGCTGACGCCGAACGGCAAGCTCGACCGCAAGGCGCTGCCTTCGCCGGCCGATGATGCCTATGCGCGGCGGGCCTATGAGGCGCCGCAGGGCGCGGTCGAGACGGCCCTGGCCGGGATCTGGCAAGAGCTGCTCGGCGTCGAGCGGGTCGGCCGCCACGACCACTTCTTCGAACTCGGCGGCCACTCGCTGCTGGCGGTGCAGCTGATGGAGCGGCTGCGGCGGCTGTCGCTCGGGGTGGAGGTGCGCACCCTGTTCGCCAGGCCGGTGCTTTGCGATCTGGCCGCAAGCCTTGGCAGCCATCACGAGGTGGCGGTGCCTGCCAACCTGATCGGCGAACAGACCGCGGCGATCACGCCGCAGATGCTGCCGCTGATCGATCTGACCCAACAGGAGATCGACCGGATCGTCGCCACGGTGCCGGGCGGGGTCGCCAACATCCAGGATATCTATGGCCTGTCGCCGCTGCAGGACGGCATTCTGTTCCATCATCTGCTGGCCAGCCAGGGCGATCCGTATCTGCTCGTCAGTGAGATGGCCTTTGCCGATCGCGGTGTGCTGGATCGCTACCTTACTGCGGTCCAACAGGTGGTGGACCGGCACGACATTCTGCGCACGGCCTTTGCCTGGGAGGGGCTGTCGAGCCCGGCCCAGGTGGTCTGGCGCAAGGCGGCCCTGGATGTGAGCGAGGTCGAGCTGGATGAAGATGGCGGTCCCGGTCATGAGCAGCTGAAGCGTCGGTTCGATCCGCGTCAGTATCGCATCGATCTTGGCCAGGCGCCCTTGTTGCGGTTCGTGATCGCGCGCGAGCCGGGCAGCACACGCTGGCTGCTGCTGGAGCTGCAGCATCATCTGATCGGCGATCACACGACGCTGGAAGTGATGCATGCCGAAGTGCGGACCGTGCTCGAGGACGGCGTCATGAGCTGGCAGCACCGCAGCCGTTCCGCAATCTGGTGGCGCAGGCCCGTCTCGGCGTTTCGTCCGAAGAGCATGAAGCGTTCTTCCGCTCGATGCTGGCCGACATCGACGAGCCGACGCTGCCGTTCGGGCTGATCGAGGTGCATGGCGACGGCAGCGGGGTTGGCGAGGCGCAACGGATGCGCCGCAGGCGCTGAACGAGCGGCTGCGGGCCCAGGCGCGGCGACTGGGGTGAGCCTGGCGAGTTTTGCCATCTGGCCTGGGGCCAGGTGGTGGCGCTGAGCAGCGGGCGCGAGCAGGTGGTGTTCGCCACGGTGCTGTTCGGCCGCATGCAGGCGGGTACGGGCGCCGACCGCGCGATGGGCCTGTTCATGAACACCCTGCCTGTGCGGCTCGACCTCGACGGGACCGGGGTCGCGGCGAGCGTGCGCAGCACCCATGCGCGGCTTGCCGAGCTGCTCACACACGAGCATGCCTCGCTGGCCTTGGCGCAACGCTGCAGCGGCGTTGCAGCGCCGGCGCCGCTGTTCAGCGCGCTGTTGAACTACCGCCACAACACGCCGGCGGCCATGGCCGGCTCCGGGACGGAGGATGGGCTGTCCGGCATGGAATGGCTGGGCGGCGAGGAACGCACCAACTATCCGCTGACCTTGTCGGTGGAGGATTATGGCGAGGCGCTCGGCCTCACCGCGCAGGTGGTGGAGCCGGTCTCTGCGGATCGGGTGTGCGGCTACATGCAGCACGCGCTCGAGCAACTGGCCGAGGCGCTCGAGCATGCCCCCGACACGCCGGTGCGCGAGCTCGACATCCTGCCGCCGGCCGAGCGCATCTATCTGCTGGAGGAGTTGAACCGGACGGCGGCGCCTTACCCTCGGAGCGGTGCATCCACGAGCTGTTCGAGGCGCAGGTGCGCCAGGCGCCCGACGCGGTGGCACTGGTCCATGACGACGAGCGCCTGAGCTATGGCGAACTCAACGCGCGGGCCAACCGGCTGGCCCATCATCTGATCGCCCTCGGGGTGAGGCCGGACCAGCCGGTGGCGATCTGCCTGGAGCGCAGCCCGGCGATGGTGGTGGGGCTGCTGGCGATCCTCAAGGCCGGCGGTGCCTATCTGCCGCTGGACCCGGCCTATCCTTCTCAGCGGCTGCGGCAGGTGCTCGACGATGCCGCGCCGCGGCTGCTGCTTTGCGATGCCGCCGGCCGCGCCGCGCTCGGCGCCGAGGCGCTCGCCGATCTGAGCGTGGTCGATCTGGATATGGCCACCTCGGCCTGGGCCGAACTGCCCGCCTGCGACCCCGACCCGCGCGCCCTCGGCCTGACCTCCAGCCATCTCGCCTACATCATCTACACCTCGGGCTCCACCGGAACCCCAAAGGGCGTCATGGTCGAGCATCAAAGCCTGGTCAATCTCACAGCATGGCATGTGCAAACATTTTGTCCGCAACCAGAAACCTGCTGCACACTCACGGCTGGAGTGGCATTCGATGCCAGCGCTTGGGAGTTATGGTCTGCATTATACAATCGTAGCACATTGCTGCTCCCGCCCAGAGCGTCAGCAGAGGATTCCCTTGGTCTGCTGCAATGGTGGCGCGATCAATCACTGGACGCGGCCTTTTTAGTCACGCCGCTGGCTGTAACCGCGTTAGAAGGCGAGCTGATAAATCCCACCTTGGAGTACTTGCTTATCGGTGGTGATCGTCTCCAGCGTGTGCCTTCCCTGGGACCGTCGCCAATCAACTTAATAAACAACTATGGCCCTACTGAAGCTACTGTCGTGGCAACCTCGGGACAGCTCTTCAGTGACGCTGTGCCACATATCGGCCGTCCGATCGCGAACACGCGGGTGTATCTTCTGGACGGCCATGGTGGGCCGGTGCCATTCGGAGCGGTCGGTGAGCTTTACATCGGCGGGGCCGGGGTGGCGCGCGGCTACCTCAACCGTCCGGAGCTGACGGCGGAGCGGTTTGTGGCCGATCCGTTCGGCGGCGAGCCGGATGCCCGCATGTACAAGACCGGCGATCTTGCCCGCTACCTGCCGGACGGCAATCTGGAGTTCCTGGGCCGCAACGACGAGCAGGTGAAGATCCGCGGCTTCCGCATCGAGCCGGGCGAGATCGCCGCGCGGCTTTGCGAGCACGCCTGGGTGCGCGAGGCGGTGGTGGTGGCGCACGAGGATCGCGCCGGCGACAAGCAGCTCGTCGCCTATGTCGTGTGTGGACCCGAGGCCGGACCGGACGAGGCCGATGGAGGCGGGCTTGCCGGCGCCTTGCGCGCGCATCTGGGTGCGCGGCTGCCGGACTACATGGTACCGGCCGCCTTCGTGCGGTTGGACGCACTGCCGCTGACACCGAACGGCAAGCTCGACCGCAAGGCGCTGCCGGTTCCCGACAACGATGCCTATGCGCGGCGGACCTACGAGGCGCCGCGCGGCGCGGTCGAGACGGCCCTGGCCGGGATCTGGCAAGAGCTGCTCGGCGTCGAGCGGGTCGGCCGCCACGACCACTTCTTCGAACTCGGCGGCCACTCGCTGCTGGCGGTGCAGCTCTCGAGCCGGCTGTCGCAGGCCGTCGGCGTCGAGCTGCCGCTGGCGACGCTGTTCGCCAGGCCGGTGCTTGCCGACCTGGCGGAAAGCATCACCGAACAGTTGCGCCGCGCCGGTCCCAAAGACCTGCCGGCGATTGTCGCCGTGTCGCGCGGCGAGCCGCTGGTGCTGTCGTTTGCGCAGCAGCGGCTGTGGTTCTTGGCACAGCTCGACGAGGGCAGCACCAACTATCACATGCCGCTGGCCTTGCGGTTGCGGGGAGCGTTCGACCGCGTCGCCTGGCAGCGCAGCCTTGACCGTCTGTTTGCCCGTCACGAGGCGCTGCGCAGTGTCTTTGTCGCACCGGAGGGCCAGCCCCGGGTCGAGGTGCTGCCGGCCGATGCCGGGCTGCCGGTGACAGAGCACGATCTTCGGGACAGGCCGGACGCCGAGGCAACGCTCCTGGATCTGTGCCGTGAAGAGGCCAATGCACCATTCGATCTCTCGCGCGGCCCGCTGATCCGCGGCCGGCTGATCCGACTGTCGGATGACGAGCATGTCTTCCTGCTGACCCAGCATCACATCGTCTCCGACGGCTGGTCGATGGGGGTGCTGATGCGTGAGCTCAGCAGCCTTTACCGGGCGTTTGTGGCCGGGCAGGACGACCCGCTGCCACCGCTGGCGATCCAGTATCCGGATTATGCCGCCTGGCAACGGCAATGGCTGTCGGGGAACGGCTGCAGAGCCAGGCGCAGTATTGGCGCGAGACCCTGTCCGGCGCCCCGGCCCGTCTTGCGCTGCCGACCGATCGGCCGCGGCCGCTCCAGCAGTCGTTTGCCGGGGCGAGCGTGCCGGTCGTCATCGATGCGGCTCTGACGGGCGGTCTGAAGCGGCTGAGCCGCAAGCATGGCACGACGCTTTTCATGACGGTGCTGGCGGCCTGGGCGGCGGTGCTGTCGCGCCTGTCAGGGCAGGACGACCTTGTCATCGGCGTGCCGAGCGCCAACCGCAGCCGGCGCGAGGTCGAGGAGCTGATCGGCTTCTTCGTCAACACCCTGGCGCTGCGGCTGGACCTGGCGGGCACGCCGAGCGTGTCGGAGCTTCTGGAGCGGACACGGCGCACGGCGCTGGCCGCGCAGGAGCATCAGGACCTGCCGTTCGAGCAGGTGGTCGAGATCGTCAAGCCGCCGCGGGCCCTCGATCACACGCCGTTGTTCCAGGTGATGTTGGCCTGGCAGAACGAGACCGTCGGGTCATTGGACCTGCCGGGGCTGCGGGTGGAGGCTGCCGGCGAGGGGTTCGATCAGGTCAAGTTCGATCTGGAGCTCGACCTTGGCGAAGATGGCGAGGAGATCGTCGGATCGCTGCACTATGCCACGGCGGTGTTCGACGAAGCGACGATCGAGCGGCAGCGCGGCTATCTGCTGGCATTGCTGCGGGCGATGGTTGCCGATGCCGGGCAGCCGGTCGGCCGGATCGAGCTGCTGTCGGCCGAGGAGCGGGGCTATCTGCTCGACGACCTCAACCGGACGGCGGCGCCTTACCCTCGGAGCGGTGCATCCACGAGCTGTTCGAGGCGCAGGTGCGGCGCGCACCCGACGCGGTGGCGCTGGTCCATGACGACGAGCGCCTGAGCTATGGCGAACTCAACGCGCGGGCCAACCGGCTGGCCCATCATCTGATCGCCCTCGGGGTGAGGCCGGACCAGCCGGTGGCGATCTGCCTGGAGCGCAGCCCGGCGATGGTGGTGGGGCTGCTGGCGATCCTCAAGGCCGGCGGTGCCTATCTGCCGCTGGACCCGGCCTATCCTTCTCAGCGGCTGCGGCAGGTGCTCGACGATGCCGCGCCGCGGCTGCTGCTTTGCGATGCCGCCGGCCGCGCCGCGCTCGGCGCCGAGGCGCTCGCCGATCTGAGCGTGGTCGATCTGGATATGGCCACCTCGGCCTGGGCCGAACTGCCCGCCTGCGACCCCGACCCGCGCGCCCTCGGCCTGACCTCCAGCCATCTCGCCTACATCATCTACACCTCGGGCTCCACCGGAACCCCAAAGGGCGTCATGGTCGAGCATCGAAGCCTGGTCAATCTCGCGGTGGCCCAGATCGGACTTTTTGCCGTTGGTTCAAATAGCCGTGTCGTGCAGTTCGCCTCCTTCGGGTTTGATGCAAGTGCTTGGGAGCTTGTCATGGCGTTTGGCTCGGGCGCCGCCTTGCATTTGCCTGCCGACGAGCTCCGTCAAGCCAGTAACAGGCTATCGGATTACCTGCGTAGTGAAGCCATCACCCATGCGACGTTGCCTCCAGTATTCTTCAGGGAAACAGGAATCGGGAATGTTTGGCATCACAAGTTCTCATTCTTGCTGGAGAACTGCCGAAAGCTGGACTCATCCGCAGTCTGGCCTCGGCCTCTGTTGTCAATGCATATGGACCTACCGAAGCAACAGTCTGCGCGACCGTTTGGAATTGCCCGGCTGGTTTTGACGGGTCGGTTGTCCCGATCGGGCGTCCGATCGCCAACACGCGGGTGTATCTTCTGGACGCTCATGGCCAGCCGGTGCCGTTCGGAGCGGTGGGTGAGCTCCATATCGGCGGGGCAGGGGTGGCGCGCGGCTACCTCAACCGTCCCGAGCTGACGGCGGAGCGGTTTCTGGCCGATCCGTTCGGCGGCGAGCCGGGCGCCCGGATGTACAAGACCGGCGATCTTGCCCGCTACCTGCCGGACGGCAATCTGGAGTTCCTGGGCCGCAACGACGAGCAGGTGAAGATCCGCGGCTTCCGCATCGAGCCGGGCGAGATCGCCGCGCGGCTTTGCGAGCACGCCCGGCTGCGCGAGGCGGTGGTGGTGGCGCACGAGGATCGCGCCGGCGACAAGCGGCTCGTCGCCTATGTCGTGTGTGGACCCGAGGCCGGACCGGACGAGGACGATGGAGGCGGGCTTGCCGGCGCCTTGCGCGCGCATCTGGGTGCGCGGCTGCCGGACTATATGGTGCCATCGGCCTTCGTGCGGTTGGACGCGCTGCCGCTGACGCCGAACGGCAAGCTCGACCGCAAGGCGCTGCCTTCGCCGGCCGATGATGCCTATGCGCGGCGGGCCTATGAGGCGCCGCAGGGCGCGGTCGAGACGGCCCTGGCCGGGATCTGGGAAGAGCTGCTCGGGGTCGAGCGGGTCGGCCGCCACGACCACTTCTTCGAACTCGGCGGCCACTCGCTGCTGGCGGTGCAGCTGATGGAGCGGCTGCGGCGGCTGTCGCTCGGGTGGAGGTGCGCACCCTGTTCGCCAGGCCGGTGCTTTGCGATCTGGCCGCAAGCCTTGGCAGCCATCACGAGGTGGCGGTGCCTGCCAACCTGATCGGCGAACAGACCGCGGCGATCACGCCGCAGATGCTGCCGCTGATCGATCTGACCCAACAGGAGATCGACCGGATCGTCGCCACGGTGCCGGGCGGGGTCGCCAACATCCAGGATATCTATGGCCTGTCGCCGCTGCAGGACGGCATTCTGTTCCATCATCTGCTGGCCAGCCAGGGCGATCCGTATCTGCTCGTCAGTGAGATGGCCTTTGCCGATCGCGGTGTGCTCGATCGCTACCTTGCTGCGGTCCAACAGGTGGTGGACCGGCACGACATTCTGCGCACGGCCTTTGTCTGGGAGGGGCTGTCGAGCCCGGCCCAGGTGGTCTGGCGCAAGGCGGCCCTGGATGTGAGCGAGGTCGAGCTGGATGAAGATGGCGGTCCCGGTCATGAGCAGCTGAAGCGCCGGTTCGATCCGCGTCAGTATCGCATCGATCTTGGCCAGGCGCCCTTGTTGCGGTTCGTGATCGCGCGCGAGCCGGGCAGCACACGCTGGCTGCTGCTGGAGCTGCAGCATCATCTGATCGGCGATCACACGACGCTGGAAGTGATGCATGCCGAAGTGCGGACCGTGCTCGAGGGACGGCGTCATGAGCTGGCAGCACCGCAGCCGTTCCGCAATCTGGTGGCGCAGGCCCGTCTCGGCGTTTCGTCCGAAGAGCATGAAGCGTTCTTCCGCTCGATGCTGGCCGACATCGACGAGCCGACGCTGCCGTTCGGGCTGATCGAGGTGCATGGCGACGGCAGCGGGGTTGGCGAGGCGCAACGGATGCTGCCGCAGGCGCTGAACGAGCGGCTGCGGGCCCAGGCGCGGCGACTGGGGGTGAGCCTGGCGAGCTTTGCCATCTGGCCTGGGGCCAGGTGGTGGCGCTGAGCAGCGGGCGCGAGCAGGTGGTGTTCGCCACGGTGCTGTTCGGCCGCATGCAGGCGGGTACGGGCGCCGACCGCGCGATGGGCCTGTTCATGAACACCCTGCCTGTGCGGCTCGACCTCGACGGGACCGGGGTCGCGGCGAGCGTGCGCAGCACCCATGCGCGGCTTGCCGAGCTGCTCACACACGAGCATGCCTCGCTGGCCTTGGCGCAACGCTGCAGCGGCGTTGCAGCGCCGGCGCCGCTGTTCAGCGCGCTGTTGAACTACCGCCACAACACGCCGGCGGCCATGGCCGGCTCCGGGACGGAGGATGGGCTGTCCGGCATGGAATGGCTGGGCGGCGAGGAACGCACCAACTATCCGCTGACCTTGTCGGTGGAGGATTATGGCGAGGCGCTCGGCCTCACCGCGCAGGTGGTGGAGCCGGTCTCTGCGGATCGGGTGTGCGGCTACATGCAGCACGCGCTCGAGCAACTGGCCGAGGCGCTCGAGCATGCCCCCGACACGCCGGTGCGCGAGCTCGACATCCTGCCGCCGGCCGAGCGCATCTATCTGCTGGAGGAGTTGAACCGGACGGCGGCGCCTTACCCTCGGAGCGGTGCATCCACGAGCTGTTCGAGGCGCAGGTGCGCCAGGCGCCCGACGCGGTGGCACTGGTCCATGACGACGAGCGCCTGAGCTATGGCGAACTCAACGCGCGGGCCAACCGGCTGGCCCATCATCTGATCGCCCTCGGGGTGAGGCCGGACCAGCCGGTGGCGATCTGCCTGGAGCGCAGCCCGGCGATGGTGGTGGGGCTGCTGGCGATCCTCAAGGCCGGCGGTGCCTATCTGCCGCTGGACCCGGCCTATCCTTCTCAGCGGCTGCGGCAGGTGCTCGACGATGCCGCGCCGCGGCTGCTGCTTTGCGATGCCGCCGGCCGCGCCGCGCTCGGCGCCGAGGCGCTCGCCGATCTGAGCGTGGTCGATCTGGATATGGCCACCTCGGCCTGGGCCGAACTGCCCGCCTGCGACCCCGACCCGCGCGCCCTCGGCCTGACCTCCAGCCATCTCGCCTACATCATCTACACCTCGGGCTCCACCGGAACCCCAAAGGGCGTCATGGTCGAGCATCAAAGCCTGTTGAATTTCCTATATGCTTTTTCGGATATATTGAGGCTCACCGAGCAGGATGTATTCCTAGCTATCACATCCATCTCATTTGATATCGCGGGGCTGGAGCTCTATCTTCCCACGTGCACGGGGGCCACAGTCGTCCTAGCCAGCCGAAAGGATGCTACGGCTGCTACGACGTTGCATCATCTTCTAGACCATCACAAGATCTCTTTGATGCAGGCCACTCCAGCAACGTGGCGCTTGCTGATGGATGCCGGCTGGCAAGGAACGCCGGGCTTAAGTGTGTTGTGTGGAGGTGAAGCGTTACCTGCAAATCAGGCGTCGCGGCTTAGTAGAGGGTGGGGTCTCTAAGGAATCTCTACGGTCCGACCGAAACAACGATCTGGTCGTCCAGTTTTTTTGTTGACGCTAGGCCCGGTGTATCCCATCAAAACGTGCCGATCGGGCGCCCGGTCGCCAACACGCGGGTGTATCTTCTGGACGGCCATGGTGGGCCGGTGCCGTTCGGAGCGGTGGGTGAGCTCTATATCGGCGGGGCCGGGGTGGCGCGCGGTTACCTCAACCGTCCCGAGCTGACGGCGGAGCGGTTTCTGGCCGATCCGTTCAGCGACGAGGCCGGCGCCCGGATGTACAAGACCGGCGATCTTGCCCGCTACCTGCCGGACGGCAATCTGGAGTTCCTGGGCCGCAACGATGAGCAGGTGAAGATCCGCGGCTTCCGCATCGAGCCGGGCGAGGTCGCCGCCCGGCTTTGCGAGCACGCCTGGGTGCGCGAGGCGGTGGTGGTGGCGCACGAGGATCGCGCCGGCGACAAGCAGCTTGTCGCCTATGTCGTGTGTGGACCCGAGGCCGGACCGGACGAGGCCGATGGAGGCGGGCTTGCCGGCGCCTTGCGCGCGCATCTGGGTGCGCGGCTGCCGGACTACATGGTACCGGCCGCCTTCGTGCGGTTGGACGCACTGCCGCTGACACCGAACGGCAAGCTCGACCGCAAGGCGCTGCCGGTTCCCGACAACGATGCCTATGCGCGGCGGACCTACGAGGCTGCCGCGCGGCGCGGTCGAGACGGCCCTGGCCGGGATCTGGCAAGAGCTGCTCGGCGTCGAGCGGGTCGGCCGCCACGACCACTTCTTCGAACTCGGCGGCCACTCGCTGCTGGCGGTGCAGCTCTCGAGCCGGCTGTCGCAGGCCGTCGGCGTCGAGCTGCCGCTGGCGACGCTGTTCGCCAGGCCGGTGCTTGCCGACCTGGCGGAAAGCATCACCGAACAGTTGCGCCGCGCCGGTCCCAAAGACCTGCCGGCGATTGTCGCCGTGTCGCGCGGCGAGCCGCTGGTGCTGTCGTTTGCGCAGCAGCGGCTGTGGTTCTTGGCACAGCTCGACGAGGGCAGCACCAACTATCACATGCCGCTGGCCTTGCGGTTGCGGGGAGCGTTCGACCGCGTCGCCTGGCAGCGCAGCCTTGACCGTCTGTTTGCCCGTCACGAGGCGCTGCGCAGTGTCTTTGTCGCACCGGGGCCAGCCCGGGTCGAGGTGCTGCCGGCCGATGCCGGGCTGCCGGTGACAGAGCACGATCTTCGGGACAGGCCGGACGCCGAGGCAACGCTCCTGGATCTGTGCCGTGAAGAGGCCAATGCACCATTCGATCTCTCGCGCGGCCCGCTGATCCGCGGCCGGCTGATCCGACTGTCGGATGACGAGCATGTCTTCCTGCTGACCCAGCATCACATCGTCTCCGACGGCTGGTCGATGGGGTGCTGATGCGTGAGCTCAGCAGCCTTTACCGGGCGTTTGTGGCCGGGCAGGACGACCCGCTGCCACCGCTGGCGATCCAGTATCCGGATTATGCCGCCTGGCAACGGCAATGGCTGTCGGGGGAACGGCTGCAGAGCCAGGCGCAGTATTGGCGCGAGACCCTGTCCGGCGCCCCGGCCCGTCTTGCGCTGCCGACCGATCGGCCGCGGCCGCTCCAGCAGTCGTTTGCCGGGGCGAGCGTGCCGGTCGTCATCGATGCGGCTCTGACGGGCGGTCTGAAGCGGCTGAGCCGCAAGCATGGCACGACGCTTTTCATGACGGTGCTGGCGGCCTGGGCGGCGGTGCTGTCGCGCCTGTCAGGGCAGGACGACCTTGTCATCGGCGTGCCGAGCGCCAACCGCAGCCGGCGCGAGGTCGAGGAGCTGATCGGCTTCTTCGTCAACACCCTGGCGCTGCGGCTGGACTGGCGGGCACGCCGAGCGTGTCGGAGCTTCTGGAGCGGACACGGCGCACGGCGCTGGCCGCGCAGGAGCATCAGGACCTGCCGTTCGAGCAGGTGGTCGAGATCGTCAAGCCGCCGCGGGCCCTCGATCACACGCCGTTGTTCCAGGTGATGTTGGCCTGGCAGAACGAGACCGTCGGGTCATTGGACCTGCCGGGGCTGCGGGTGGAGGCTGCCGGCGAGGGGTTCGATCAGGTCAAGTTCGATCTGGAGCTCGACCTTGGCGAAGATGGCGAGGAGATCGTCGGATCGCTGCACTATGCCACGGCGGTGTTCGACGAAGCGACGATCGAGCGGCAGCGCGGCTATCTGCTGGCATTGCTGCGGGCGATGGTTGCCGATGCCGGGCAGCCGGTCGGCCGGATCGAGCTGCTGTCGGCCGAGGAGCGGGGCTATCTGCTCGACGACCTCAACCGGACGGCGGCGCCTTGCCCCTCGGAGCGGTGCATCCACGAGCTGTTCGAGGCGCAGGTGCGGCGCGCACCCGACGCGGTGGCGCTGGTCCATGACGACGAGCGCCTGAGCTATGGCGAACTCAACGCGCGGGCCAACCGGCTGGCCCATCATCTGATCGCCCTCGGGGTGAGGCCGGACCAGCCGGTGGCGATCTGCCTGGAGCGCAGCCCGGCGATGGTGGTGGGGCTGCTGGCGATCCTCAAGGCCGGCGGTGCCTATCTGCCGCTGGACCCGGCCTATCCTTCTCAGCGGCTGCGGCAGGTGCTCGACGATGCCGCGCCGCGCTGCTGCTTTGCGATGCCGCCGGCCGCGCCGCGCTCGGCGCCGAGGCGCTCGCCGATCTGAGCGTGGTCGATCTGGATATGGCCACCTCGGCCTGGGCCGAACTGCCCGCCTGCGACCCCGACCCGCGCGCCCTCGGCCTGACCTCCAGCCATCTCGCCTACATCATCTACACCTCGGGCTCCACCGGAACCCCAAAGGGCGTCATGGTCGAGCATCAAAGCCTGGTCAATCTCACAGCATGGCATGTGCAAACATTTTGTCCGCAACCACAAACCTGCTGCACACTCACGGCTGGGGTGGCATTCGATGCCAGCGCTTGGGAGTTATGGTCTGCATTATACAATCGTAGCACATTGCTGCTCCCGCCCAGAGCGTCAGCAGAGGATTCCCTTGGTCTGCTGCAATGGTGGCGTGATCAATCACTGGACGCGGCCTTTTTAGTCACGCCGCTGGCTGTAACCGCGTTAGAAGGCGAGCTGATAAATCCCACCTTGGAGTACTTGCTTATCGGTGGTGATCGTCTCCAGCGTGTGCCTTCCCTGGGACCGTCGCCAATCAACTTAATAAACAACTATGGCCCTACTGAAGCTACTGTCGTGGCAACCCGGGACAGCTCTTCAGTGACGCTGTGCCACATATCGGCCGCCCGATCGCCAACACGCGGATCTATCTTCTGGACGGCCATGGTGGGCCGGTGCCATTCGGAGCGGTGGGTGAGCTCCATATCGGCGGGGCAGGGGTGGCGCGCGGCTACCTCAACCGTCCCGAGCTGACGGCGGAGCGGTTCCTGGCCGATCCGTTCAGCGACGAGCCGGATGCCCGGATGTACAAGACCGGCGACCTGGCGCGCTATCTGCCGGACGGCAATCTGGAGTTCCTGGGCCGCAACGACGAGCAGGTGAAGATCCGCGGCTTCCGCATCGAGCCGGGCGAGATCGCCGCCCGGCTTTGCGAGCACGCCTGGGTGCGCAAGGCGGTGGTGGTGGCGCACGAGGATCGCGCCGGCGACAAGCGGCTCGTCGCCTATGTCGTGGACCCGAGGCCGGACCGGACGAGGACGATGGAGGCGGGCTTGCCGGCGCCTTGCGCGCGCATCTGGGTGCGCGGCTGCCGGACTATGGTGCCATCGGCCTTCGTGCGGTTGGAAGCGCTGCCGCTGACGCCGAACGGCAAGCTCGACCGCAAGGCGCTGCCTTCGCCGGCCGATGATGCCTATGCGCGGCGGGCCTATGAGGCGCCGCAGGGCGCGGTCGAGACGGCCCTGGCCGGGATCTGGCAAGAGCTGCTCGGCGTCGAGCGGGTCGGCCGCCACGACCACTTCTTCGAACTCGGCGGCCACTCGCTGCTGGCGGTGCAGCTGATGGAGCGGCTGCGGCGGCTGTCGCTCGGGGTGGAGGTGCGCACCCTGTTCGCCAGGCCGGTGCTTTGCGATCTGGCCGCAAGCCTTGGCAGCCATCACGAGGTGGCGGTGCCTGCCAACCTGATCGGCGAACAGACCGCGGCGATCACGCCGCAGATGCTGCCGCTGATCGATCTGACCCAACAGGAGATCGACCGGATCGTCGCCACGGTGCCGGGCGGGGTCGCCAACATCCAGGATATCTATGGCCTGTCGCCGCTGCAGGACGGCATTCTGTTCCATCATCTGCTGGCCAGCCAGGGCGATCCGTATCTGCTCGTCAGTGAGATGGCCTTTGCCGATCGCGGTGTGCTGGATCGCTACCTTACTGCGGTCCAACAGGTGGTGGACCGGCACGACATTCTGCGCACGGCCTTTGCCTGGGAGGGGCTGTCGAGCCCGGCCCAGGTGGTCTGGCGCAAGGCGGCCCTGGATGTGAGCGAGGTCGAGCTGGATGAAGATGGCGGTCCCGGTCATGAGCAGCTGAAGCGTCGGTTCGATCCGCGTCAGTATCGCATCGATCTTGGCCAGGCGCCGCTGTTGCGGTTCGTGATCGCGCGCGAGCCGGGCAGCGGGCGCTGGCTGCTGTTGGAGCTGCAGCATCATCTGATCGGCGATCACACGACGCTGGAAGTGATGCATGCCGAAGTGCGGACCGTGCTCGAGGGACGGCGTCATGAGCTGGCAGCTCCGCAGCCGTTCCGCAATCTGGTGGCGCAGGCCCGTCTCGGCGTTTCGTCCGAAGAGCATGAAGCGTTCTTCCGCTCGATGCTGGCCGACATCGACGAGCCGACGCTGCCGTTCGGGCTGATCGAGGTGCATGGCGACGGCAGCGGGGTTGGCGAGGCGCATCGGATGCTGCCGCAGGCGCTGAACGAGCGGCTGCGGGCCCAGGCGCGGCGGCTGGGGGTGAGCTTGGCGAGCCTTTGCCATCTGGCCTGGGGCCAGGTGGTGGCGCTGAGCAGCGGGCGCGAGCAGGTGGTGTTCGCCACGGTGCTGTTCGGCCGCATGCAGGCGGGCACGGGCGCCGACCGCGCGATGGGCCTGTTCATCAACACCCTGCCGGTGCGGCTGGATCTGGATGGGACCGGAGTTGAGGAAAGTCTGCGTATCACCCATGCCCGTGTGGCCGAGCTGCTCACACACGAGCATGCCTCGCTGGCCTTGGCGCAACGCTGCAGCGGCGTTGCAGCGCCGGCGCCGCTGTTCAGCGCGCTGTTGAACTACCGCCACAACACGCCGGCGGCCATGGCCGGCTCGACAACCGATGATGGGCTGTGCGGCGTGGAATGGCTGGGCGGCGAGGAACGCACCAACTATCCGCTGACCTTGTCGGTGGAGGATTTTGGCGAAGCGCTCGGCCTCACCGCGCAGGTGGTCGAGCCGATCTCCGCGGATCGGGTGTGCGGCTACATGCAGCACGCGCTCGAACAGCTGGCGGAGGCATTGGAGCGAGCTCCGAATACGCCAGTGCGAGAGCTCGACATCCTGCCGCCCGAGGAGCGCCGCTACCTGCTGGAGGAGCTGAACCGGACGGAAGCGGACTATCCATCGGATCTGTGCCTGCACGAACTGTTCGAACAACAGGTGCGCCGGACGCCCGAGGCGGTGGCGGTGGTGCATGACGACGAGCGGGTGAGCTATGGCGAACTCAACGCGCGGGCCAACCGGCTGGCCCATCATCTGATCGGCCTCGGGGTGAAGCCCGGCGACCGCATTGCGACAATGCTGGACCGCTCCGTCGCCCTTGTGGTGGCGCAGTTGGCGATCCTGAAGGCGGGCGGAGTTTATGTCCCGATCGATCGCGCTCTTCCACCTGCGCGACAAGAATGGCTGATTGCCGATTGTGCAGCACGCCTGGTGCTCAGCGAGAGTGACGGTGATGATCTGGTTGAGGCCACAATCCCTGTTTTGCCCATTGAGCCGCTGATGGCTGGAACCGGGTCCAGTCCAGATCCTGGCCTGGTATGGAGCGCCGAGGCTGCCGCTTACGTGATGTACACCTCCGGCTCGACCGGCCTTCCCAAAGGAGTTGTTGTGCCTCACCGGGCTGTCAACCGGCTCGTGATCAACAATGGATATGCGCAGTTCGGCTCAAATGATCGTGTGGCGTGGGTGGGCAATCCTGCGTTTGATATCAGTACGCTGGAAGTGTGGGCACCGCTGCTACACGGTTCAAGCCTGATTGTAATTCCTACACGGATGCGCTGCAGCCAGAGGTTCTGCGCAGCCTGGTTCAGCAGCACCGCATTAGGGTCCTGCATTTGACAGCCGGGTTGTTCAGCCAGAGCGCTGATGATTTAGGCCCGGTGCTGGCGAGTTTGCGATTGCTATTGGTCGGCGGCGATGCGGTTGATGTGACAGCAGTAGCTCGGGTTTTGAGCCAGAACAGACCACAGCATCTCTTGCACTGCTACGGCCCGACTGAAACGACGACCTTTGCGACAGTCTGCGAGATCACCGCGATTGATGCGACATCCCGCCGCCGCCTCCCGATCGGCCGTCCGATCGCCAACACGCGGGTGTATCTTCTGGACGGCCATGGTGGGCCGGTTCCGTTCGGGGCGGTGGGTGAGCTCCATATCGGCGGGGCAGGGGTGGCGCGCGGCTACCTCAACCGTCCCGAGCTGACGGCGGAGCGGTTTCTGGCCGATCCGTTCGGCGGCGAGCCGGATGCCCGGATGTACAAGACCGGCGATCTTGCCCGCTACCTGCCGGACGGCAATCTGGAGTTCCTGGGCCGCAACGACGAGCAGGTGAAGATCCGCGGCTTCCGCATCGAGCCGGGCGAGATCGCCGCCCGGCTTTGCGAGCACGCCTGGGTGCGCAAGGCGGTGGTGGTGGCGCACGAGGATCGCGCCGGCGACAAGCGGCTCGTCGCCTATGTCGTGTGTGGACCCGAGGCCGGACCGGACGAGGACGATGGAGGCGGGCTTGCCGGCGCCTTGCGCGCGCATCTGGGCGCGCGGCTGCCGGACTATATGGTGCCATCGGCCTTCGTGCGGTTGGAAGCGCTGCCGCTGACGCCGAACGGCAAGCTCGACCGCAAGGCGCTGCCTTCGCCGGCCGATGATGCCTATGCGCGGCGGGCCTATGAGGCGCCGCAGGGCGCGGTCGAGACGGCCCTGGCCGGGATCTGGCAAGAGCTGCTCGGCGTCGAGCGGGTCGGCCGCCACGACCACTTCTTCGAACTCGGCGGCCACTCGCTGCTGGCGGTGCAGCTGATGGAGCGGCTGCGGCGGCTGTCGCTCGGGGTGGAGGTGCGCACCCTGTTCGCCAGGCCGGTGCTTTGCGATCTGGCCGCAAGCCTTGGCAGCCATCACGAGGTGGCGGTGCCTGCCAACCTGATCGGCGAACAGACCGCGGCGATCACGCCGCAGATGCTGCCGCTGATCGATCTGACCCAACAGGAGATCGACCGGATCGTCGCCACGGTGCCGGGCGGGGTCGCCAACATCCAGGATATCTATGGCCTGTCGCCGCTGCAGGACGGCATTCTGTTCCATCATCTGCTGGCCAGCCAGGGCGATCCGTATCTGCTCGTCAGTGAGATGGCCTTTGCCGATCGCGGTGTGCTGGATCGCTACCTTACTGCGGTCCAACAGGTGGTGGACCGGCACGACATTCTGCGCACGGCCTTTGCCTGGGAGGGGCTGTCGAGCCCGGCCCAGGTGGTCTGGCGCAAGGCGGCCCTGGATGTGAGCGAGGTCGAGCTGGATGAAGATGGCGGTCCCGGTCATGAGCAGCTGAAGCGTCGGTTCGATCCGCGTCAGTATCGCATCGATCTTGGCCAGGCGCCGCTGTTGCGGTTCGTGATCGCGCGCGAGCCGGGCAGCGGGCGCTGGCTGCTGTTGGAGCTGCAGCATCATCTGATCGGCGATCACACGACGCTGGAAGTGATGCATGCCGAAGTGCGGACCGTGCTCGAGGGACGGCGTCATGAGCTGGCAGCTCCGCAGCCGTTCCGCAATCTGGTGGCGCAGGCCCGTCTCGGCGTTTCGTCCGAAGAGCATGAAGCGTTCTTCCGCTCGATGCTGGCCGACATCGACGAGCCGACGCTGCCGTTCGGGCTGATCGAGGTGCATGGCGACGGCAGCGGGGTTGGCGAGGCGCATCGGATGCTGCCGCAGGCGCTGAACGAGCGGCTGCGGGCCCAGGCGCGGCGGCTGGGGGTGAGCTTGGCGAGCCTTTGCCATCTGGCCTGGGGCCGGTGGTGGCGCTGAGCAGCGGGCGCGAGCAGGTGGTGTTCGCCACGGTGCTGTTCGGCCGCATGCAGGCGGGCACGGGCGCCGACCGCGCGATGGGCCTGTTCATCAACACCCTGCCGGTGCGGCTGGATCTGGATGGGACCGGAGTTGAGGAAAGTCTGCGTATCACCCATGCCCGTGTGGCCGAGCTGCTCACACACGAGCATGCCTCGCTGGCCTTGGCGCAACGCTGCAGCGGCGTTGCAGCGCCGGCGCCGCTGTTCAGCGCGCTGTTGAACTACCGCCACAACACGCCGGCGGCCATGGCCGGCTCGACAACCGATGATGGGCTGTGCGGCGTGGAATGGCTGGGCGGCGAGGAACGCACCAACTATCCGCTGACCTTGTCGGTGGAGGATTTTGGCGAAGCGCTCGGCCTCACCGCGCAGGTGGTCGAGCCGATCTCCGCGGATCGGGTGTGCGGCTACATGCAGCACGCGCTCGAACAGCTGGCGGAGGCATTGAGCGAGCTCCGAATACGCCAGTGCGAGAGCTCGACATCCTGCCGCCCGAGGAGCGCCGCTACCTGCTGGAGGAGCTGAACCGGACGGAAGCGGACTATCCATCGGATCTGTGCCTGCACGAACTGTTCGAACAACAGGTGCGCCGGACGCCCGAGGCGGTGGCGGTGGTGCATGACGACGAGCGGGTGAGCTATGGCGAACTCAACGCGCGGGCCAACCGGCTGGCCCATCATCTGATCGGCCTCGGGGTGAAGCCCGGCGACCGCATTGCGACAATGCTGGACCGCTCCGTCGCCCTTGTGGTGGCGCAGTTGGCGATCCTGAAGGCGGGCGGAGTTTATGTCCCGATCGATCGCGCTCTTCCACCTGCGCGACAAGAATGGCTGATTGCCGATTGTGCAGCACGCCTGGTGCTCAGCGAGAGTGACGGTGATGATCTGGTTGAGGCCACAATCCCTGTTTTGCCCATTGAGCCGCTGATGGCTGGAACCGGGTCCAGTCCAGATCCTGGCCTGGTATGGAGCGCCGAGGCTGCCGCTTACGTGATGTACACCTCCGGCTCGACCGGCCTTCCCAAAGGGAGTTGTTGTGCCTCACCGGGCTGTCAACCGGCTCGTGTTCAACAATGGATATGCGCAGTTCGGCTCAAATGATCGTGTGGCGTGGGTGGGCAATCCTGCGTTTGATATCAGTACGCTGGAAGTGTGGGCACCGCTGCTACACGGTTCAAGCCTGATTGTAATTCCCTACACGGATGCGCTGCAGCCAGAGGTTCTGCGCAGCCTGGTTCAGCAGCACCGCATTAGGGTCCTGCATTTGACAGCCGGGTTGTTCAGCCAGAGCGCTGATGATTTAGGCCCGGTGCTGGCGAGTTTGCGATTGCTATTGGTCGGCGGCGATGCGGTTGATGTGACAGCAGTAGCTCGGGTTTTGAGCCAGAACAGACCACAGCATCTCTTGCACTGCTACGGCCCGACTGAAACGACGACCTTTGCGACAGTCTGCGAGATCACCGCGATTGATGCGACATCCCGCCGCCGCCTCCCGATCGGCCGTCCGATCGCCAACACGCGGGTGTATCTTCTGGACGGCCATGGTGGGCCGGTTCCGTTCGGGGCGGTGGGTGAGCTCCATATCGGCGGGGCAGGGGTGGCGCGCGGCTACCTCAACCGTCCCGAGCTGACGGCGGAGCGGTTTCTGGCCGATCCGTTCGGCGGCGAGCCGGATGCCCGGATGTACAAGACCGGCGATCTTGCCCGCTACCTGCCGGACGGCAATCTGGAGTTCCTGGGCCGCAACGACGAGCAGGTGAAGATCCGCGGCTTCCGCATCGAGCCGGGCGAGATCGCCGCGCGGCTTTGCGAGCACGCCTGGGTGCGCGAGGCGGTGGTGGTGGCGCACGAGGATCGCGCCGGCGACAAGCGGCTTGTCGCCTATGTCGTGGCGAAGCCGACGGAAGGATCGCACGAGGCCGATGGCGTGGAGCTTGCGGCCGCGTTGCGGGCCCATCTCAGTCGCCTGCTGCCGGACTACATGGTGCCATCGGCCTTCGTGCGGTTGGAAGCGCTGCCGCTGACGCCGAACGGCAAGCTCGACCGCAAGGCGCTGCCGGTTCCCGACGTTGATGCCTATGCGCGGCGGGCCTACGAGGCGCCGCGCGGCGCGGTCGAGACGCTGCTGGCCGGGATCTGGGAAGAGCTGCTCGGCGTCGAGCGGGTCGGCCGTCACGACAACTTCTTCGAACTCGGCGGCCACTCGCTGCTGGCGGTGCAGTTGCTCGGTCGAACGCTCGCCGTTGGGCTGAAGTTTAGCGCTGCCGATCTCTTCCAAGCCCCTGTTCTGAAGGAACTCGCATCAAAGATTCATTTTCAGCGACAGCCCAGCATTCCGGAAGCGATTTCAGTTCAGGCAACCGGATCACAACCACCGCTCTTCTTTGTTCCCACGGGTTCGGGCGATTGTTCCTATGTCCTCAGTTTGGTGGAGAAAATGGACGTAGACTGTCCCATCTACGCTCTGCCATGGCCGCCTTTCAATGCAGTTTGTCCACAAACTCTTGAAAGATTAGCCGCGGAGGTGATCCTGGCGATTAGAGAGATCCAGCCACGGGGTCCATATCGCTTTGCTGGATACTCATCAGGTGCAATCTTGGCTTATGCAATTGCCCAGCACTTGCTGAGTCTCGATGAAGCTGTATCATTCATCGCTCTCATCGATGTTGCGTTACCCGCAAATCCATCGAGCATATCGCCCACCCAAATGGTACGAGAAGTGCTGCTGGATTCTTTTGAATCCTTAGATGATGAGAGTTTCGGAGTACTGGAACGCTTTGCTGGACAAAGTTCAATTGCCCAGCTTCTTGAAAAGGCAAAGCAAGTTGGGGCGATACCTCTCGATCGTGATCTCCACAACGAGGTTTTGATGTATGAAAAGGCTGCGCAGTTCCAAAGGGCGCTGGACTTGTATAATGTTCCATCCCTGCCGGTTGAGATCCACCAGTTTTATGCCAAAAGGCCTCTCCTCAGCCGTCGGGCGCGACGTCGAAGAAATCCCATGGGTCCTGAGGCAAGTTCACCCATGCGGGGGTGGGACAGGGTTTTGCGTGAGGGGGCCATTCATGCCATACCGGTGCCAGGCGACCACGTGACGATGATGGATGTTCCAGAAAACCGTCGAGTTCTGGCTCGACAGTTATCGATGGCCTTAAACCGCTCATTGACAACAAAAGCTTCGAATCGATTCCGGTAGATCTCGGACAGTACAGTCTCGTCGAATCGACTTTCGTTTCACGACGACGAACGCTCATGGTCTCCACCACGCTTCACGTCGCCAGTCTTCCTTCCAAACGTTGACGTTTGACCAACATCCCAAGAGGCGACGACTGTCGCATCTCTAACTGGCGCATATGTCGCATCTCTAAACTGCCGCTACAGGAGAAAATCGCCTAAGCTAAAGGACCAGCCACCCACAAGGATGTTGCTGCCGTCGCCGAAGCGCTCGTCAATATCCGAACCTACTTCATGCCAAAGCGGGCAAAGCAGAAGTTCTGAAGAAAGTGCTATTGCGATTCCGTCAACACCGAAAGCAGTGGGCTGTTCGTCGCGCTCACGCTTGATCTGAGCAATTCGCGTAGAATGGCCGGATTCATGGTGCCGCTTTGAGATTTCGATAAGCTTGGCCGCAAGCTCCTCAGCGGCGGGGGAATCCGCATTTTTCGTGTTTTGAGCTCTTCGTCGAATAAGCCTTACAGCAATTCTAGGTCGTTCGGAGTGAGGACGTGAAGGTCGCCCCAAGGGAAAGGAAACGTGGGTGAATCTCCTTTCGTCAGTCGATAAGCGGAAGGCTCGCAGGTGCCCCGGCTGGCTGCCGTCGTTATTGTACACCTAATGACGGACGTCGCTGAAAGCCGTAGGTTAATATCCGGGCTCAACGCCCTCTGCCGACCGGTTCAAGCGGCAAAATGGTCACCCTTTTATCGCGGGACCGCAATGAAAACTGCAGTCAGTATAAGTCCGTTTGCAATAAGGAAGCGACCGCGGAGCTCCCGCGGACAATCGTTCGCCGGCACGAGTGTGTGCGGAAGCTGAGCAACAAATGAGCCATCGTCCGGAACGATCGTGATCACGGCATCCTCGAAGCCCAACCATTCACGTGTAAGCGGGAACCACGCCTTAAAGATGCTCTCCTTAGCGCTAAAGAGCAGCCGTCCCCAATTGAGGCGTCCGGACGCGTTGGCAATCCAATATCGCTCCTCGTCACCCGAAACGAGCGACAATACGCCCGAGGGCAGCTCCTCGTCGACTTCTGCATCGATTCCAAGCGCAACGTAGTCTTTCTCCAAGGCCACAGCCGCGGCATAGAATCCACCGCAATGTGTTATGCTGCCCACGATGCCAGTCGGCCAAAGCGGTTCCCGGTGAGGCCCACTTGGGATCGCGCACGGAGGAAAGCCAAGCTTGGACAATGCCGCTCTAGCACAGGTCCGCCCGATCGAGAATTCACGCCTTCTGCTTTTGACCGCGGTGGCGATTGCACTCTCTTCTTCGGCCATCACTTTGACACCGCTACCTTCACTTGCTCGACAAGTCTGCACGGCAACATTTGATGGAAGCAGCGTTTCTATCACCTGAGACTTCCTCGCGCTCTGGCACAAAGTGCTGTTGGGGACCTCATGCAAAATCGCGCTTGCGGCGACGGCGGATTCAGCATTAGCAGCTAAGGGTAGGGATGACCCTCTCATTGGATCCGGCTGGGCCAGTTATAATCCCAAGCAGGTCCTAAATGATCGCCACGTTCGCCCCAGCTCTCAGCGTTCACCGCTCGTTGGCCGGGAAAGGAGCCTACCTTTAAGATCGCGGAACTGCCTGAGCATTACAAATACAGCCAGCAGCCCAGCCAGCAGCTCAGCAGCTGCCTGGCTGATCAATAGTCCTTTGAAGCCCCAAATATCCGGCAACAGTAGTATGGCTGGTACAAAGAGATATCCTTGCCTTGCGAAGGAAACGACCGCGCTCAGACTTGCTCTCCCGAACGACTGAAGCATGGTTATTACAACGTACTGAACACCAAAGAGCCCGAAAAAGAGATGGAACAAGATGCAGGTCGAGACAGCGATTTCAGCCACGTCCTCGCTATCGCTCAAAAGTCGGACGATTGGCCGCGCAAAAATCACGACCACAGCAGAAAAGGTAGCTGAAAATGCAAAGGCCACAGATAGCATGAACTTCGCGGCCTTCTGTGCCCGAGCGAAATCCTGTGCTCCCCAGCTGAAGCCGAGAATCGCCTGGGAGCCTATGCATAGGCCCATGATCGGGAGCGCCCCGATTGTTAACAATCGTGAGGCTATACCCACTGCGGCAATGGAATCGTCGCCGAATGGTGCAGCAGCCCTGTACAAGAGCACGAAAGCAACAGCAGACAACATACCGGTGATGGTTGCGGGAGCTCCAACGGCGGTAATCTGCTTTACGCGGTCGCCCCTCAAAGTGATGTAGGAAGGTCGGACCCGGACAATCCCACGCTGCTTCACGAAATATACGGCGTAGAGGCTGGTGGCGGCGATCTGAGACAACAGTGTTGCGAGCGCCGCGCCGCGAACTTCGAGATCCAGCGAAAAAATTAGGATCGGATCGAGCAGGGCATTTAGCGTAAATGCCGTAATCATGGTCCACATGCTGAATCGAGTGTTACCCTCGGCCCTCACGATGGACCCGTTGACCATGTTCAACAGCATGAGAGTGTAGCCTAATAGGAGCGTCGATGCGTATTCGAGCGCGGCTGGCATTATTGTCCGACTGGCACCGAGCAAAGCGAAAACGTCGCGCAGCCTGAAAAGCAGAGCGACAGTAATTGCGACTCCGATCGGAGCCGCCAGAGCAAGTGCCGAGCTCGCGCCTCGACTCGCCTCCGCTGAATTGCCAGCGCCAAGATTGCGCGACACGAACGAAGCTGTGCCGACACCGATTCCCTGCCCGACTGAGGTGAGCAGGAGTACGATGGGCAAAGTCATGCTGACCGCGGCGATAGCCTGCGCACTGAGTGTCCCCACAAAGATCGCATTCACGAACTGCTGAAGTGCATTCATCGACAAACCAATAATGGAGGGAATGGCGAGCCGCATGATGAGGCGGGAAACCTTGCCGTCCAACAAACTGGTATGCCTTGCCGGTGAAGCCATCCGCTCGCCTTCACCCCTCATCGGTCGCTCCGACGGCCTCATCCGTTATTGCCCGTTTGACCAAATTCTCGAAATGCATCGACAGTCTGTAGGAGTTCCTCGCGCAAGATTGTGCAGAGGTTGCGGGTCGTTTCGTAACCAACTTGTCGTGCATCGTATCTCACTTCGATTTGGAGTTCGCCCGATTGGTACCCGACGCGAAACCAGAAGAGATAATTCATAACAGACTGATCCATATCTTCGCCGATCCACAATGGGTGTGGATCTCTGGACAGCAGGCGGCGCGGATAATGACGTTGGAGTCTCGCTCGATAGTTCACTCCGATGCGGGGTAACGGCAGGCGATCGATCCGCTCCCGCACGGCGGGATGCCGATTCAAGAACTTCAAAGCTCGAAAACCTATGCCCTGGCGCGGCAACGAGGTGCGCTGCTGATATATAGAGCGGGCGCGGTCTGGACGAGACTCCGTTCCGGTAACGTATAACGGAAGCGGCACCAGTTCACCGATATAGCCGATGATTTGAGACGGGTCGATGTCGTCGAATAGCCGTCCCCTGGTCGAAGTGAGGCTGTCAATCCAGAGTGAGTAATTTCCGAAAGCGCGGCCAAATGCCCCCGAAATAGCCGCAAGCAAAAGATCAAAATCCTCGCATTGCGCAGACGCCGCCGCAACCTTGAGAAGTTTCCCCGTTGTCTCCTCGCTGATCCTTAGATGATACGTGGCCTGGTCTTTCCAAAGCGGCCTGCAGAATTCTTCATCGATATGTTCCTCAGAGCCTACATAGTGGAGCCACCTCGCAGTTTGAGCTGAAAACCCCGCCGCATTCGTCCCAGAATCGCTCACACTTATGTCAAACAGGTCGTACCGTAGGCCCTCCCAATGCTCGAGCTCGGTTACCGCTTCGCCATTCGCGTAATTATCCAGTCGCTGCAGCCATTGAGACAGGGTCGTCGTATCCGGATCTGCAGCAGTCCGACCAGCGGCAAACGAATCATAAGCTGCCTCGAGTGCATTCAGGAACAGTCTGTATCCAACCCCGTCTGCTACAAAGTGGTGCAGCAGAACGAGCAAATAGTAATCGCCACTCTCCGATGTCCGGAAGGCTGAGACTCTGATAAGAGGTGTCCGACCGTCAAATCGAAATATGCGCTGACGCTCCGCGCAGGCTTGCTCAATGGCCGTGAGTTGTTGCGCTGTGGCCATACCGACAAGGTTAATTTCTTCTACGATGGGATCTGGTATCGATCCGATTACCTGAGATAAGCCGCTCTCCGTTTCAGCGATTCGGAGCCTCAGTGCTTCCTCCCGGCCGATAACATGCGCAAGTGCACGTTCAAGAATGGAGACATTCAAGATGCCGGCGGGCATGAAGAAGAGATCAACAATATTGTAGTGCTCGCCGATTCCGACACAACTATTCCAATGTGAGATCGCAGGGGTTACTGGCATCGGTCCATCGGAAGCCGCTAAAGCAGATGTCGCGGCCGACGTTTGGCACGTTGCAAGTTCCCGGATGGTTGGTGTCTGATGCAGTTGGTTGACTGTTAAGCTCAGTCCCGCTTTACGCGCCAGTGTCACGCACCGCACACTCAGAAGCGAATTTCCACCGATATCAAAGAAGCTATCATCGATACCAATAGATTTAGCGCCCAACAGTTCTTGCCAGATACCGGCGAGGAGTCGCTCCCTCTCGGTCCGTGGCTCAGCGGGCTCGGTCTTTTGCATTGCGCGGGATGAGACGAAAGGGAGACGAGCCCGATCTATCTTCCCGTTCGCTGTGAGCGGCATACGTCGCACCATCTGAACATCCGATGGGATCATGTAAGATGGGAGTGTCTGCCGCAGATGGCTCACAATGTCTCCTGAGGTCAGGCTGTCGTCATCTGGCGCCACGAGCGCAACCAGTCGCCGATCATCATCCTTGCCCTCTACAAAGACGGCGGCCTGCGCGATGGCAGGATGAGATCCGAGCGCCGTCTCGATTTCCTCGAGCTCAATTCGGAAACCCCGAAGCTGAATTTGGTTATCCGCTCGACCACAAATCTCCAGAAGACCTTTGCCTGAAATGCGGGCGATATCACCACTCCGATAAAGGACGCTGTATTGACCTTCATCGTATGGATTTGGAACGAAACAGTGCTTTGTTCGCTCTGGATTCTTCCAATATCCAGCGCTCACGCAGCGTCCTGCCACACAGAGTTCACCTGCGACTCCGACGGGAACCCGTTTCAACTGTGCGTCAAGGACGTACATTCTCACATTATCGATCGGGCGCCCGACGGGCACAGCTGAAGAGCCATCGTCGGCGTCCGTTGTTCCGTACACCGCTGCATTAGACGCGCACTCCGTAGTGCCATAAAAATTCCATAGCGGCACATCCGGAAAGCACTCTCGCCAACGAGGAGGAAGCGATGCCGGCATCGGTTCAGCGCTGCTTGTAACCAGGCGCAGGTTGGTCAATTTCTGCAGTCGCTTTTGAGCGGCAATTAAACCGGACAGAATAGGCGGTGAGGCAGACAACCACGTGACGTGATGCCGTGCCAACTCACTCAACAAGAGGTCGGGGTCGTGCAACTGCTCTTGCGTCAGAATGAGCGTGGGCACCCCCTTCAGAAGCCCTCCAAAATACTCCCATGCCGCAGCAACAAGTCCCGCTGACTTCTGTACGGCCATAACGTCGAAGCGATCAAAGGGGAAGCATCGCCACATCCAGTTCAGTCGATTGAGTATTGCGGATTCCGGTATGACAACGCCCTTCGCCTTACCCGTCGAGGATGAGGTATATATCAGGCTGGCTGCGCCCTTACCGGGCAATTCGATCGTTCGGTGCGTGGCCCGGCCAGGAGCGCGTCCGGCCTGCAGGGTAGACAGGCTAACGCACGGCACACCAAAATGGACCTCTTTGTCCTCGCGAGCGCGAACAAGCAGGCTCGCGCCACTGTCCCTCACGATATGGCCGACCCGTTCCTCCGGGTAATCTGGCGATATAGGCACGACAGTTGCCTGCAAATCCCGGATGGCCAAAGTCGTGGCCGCTACATCAGGCGACCTGTCGACCAGCATGGCAACGATGTCACCCGGCCCCACCCCGCACGTTCGCAGAACGGACTGGATCGTAGCCATGCGTTCGCGCAGATGGCCAAACGTGATTGCTCCGAACTCGCCGAAGTAAGCCACCCGATCGATGTTTGAAGCGCTCACCTGATCGAACGCTTCCACAAGTGAAGGCTCGTTCTCATATGACCGCTCATCACCCTTGAGCGAGTTTAGAATGGCGACTTCCGACGGGCTGAGGCTGCTCAGCGTGACAATCGGCTCGGCCGACCTCTCGACACAGGCAGCAAGGAGATGGCGAAGATTATCGGCCATGCGGGCGATCACATCGCTCGAAAATACGTCTTCCGCGTAAGCCAGTTGCAACGCAATTGCATCGCCTTCGTCTTGCGCGTACAGCGTAAGGTCGAATTTCACATAACCTGTGTCGTATTCGCGAAAAGTCAGTTCCAAATCGCGCTTGGCAGGAGGTTCCGCGGGCTCGGAGTACATGTTGAACATGACTTGGAAGATCGGTGATCGACCGGGCTCGCGGTGGAATCGGGTATCTCTGACCATCCAGCTAAATGGATACGCCGAGTTCGCGATGGCATCGCTTATGAGGTTATGCACGTGATTTACGTGAGCCGCGAAGGACTTATTGACGTCGATCGTGGTTCGAATTGGCAGCATGTTGAGGAAAAATCCTACGATCTCCTCGGTGCCGGGCTGGCTGCGCACCACATGCGGTATACCAACAATCACATCGTCTTGGCCGCTATACATCCGCAACAGCAGCTTGAAGCATGCCAATAGGATCGTGGAAGTCGTGCACCTGTGCCGGCGCGCAAAATCTCGCACTTGATCAGACACTTCGCCGCCAAGGAGAATCGCATGCGAGTTCCCGCGGTAGGAGCTTACTTTCGACCGCAGTCGATTCCAGAGCGAAAGTACAGGAGGATTGTCGCCTAGCTGACGACGCCAATAGCGCCGCTGATCACTCAGCGACTTCGGTGTAAGATGTACACTTTCCCAGAGCGCATAGGTCGAGAGCGATGGGCGATCTGGTGGAGAGACGGCAGCGGGATTGGAGTATCTCGTCTGTAAATCTCTGAGCAGAACAGAGATTGACCATGCATCTATGATGATTTCGTGTGCGGTGATCAGCATGAGATGATCGTCGGCGCCAAGACGGATCAGGCGCGCACGAAACAAATGGCCCTGACTGAGATCAAAGGGATTGTTGAGCTCCTTCCGCCGCAGCTCCGCCAAAAGCTCCTCGGCCTCCTCTTGAGGCAGGTGAGTGGCGTCCACCAACTCTATCTCGGATCTCTGCGGATCATCAAAAATCTGAACGGGCCCATCTTCGTCGATGAAACGTGCCGACAGCGCGTCATGCGCCTGAACAACATCGTTCCAGGCTTTATTGAATGCGATTGGGTCGACAGCACCTCGGATACGCATACCACCCTGAATGAGGTAATTTTTCGCGGTCGGATAGAGCTGCCAGAGAAACCAAAGATGTTCTTGCACTCGCGTCAGGGGCGCTCGTCTGAGCTTCCCACAGGGGGGAAGCACGTTCTTTGTCGTTTCGGATTGGCTTGATATCGATAATGCAAGCGACCTGATGGTCCCATTCAGAACAATCCTGAAATCCGCATTTGCTCCGAGCTGCCTCTGAATCTGAGCCAATATAAGTACCGCGCGGAGCGAGTCGCCCCCAAGATCCATGAATTGGTCGTTGACACCGATGCCTTCGATCCGAAGAACGCTGGACCAAATATCTCGTAATGTGCTTTCCAGCTCCGTCTTTGGTTGCTCGAGCGGACTCTGCAGCTCCGGGCGAACGGTTGTCGGATCTGGCAGTAACGCGAGATCTACCTTCCCGTTTCGGGTGATCGGCATCCGGTCGACACGAATGAGTCGCTCCGGAAGCATGTAGGTAGGAAGTGTTTCGGCAGCAAAGCTCCGGAGTTCACCCTCTGAAAGTTCGGCAGGAGCCGACACATAGGCCAGTATTCGTCTTGGCCCAGTTTCTCGGCCGGCGTGGGTTATTTCCCGAGCCGTCAGCTTCACGCTCTGGTTTACCGGTGTGACAGCAACGGCGGCACTTACCAAAGGATGAGCGCAGAGGCGAGACTCGATTTCTCCAAGTTCGATCCGGTGCCCCCGGATCTTGATCTGACGATCTCGTCTACCAAGACACTCCAGCAGGCCATCTGCCCTGATGCGTCCGAGATCGCCGGTCTTGTAGAGCTGCCGATAAGATGGATGGTCCGAGAACGGGTTCGACAAAAAGACGTCTTTGGTACGCACGCCATCGTTGATGTATCCATCTGCGACACCGACCCCACTAACGCAGATCTCGCCAACTTCTCCCGTCTTGCACAGACGCGATCCATTGACGACATAAACCCTGAGATTGGCAATAGGCTTACCGATGGGCAAATAGGTTTCAGCTGTACTGGGCGGGAGAGATATCAAATGGTGTGTAACCCCATCCGCACATTCGGTCGGTCCGTAGTGATTGAGAATTGGGACTCGAGGAAAGAGTGTCAGCCACCCGTGCGCCAAGGCAGGCGTCAGCGGCTCGCCCACCGTGGAGACCATGCGCAACGCACGAAGAAACCGCTCCTTGACTGAGAGTGACTGGAGATACTCAACGAACACGGCTAGCACCGATGGAACGAATTGGGCAATCGTGACGCGATTAGCCTGCAGTGCCCGAAGAAGGGCCGTCGGAGATCTCACTGTCGAATCATCAATGATCGCGACGCAACTGCCGACACATAGCCCTGCCAAAAGCTGCCACAGCGAGATGTCAAAGCTATGCGAGGCAGTTTGTGCGACACAGTCCTTCTCACTTAGCTCGAGCGCATCCATCTTGGCCCTCAAGTGATTGTTTAGGCCTGCGCGCTTGACCATCACCCCCTTGGGTCTCCCCGTCGAACCGGACGTAAACAGAATGTAGGCGAGATGGCCCTCAGCCAAAGCTGGCATTCCAGGAGAGGCAGGGCCACCGTGTAGCGCCGTCTGCACCGTCAAGAATTGTCGGCGGCCGTTGCTGTTTTCCTGAAAGAGGCCAAGCTCTTCCGGTCTTTCCGGCCCGACAATCAGAGTGCATCCACTCTGCTCGATCATGAAAGAAATGCGGGAGGTCGGCAAAGATGGATCGAGCGGCAAATATGTCGAGCCGCTTTTGAGAATTGCGATTACCGTGGCTGCCCAATGGGGGTTTCGGTCACCGAAATACCCCACGATTCTACCCTCTGCGCTGTGCTCTCGTAGGGTGCTTGCAATTTTATCCGACAGCAGTCGCAACTCACCATATGTGAGTTCTTCCGCGCCATGCTTAATCGCTATCCTGTCTGGGAACGACGCCGCAATTTCATCGATAGACGCAACTACATCGATGAGCTGACTTATGACAGATTCGGACTTGGCAGTCCCTACTTCGTTGAGCATTAGTCGTCCTTGGGGGCAAGGCAGATCAATAGGTTGGTTCGTAGTTCCTGCGAGGGAGCTTCAAAAGTCATGCCAACTACGCAAAGAGGCGCTTAAAGCCAAAATTTGCCGTGAATCATCAATGGCTTAAATGAAAGTTAGCCAAGAGATCAGGTCGAAAAGCGCCGTGTTGCAAACTCGACAAAGCCACAGCAGGGCGGCTACTCGTGTTTTTGCCGGGAACAGCGGGCAGGGATATCAACTAACGACATTGAGTGCAGGCTGCGACATCGGTCCAGGTAAGTGTTGCGGCCATCCTCCGTTTCCGCCATTGCTGTGAGACGTGGACACGAAACCTGCGGGGATCTGTCGCAACGTCCTGCTCACCGGTGTGGCAGAATAGACCGCGCGAACCAGTGAGGGGGCAACTACAGCTTACCGAAGGCTGCTTTGCGACGCAGGCGGCTGAAATTGGGGGACCGGCTGACAACGCGAACGTGCCTCATGCACTTCGGCTGTCTATCAGCACGCGATGAAGAGTTTGATGCGCTTCATCGTATGCATCCCGTCGCAGGCTCAAGATGTCGAATCTGCATTCGCCGACGCCGCGGTCATCGGGGGGAGAAAGGGTTAACTCGCTTTTCCTTTTGGCTTGAGCCAACGCATCTGAACGGGCCTTTGGCACGGGATTCTTGCCTGCGCTGCCACGTCAGTGTCATGGTCATCGTACCAACTGCGACTTAGGCAAGATCCTCGGGCTTAGCGCCCGGCACCGTCACCCAGAGGTTTGCGCGAATTTATGTGTGGCGTGGCGACAAGAATCAGGCTGCGCTGCAGCCGAGGCTGCGGCTGAACGGCAGCCAAGAAGCGCGATCTGTCGCTAGACCACATTCGAGACCACGAGACGGACGATGAGCGCGAGCGTCGAGAGGGTCAGGAAGTAGATCATCGGCTTACCGGCGAACGTCGCAATCGGGCGAAAACACGCACTTTACTGCTATGTAGAAACAACCTCCGGCCATTGACAACCTTCTGAACGTCGGTTGCCGCGCCCCAATCGACTATCCAAGTCTTACATCTCGGACCTCGGCTAATTGGATGGGCGCATCCGGCAGCGATCCGCTCGATCACCGATTGGCGCACATTTGAGACCCGAGCAAGCTTGCGCAACTCGCCTCTGCGCTCTCGCGGCGTTTCCTCGGATGACGCAAGAGTAGCCGCTCAAATCAGGCATCTGCGGATCGACAAAGGCGTGGCTCCCGAGGACGCGGGAAGATCATCGAGCGATAGTGGGCGGTGGGCCCAGATAGCATCTGTTCAAGGTCGGAGGAGATCGAAGCTCGTAGACAAGGGATCGCTTCGGTCTCGAACGGGTGCGGTCGTCGACTAAGCGCCCCTTCGTATTGGCTAAGCGCAGTGTCACACCCTCGACAATATCGGATACAGAACAAGGCGCATGAATGCTATCATTGTTATAAAACAATGTTGCGGTGGGGCACGATATGTGCTCCACCGTCGGCTTCGTCGCCGTTGTGGTATGCGAAAGTGATCTCGATCGTGCCATCGTCGAGCAGTTCGGCATGTCCGTCACCCGAGACTTCGTCCATTTCGTCGCATCCTGCCCATGTGAAGGAGACCACGGACGTCCTGTAGTCGAGATCGAGGCCCGCTTGCAATCCGCGTCTGATCGAGCAGATCGCCAGCGAGACCGGCCTGAGGGTGGGTGGCACGCTCTACTCGGATGCTCTGTCCGGGCCGGACGGTCCCGCATCCACCTATATCGACATGTTCCGCAACAATGTGGAGACCATCAACGCAGCCATTCTCGGCAGCTGATGGCGTGGTGTGGCCTGCCCGACCATGGGGTCGGTCAGGCTCTCTCACCGGGACCAATCAAGCAAATCGGATGTGATCGGGACATGATGGGCGGCCTGTTCAAGCGGCGCAAAGTCGTGCGTGATGTCGCGGAGAATGACATGAGAAGGTTCTATGATCCCGTGCCTGATGAAGGCGCTTTTCCTCACACTTGCGCTCGCAGCGCCGGTATCGCCAGCTTTGCCCGCGCAGAAACGTTGGAAGCGGCGGGGGCCACGGGAAGTCGCATTGGCACATGGTGAATGCGAGCGGCAAAATTGAAGAGGTGGGCAAGCCACTCGCCTGGCCGCGCCCGCTCCTTTTTCCGAAAGCCGCCGCGCATGTGCGCAAACGCCTGTTCGCCTCTGCGATCGCGAAATCAAACTGATCTGACGTTCTCAGCTTTAGACTTTCCGGTCTTGCGATCCTGTCCCAGGTCATAGCTGACCTTCTGGCCGTCACGAAGCGCATTGCCACTCTGTACGGCCGAGATATGGACGAACACGTCCGCTCCGCCATTATCGGGCGTGATGAAGCCAAAGCCCTTGTCCTGATTGAAGAATTTAACGGTCCCGGTCGGCATGAACATCCCCGTGTGCTGCGGCCTCGGCGCCGCCGGTGAAGTCTATTCGCTGCTGACGACGCCCGCAACCGCGCAGGCGCAGGATTCCGCGGATTTGTCGCAACGACGGTTGTAGCCGGTCTCAGCTAGGCTCGAGGCAAAACCTCGCCATGGGCAGCGTTGCCTCGTTTTTCGTCAACTAGGCGGGAAGTTATGGTGCGATGACACCCCGCCAGCTCATCAGCACCTGGGAAATCATCGTCCGGCGCAACGGGTGTACCGCGGCGGCGACGGTTGAACCGAGGACCTCGCCCGCGTTGGTGAGTGCAGCTTTGACGGTCTGAACGCCGTAGGAAAAGCGGACCATGCAAGCGGAACCGGCACCATTATCTGCGCGACGAAGTACTGCTTGGGCGATCCTCTGGGCTTATCTTCACTGCGTCTTGGCGCGCGATGCATTTCGCGCTACGGCTTCCGTCTGCAAGCGCTGGCAATTGTCGCAAAGGAGAAGCGCGCAAATGGACGGGCTCGTTACATTCGAGATCGCGGGCGATGACGGTATTTTCCGTCACGGCGACGCATATGGCGCGATCGTCGACGAACTCGACACCGCGCTCGATCGTCGCGAAAGCGGGGGCCTCTCTCAGGCCAGGTATCTTTCGGCCTTGCGAGACATTGTCGAACGTCATCCCCATTTCATCGATGGCCATGCCCATCTCGGATCCGCTCTCCTGGAACAGGGCAAACCGAAGGCTGCGTTGGAATCCTGCCTGCGCGGCCTGCAACTGGGCGAGAACGCCATCCCCGGTGGCTTTGCAGGTACGATCGAATGGGGTTTTCTTGAGAACCGGCCGTTCCTGCGGGCCGCCCATGGCGCCATGCTTTGCCGCCTGCACCTTGGACAGCGCAAAGAGGCGCTGGCGTTGATGGAGAAGATGCTGGCATGGAACCCGAACGACAACCAGGGCGTCCGCTTCCTGATCGGCTCGGAATATCTGCGCGCCGGCATGACGGCGAAGGCGTCTGGCATCTTCAGGAACGAGGCCGATCAGTACCCGCCCTACCACTACGAAACGGGACTGCTCCACTTCCAGGCAGGCAACCTGATTGCGGCGGCTACGAGCCTGCGTCGCGGCTTTGTGGCGAACGGCTATGTCGCCGAAATACTGAGCGGAAACCCGGATCCGATGCCGCTCGTGATCTGGCACCAGTCGAACCTCGCGGAGCCAGAGGTTGCGCATGACCATATCGCGCAGTGCGGCGAGCTGTGGCGGACGACGGAGGGAGCCATCGCGTTCCTGCGCTGGCTCCATACGCATCCGAAAGTCATGGCGGAACGCGCGGCCGTGTTCGAGTGCATGGAAGCTTTGCTTTGGGAGAACGACATCGATCGGCGCAGGAAGCTGCTCGACCGGCAGGACGCGGCTGTCGCGGCTATTGATGATCGGTTGTCGACGGACATCGTGGTCGAACGCTCCGACCGTCATGGTCGATCTGTATTGCCCTGGCTTTATCTGCAAACACGGCCGCGGCTCTGAAAGGATCGGATCCAAGCGCGGCGGCGCTTGCGGCTTTCGGCGAGGTCGAAGCGAGCGCAAGATCGGGTCAGCGCGAACGAAATACTTGTCGCGCAAATCCTTGATCGCATGCAACTCGTTAAGAGCCGGTGAACGCGCTCCTCTACGAGTCACTTAAAGAGGTCGTGCGAAGTCAGGCGCTGCGATCGAGGCGGAGCCTCTATCTCTGGAATTGTTGCTGCCGCCATTCATGCCTGCCTGTTATCGGGTAGAAGCCGCCGTAAACTAGGTCGACGGGAGCCGCGCCAGCATCTCTCTTAGCTGAGCATTCTCCGCTTGAAGGCGAGATCGCCACAAGACTTTCAGGTGCCGGTTTTCTGTCTCGAGCGCGTCCAGTTCATCGAAACCGGTTTGCCCTGATTGAGCGGCAGGGCGGACTTTGGGCGGCGTCTTCCTCCCAGGCTTTGACCTCTTCAAAGCAGCGGCGCGCTTCACCGGGTTGGCGTGTTCGGTCTCCTCAGGTGCGGACACTGGTACCGTCATCACCACCGGTGCGTCATCCGTCTCCGCCGGTGGTCGTGCCGCGTCAGCCTGCGGTGTCGGCATCACGTCTATCGCTGGATCGCCGGAAGGCGCCGCGGGTGGTCGATCGATCGGCTTGTCAATCGTCTCGAGGATCCTAGCCGCTGGCCGGACCGGGACCATCGGTGGCCGTTCCGCTGCGCGCTCCGCGTCGGTTCGCCCGCCGGTGCTCGGAAGATCGGATTCCACCGCACGAGCGATGGCCTTGAGATCGGTGTCACCCCAGATCGAGGCACTTGCCCCTCTTGCCTGACGCCGGTTCGACTTGAATTCGACAACGAAGTTTCGTCGTGTTTTCATGCAGAAGCATATCCGAAGAAAAGGAAGTTGGTCCCCGACATTGCGGGTCCTGCGGAAGACATAAGTGAGAGCGCGCGCTTTTACAACGCGGGCGCCGTGGCGCGGCTCAATCCAGACCAAGCCGCTTGCGAAGTTCGGCGTTTTCGGCACGCAGTTTGTCCGCGAGCTTCGTGCGCAGCCGCATGTTTTCCTCCTCGAGTGCGACCAGATCCGCCAGCGTGTCAACGCCGGCGCTTGCTTCGGCTTTGGCGACTGGCTCCTCCGCCGCGCCGGCAGCACGTTTCCACTGGTAATAAGTCTGCTCGGAAATGCCGGCTTCCTTGATCGCCGCCTTCAGAGTTTCGCCCGCTGACGCGCGGACCTCGATTTGCGAGAGCTTTTCGGCCCGTTCGGTATCGGAATAGCGGTGCGGTTTTGCATTGCCGGAAACGGGCTCCGCCTTCTTAGCCTTCGTTCGCGGAGTCCTGCTCTTCCCGTTCGCCGATGACGCCCGCTTGGCTGGCGCAGGTGCGGTTCCATCGGTTTCGGTCACGGTCAAAGGCTGGGGCTGTTCGAGGTTTTCTTCGTCCGCCATGGTAAGCTCCCGGTTGGAGACTTCTTTTCAATCGGTTGAAGCGGCGAGTCAACAGGATGTGCTCGGAATTCCGCATGAACGTTTCCCAAGCTCCGCCAACGGCGTGCCGCTATTCGCCGAGGGGGCGCGGGTCCTCCGGACCGGTGTTGCCGCTATCTTGGACGACGGCCAGTCTGGGGCCCGATGTGTCCGCAAATCAATCCTCACGGCCGCGAAACCAGATCGATCATGACCGGCCAATGATCGGAAACGCCGCTGCCGCTTGCGGCATCGAAACGCCTGGGCGACACGTAGCCCTGACTATTGGTCTCAATCTGCTCGCCCGTTCCGACTAAGGTCCGGAAGGCGCCAAGGTTGGCGAACCAGCCGGACGTTGAAGGCTGTTCGGCAAGCATGTTTTCCGAAACGAGGAAGAAATCGAGATAGGACCAGGTGAACCACGTGCCGAAACTGCGGTCCGTATGCTTGTTGCTTCCCGGCTCCTCGCAGCCAGCGCGCACGGCGGGCGGCACACCCCATTTTCCATGCCTCACGATGCGCTCGAACAGCGCGCCTTGGGTTTCGCTGCAGTTGAAGTTGAAGTCGCCGCCGGCAATCGCAAGCGCATCGGCGGGAAGAAGCGCGCGAATCCGATTGAGCTCGGCAGCGGCGCGCTGGCGGCAGATCAGCGGATTGCTTCCGGACGGGAAGTGAACGCCGAAGACGTGCAGCACCTTGCCGTCCGGCAACGCAAGCGGCGCTTCGATGATGTCGCGCGTTCCGCCACACAGCTCCTTGTCGTTGCCGAAATCGATCGGATGCGCCGTCGCCGGGGCGGAAAGGGCAAAGCGGCTGAGGATCGCAACGTCGATGCCGCGATCGTCGGTGACCGACGTCGTGTCGAGTTGCACGATCGTGTCGTAGCGGCGATCCTCAGGCAGCGCCGCGTTGAGGCGTTGGACGATCGCCAGATTTTCCGTTTCCGGCATGATGAGAATATCCGGCGTCGGGCTGGCCGCTGTCAGTACCGCCGCGAGAGCGTTCAACTTCGTCGTCAACACCGCCTCGCTCCAGTCGAGCGAGATGCACTGCCTGATATAGAAATCGCTGTCGTTGTTGGCGCGGCACTTCGCCTCGTGATCGGGGCTTGCCCGCTTGACCGCCAGAGGCAGGTAGGTGTCGTCGCCGCCATTGGCCGCATCGTCCTCAGTGTCAAAGAGGTTCTCGGCATTGAAGGCCATGACACTCACGCGATGGAAATCCTGCGCGGCGGCCATCGTGATGCCACCGGAAAGGATCGCAGTCGCAAGCAGAAAAGTCCTCACCATCAAAACACCCCCGCAGCCGTGGCAAAGCTTGTAACGCTACTTATGGTACAGGGCAATGTCGCGTTGATGACGCAAAGGTTGGGCGTTACCTCCCGCACCGGACTGCCGGCGACGCTGAAGCCAGTCTCATCCTTCGGGCGGCCATCCCTGACGCGGTCTGACGGGTCGCCACGGAAGGACGCGCGGATGTTCGCCATCCTGAGAACATGGTTTGAGCGCCGCCGCGACATTTGCCAGCGATGGCACGCCGATGCCCGGCGCCTCGTCGCGATCGATGAGCCCGGCGCCTATTACGCGGCGCAACGCTTGGCCGCTCGCACACACACGGGGCACCCGGAGAGTCCGTTCATTGGGCCAATGTCGCCGCGGAGGTCGCCCGGATCAGCCCGCGGGCGGAGATGGATTTCGCGACGGTCGTGGCGATCGCCGACGAGGAGCTCCAGCGGGGCGGCAGCACGAAGAAAGATCGCGCCTGACCTCTCGGCTGCGGGCCAGGGTTCATCGGGACCCGGAACAAGAGCGTAGATCCTCACGACGGTTCATTCGGCCGAAGGGAACTCCATCAGAAAGCAGTCCAATCCCGCTCTCTTGTGATGGCGTCCTGGTCCGGTTCCGGATCTTCCACGATCAACCCTCAGGGGGTCGGCTACGCGAAGCGTGCCGCCGCTTTCGGCTGACGCCTTCGCGGTGATCGCGACCGGGCCCCGGCCCTTCTTGGGACCCATCGAGCGGGATCGGCCCGCTTCCGAAGATGGAGCCTTCAATGTCTGATCTCGTCGTCGCGCAGAACCACGCTTTCCAGCTCGCCCGCACCCTGATGGTCCCCGTCACGCTGTTTCGCTCCGGCGATGAGTTCGGCGTCCTCCCGTCGGACGAACTCGCAGACGGCGAAGTCGAGACGGTCGCCGAATACGATCCCTTCCAGTTCGGGCCGGCTCATTGAGCCGGCCTCGTCCTTGCCGGAGATGCCGCTTGCGAGCGGCAGGCGGCAAGGGAAGCTTTGCCGCGGCTGGCACCGGACGGCTGGCGCCAGGTGCAGATTTGCACATTGCCATCCGCGCCCTTGCCCCCTTTGCTCTTCGCGGCGTGCCGCGCGATGGGCCCGCACGATGCGGGAAGGAAACCTGAAGAGAGGACGGGCGCCTGCGGCGCGCGAAGAGAGGAATGGAACAGGACGAACTGGATGATCTGCGCGGGCGGGTGCCCTGCGCGGCAGCGCTGGAAGAGGCGGGATATGCCATGGACGTCAAGGAGAGCACGCGGCGGGCGGTCAAGTACCGGCGCGGCGCCGAGATCGTCATCGTGATCCATGAAGGCAGGGGCTGGTTCGACCCGCTCTCCGACGCCAAGGGCGACGTATTCTCGCTGGTGGCCCATCTCAACGGCGTGGGCTTCGTGGAGGCAAAGAGAAAAGTTTCGCGCCTCGTCGGCTACGAGCCGCGCGGGCCGGTCTTCGATCGGCGGTCGCAGTCGAACCCGTCCGCCCCTGACATCGGCGGGCGCTGGAGCGCGCGCGCCAAGCCGTGGGCATCCTCCGCAACCTGGCGCTACTTGCGCGACGAGCGCTTCCTTCCGGACGCCGTTATTCGCGCCGCGAGAGGTCAGGACCTGTTGCGCGAAGGCCCCCGCGGTAGCATGTGGGCGGCGCATGTCGATGACCGGGCTTTCGTCTGCGGCTGGGAAGAGCGTGGTCCGGACTGGCGCGGTTTTGCCACCGGTGGATCCAAGGTGCTGTTCAGGCTCGGTGCGGAGGAGGCTTTGCGACTCTGTATCACCGAGGCGGCGATCGATGCCATGAGCCTTGCCGCCCTCGAGGGCTTGCGCCAAGGCAGCCTTTATCTGAGCACCGGCGGGGGCTGGTCGCCGGCAACCGTGGCGGCGATAAGGGCGCTCGCCGCGCGCCCCGGCGCGCAGCTCGTCGCCGCCACCGATGCCAATGTTCAGGGCGAGGTCTTCGCGGGCCGTTTGCGGGAGATCGCCAAGCAGGCGGGCTGCGCCTGGTTCCGGCTGAAGCCGGCAGCCGAGGATTGGAACGATACGCTGCGGGCGAAGATGAAAGAAGAGAAGGAGGAAAGGGAGAAGAGGCGGGCAAGATGAGGCCTGCCGCATGCCCGCCGGCCGCGTCAAGGATGAAGCTTCGCCCGGCCGACGCCGGCCCTTGACTCGGGCCGTCGGAGAGGCGGCTTGGGGGGAAGGGTCCAGAAGGGCTGAAGAGAAGATGGCGACCGCGAGGATCCGCCGCGCTTCGGCCCGGACGAGGCTGAAGGAGCCCGCTGATGACCCTTTCTTCCATTCGCAAAGTCTATCAGGGCGTCGCCGACCGCCGGCAGATGTTCCGCATGTTCGACCGCCACGCGCAACGCCCGAACCGGTGTGAGGGCGACGACAGCGCGCTCTACCGCGGGGAATGGTTCGAAACAGACCGGCTATCCCACGACTACATGTTCGAGATCCTGCCGCCGCTCTTCATGCGCGGCGAGATGTTCGCCATGCGCGAATTCCTGACCGGTTCGATCACCAGCGTTTTCTTTGCGCTTCGGATCGACGGTCGTATCCGGTACTCCACGGTTATTGCGACCTCGCCGACAAGGACTCGCCAAAGCGCATGCGCGATACGATCGTCGAGCGCGAAACCCGTCCCGTCCGGGCGATGACGCGCGAAGAGCGTCTCGAGCACATCTGGTCGAGCACCCATGACGATTATCGCGGCTATGCCGGCGCGCGGTGGCCCGAACGCATGCGCGGTCAGCGCACGGTCATGCTCTATGGCGGTGCGGAGGGCACGTTCCTGAAGCTCCTCGAGCAACTCACGGCGGCGGAGATCGCGGCCAAGCTGCCGGTGCATCTGCGCTCCCTACCGGACAGTGTGGCGGCGTGAGGGAGGGCGGCATGTTCACCTTCTCCATCGCCGACCTTCGCGCCGTCTGGAACGGGGTCGTGCCGACGCGGCCACAAACGGCGGCTTTCGCGTTCCCTATCAGGGATCTCTCCCGAAACCGAGGTCCGAGCCGGCCTGTGGCTGGTCGGCGACGAGGGCGTGTACATCCTCTCCAACGGAAAGCTCGCCGAGGGACAACGTCCGCTCATCGTGCATGCCGAAGAGTGCGATCCGAAGACCAATCCGGATTACTGGCACTACAAGCGGCGGCATTTCGGGGGCGATGACGGGGTCGAATTCATCGCCACCGTCGAGCTGGACAGGCTATTCGCCGCATCCCCCGGCGCCACGCATCTGAGGGTCGTCATGGACGACACCTCGATGTCGCTCAACCTGATCGGCCGCTGACCATCCACACGGCAGCACATCCCCATCCCGCGACCGTTCCGCCCACCGCCGTCCCGGCGGTAGCGACGGCGCGCGCCTTCAAGCACAGGAGAAATCTCAAAATGGCGCATGACGATCCCTTCACTCTCGATCTGTTCGGCAGCAGCGCGCTGTCGTCGGGCTTCAGTCTCGGTGTCACCGCCTTCGGCGGATTTGCGCCCGGGGCCGCCCACGGATCTGACAATGACGATGATCCCGATCCCGCACCGCCGGCGCCCGCGCCGGCGATGCCGCTTGCATCCCCTCGAAAGAATGCCGTCCGCGGCGAGGGCATTCGCGCCAACTTCTATCTCGATGCCGGGAACCGCGGCCTTCCCGCGTCGTGGAAGGAGCGGGCAAAGACGAATGTCGCGGCGATCCTGCTTGCCGGTGAGATCGAAAAACAGGACCGGGCCGCCACGAGAGAAGAGCAAGCGAAGCTTGTCCGCTTCACCGGCTTCGGCGCCGGCGAACTGGCCAACGGCATGTTCCGCCGGCCGGGCGAGCTCGATTTCCGGGCGGAGTGGGATGATCTCGGATCATCATTGGAAAGCGCCGTTTCCGAGAGCGACTACGCCAGCCTCGCGCGCTGCACCCAGTACGCCCATTTCACGCCGGAATTCATCATCCGGGCGATCTGGGCGGGATTGTTGCGCTTAGGCTGGCGCGGCGGCCGCATACTGGAGCCGGGCATCGGCACGGGGCTGTTTGCGGCGCTGATGCCGGAAGCGTATCGCAACAACGCTCACGTCACCGGCGTCGAACTCGATCCGGTGACGGCGCGGATCGTGCGGCTGCTGCAGCCGAAGACGCGGATCATCGAGGGGGATTTCGCGCGTACCGAGCTTGCGCCGATTTACGATCTCGCCATCGGCAATCCGCCCTTCTCCGATCGGACTGTCCGCTCTGACCGGAACTATCGGTCGCTGGGTTTGCGGCTGCACGACTATTTTATCGCCCGTTCGGTCGACCTCCTGAAACCCGGCGCGCTCGCCGCTTTCGTCACCAGCTCCGGCACGATGGACAAGGTGGATGCGACAGCGCGCAAGCACATCGCCAAAACCGCCGATCTGATCGCCGCGATCCGCTTGCCGGAAGGCAGTTTCCGCCGCGATGCCGGCACGGACGTCGTGGTCGACCTCCTGTTCTTCCGCAAGCGCAAGGCCGGAGAACCTGAGGGTGACTCGTCATGGCTCGACCTCGAGGAAGTGCGGGGGATAACCGAGGACGAGGGCGCGATCCGCGTAAACCGCTGGTTCGCGCGCCATCCGGATTTCGTGCTCGGCGACCACGCCCTCACGTCGGGCCCGTTCGGCGAGACCAACACCTGCCGCCCACGTGCCGGCGTCGATCTCGAAACTGCACTAAAGGCCGCCATCTCTCTCCTTCCGGAAGACCTTTACGACGGCGAGCCGGCCGAAATCGACATCGACCTTGAGGACGACCTTAGCGAACTCGCCGATCTTCGCCCCGCATCCGAAAAGGTCCGCGAAGGCAGCTTCTTCATCGACGCCAGGCATGGTCTCATGCAGATGGTCGACGGCGCCACGGTTGAGGTCAAGGCGCGCAAGGGACGCAGCGCCGACGGGTTGCCGGAAAAGCACGTGCGCATCATCCGCAAGCTGATCCCGATCCGCGATGCGGTGCGCGACGTGCTGAAGGCCCAGGAACTCGACCGGCCCTGGAAGGAGGCGCAAGTGCGCCTGCGTATCGCCTGGTCGAGCTTCGTGCGCGATTTCGGGCCGATCAACCACACCAAGGTCTCGATCGCGGAAGACCCGGAGACCGGCGAGGTGCGCGAAACCCATCGCCGCCCCAATCTCCAGCCGTTTCTCGACGACCCCGATTGCTGGCTCGTCGCCTCGACCGAAGACTACGATCTGGAAACCGATACCGCGAAACCCGGCCCGATCCTTTCCGAGCGCGTTATCGCGCCGCCGGCGCCGCCGGTCATCACCTCCGCCGCCGACGCGCTCGCCGTGGTGCTCAACGAGCGTGGCCATGTGGATCTCGATCACATCGCCGAGCTCGTCCATCGCGACGTCGATGCGGTGATCGGAGAACTGGGCCAGGCGATTTTCCAGAACCCAGCCGACGGCGCCTGGCAGACGGCGGACGCCTATCTCTCCGGCCATGTCCGCGACAAGCTGAAGGTGGCCGAGGCGGCGGCCGCGCTCGACCCCGCCTACGAGCGCAATGTCGGGGCGCTGACCGAGGTGCAGCCCGCCGATCTCCGCCCCTCGGAAATCACCGCGCGTCTCGGCAGCCCGTGGATCCCCGCGTCCGACGTGGCAGCCTTCGTCAAGGAGACGATGGGTGCCGAAATCCGCATCCATCACATGCCGGAGCTTGCCTCATGGACGGTGGAGGCACGGCAGCTCGGCTATATGGCGGCCGGCTCGTCGGAATGGGGCACCGATCGCCGGCACGCCGGCGAACTCATCGCCGACGCGTTGAACAGCCGCGTGCCTCAGATCTTCGACACGGTGAGGGACGGCGATAGTGAACGCCGGGTTCTCAATGTCGTCGATACCGAAGCGGCGAAGGAGAAGCTCACCAAGATCAAGACCGCCTTCCAGACCTGGGTCTGGTCCGATCCCGACCGCACCGACCGGTTGGCAAGAGTCTATAACGACCGCTTCAACAATATCGCCCCGCGCAAATTCGACGGCGCGCATCTGAAGCTGCCGGGCGCCTCCACAGCCTTCACCCTCTACCCGCACCAGAAACGCGGCATCTGGCGCATCATCGCTTCGGGATCCACCTATCTCGCCCATGCCGTCGGCGCCGGCAAGACGATGACGATGGCAGCCGCCATCATGGAGCAGCGCCGGCTCGGGCTGATCGCCAAGGCGATGCTGGTGGTCCCCGGTCATTGCCTGGCGCAGGCTGCCCGCGAATTCCTCGCGCTCTATCCGAATGCCCGGATCCTGGTTGCCGACGAGACCAATTTTTCGAAGGACAAGCGCCGGCGGTTCCTGTCGCGGGCGGCGACTGCCACCTGGGATGCGATCATCATCACGCACTCGGCCTTTCGCTTCATCGGAATTCCCTCCGTCTTCGAGCAACAGATGATCCATGACGAGCTCGAGCTCTACGAAACCTTGCTCACCAGGGTGGAGAGCGACGACCGCGTCTCGCGCAAGCGTCTCGAACGGCTGAAGGAGGGCCTGCAGGAGCGGCTCGAGGCGCTCTCGACCCGCAAGGACGATCTGCTGACGATCGCCGAAATCGGCGTCGACCAGATCATCGTCGACGAGGCTCAGGAGTTCAGGAAACTCTCGTATGCCACCAACATGTCGACGCTGAAGGGCGTCGATCCGAACGGCTCTCAGCGTGCCTGGGATATCTATGTAAAGTCGCGCTTCATCGAGACGAAGAACCCCGGCCGCGCACTGGTGCTGGCCTCCGGCACGCCGATCACCAATACGCTAGGAGAAATGTTCACCGTGCAGCGGCTGATGGACCAATCCGCGTTGATGGAACGGGGCCTGCACGAATTCGACGCCTGGGCCTCGACCTTCGGCGACACCACGACGGAGCTCGAACTCCAGCCGTCGGGCAGATACAAGCCGGTTTCGCGCTTCGCAAGCTTCGTCAATGTGCCGGAGCTGATTGCGATGTTCCGCTCGTTTGCGGACGTGGTGATGCCGGAGGACCTGCGCCGCTATGTGAAGGTGCCCGACATCTCGACGGGCAAGCGCCAGATCGTCACCTCCAGGCCGACCGCAGCCTTCAAGCGTTACCAGACGGTGCTCGACGCCCGCATCAAGGCGATCGAGGAACGCGACCGGCCGGCGGAGCCGGGCGACGACATTCTGCTCTCCGTCATCACCGATGGACGGCATGCGGCGATCGACCTGCGCCTGGTCGACGCCGATAATGACAATGAGCCGGAGAACAAGCTGAACAGCCTGATCGCCAATGCCTTGCGGATCTGGAAGGAGACGGCCGAGCGAACTTACGTCCGCGCGGACGGCAAGCTGTTTGAGCTTCCTGGAGCGGCGCAGATGATCTTTTCGGATCTCGGCACGATCAGCGTCGAGAAGACGCGGGGCTTCTCCGTCTATCGCTGGATCCGCGACGAGCTCGTCCGCCTCGGCGTGCCGGCATCGGAAATCGCCTTCATGCAGGACTACAGGAAGGCGGAGACCAAGCAGCGGCTGTTCGGCGACGTGCGCGCCGGCAAGGTCAGATTTTTGATCGGCTCTTCAGACACGATGGGCACGGGAGTCAACGCGCAACTGCGGCTGAAGGCGCTGCATCATCTCGACGTGCCTTGGCTCCCTTCGCAGATCGAGCAGCGCGAGGGCCGGATCGTCCGCCAGGGCAACCAGCATGACGAGGTCGATATCTTCGCCTACGCCACAGAGGGCTCGCTCGACGCGACGATGTGGCAGAACAACGAACGCAAGGCCCGCTTCATTGCCGCAGCGCTCTCCGGTGACACCTCGATTCGCCGGCTGGAAGATCTGGGCGAGGGACAGGCCAACCAGTTTGCCATGGCCAAGGCCATTGCGTCGGGCGACGAGCGGCTGATGCAAAAGGCAGGGCTGGAGGCCGATATCGCCCGCTTGGAACGTCTGCGCGCCGCCCATGAAGACGACCTCTTCGCCGTGCGCCGGCAAATCCGCGACGCCGAACGCGAGATCGAGACGGCAACCCGGCGGATCGGTGACATCGGCAAGGACCTGGAGCGGCTGGTTCCCACATCGGGCGATGCCTTCACAATGACGGTGACGGGCAAGCCGTACTCGGAGCGCAAGGATGCCGGCCGGGCGCTGATGAAGGAGATCCTCACCCTCGTCCAGCTCCAACAAGAGGCCGAACGTCACATCGCCTCTATCGGCGGGTTCTCCCTCGTCTATGCGGGCGAGCGTTTCGGGAAGGACGGCTACCGTTACCAGACGGCGCTGCAGCGAACGGGCGCGACCCAAGAGATCGACCTTGCCGTGACCGTCACGCCGCTCGGCGCCGTCTCACGGCTCGAGCATGCGATCGGCGGCTTCGAAGGCGAGCGGGAGCGGCTTTTCCAGCGGCTCGAGGATTCTAGCCGTCGTATCGCCTCCTACCAGTCGCGGCAAGGTGGTTCCTTCGCCTTCGCCGCCGAGCTGACGGAAAAACGCCGGCAACTCAGCGCGGTAGAGAAGACGCTTGCGGACGATCTAAATCGCGGCGACAGCCGCAAGGTCGCCTGATGCGCGGGTTCGCACTGGCGCTGGATGTGTTGGTTTGAATGCGGTGCAGCATGCACATAGCTGCATTGCACAATAAATGGTTTGCCTTTGGTCAAAAAACGGGCAATGTGCCTGCAGCTGATGCACATGGCGGTTTTCCTCCCAGTGCCGCCGCACCAGCTGTTCCCCTCTGGAGGTTTTAATTACCTTCACACTTCAAGGGCCGCGGTTTCCGCTGGCCCTCTTTTTTTGTCCTCTGTATCTCAGCGCTTCCCGGCCAGCTCAGCGTTAGGTGCGACGAGCTCCCGCCGCTTGAGGCCGATCGCGTTTGGGGTTCGGGCACAATCCTCAAGAGCCGAGCAGCCAACCGCCACCGCGCTCGATATAGGCGTCGCGTGTCTTGATCCCGTCGGGAAGCGGCATTGCGAAAGCGGTCAGCAGCTCATCGATATTGTGTGCGATCAGGTCGGCAAAGCGCTTTAGGCCAAGGCGATCGAGCCTGGGCAGTTCGGCGGCAAGCCCTTTTGAGAGTCTTGCCGTCAGGCTTTTTGTGAGGCGCGTTTGTGCGCCAGGGGATGCAATCCCGAGCGCGTTCAGAAATGCGGCAAAATCAGCCAGTCCAAGATCATCCAGTTTTGTGGTATCGCCGATGGTGAAGGCAAAGAGATCGGTCAGATTGGGATCGAGCCTCGTCGGCATCAGATCATAGCGTGGAGAAATACGGATCCGGCCTCCCCGGTCGTAGAGGAGCGCAAAGTTCTTGGCGTGACCATCGACATTGCCGATCATGAGATCGAACAGGACGGCCGCGATGAAGCGCTGCTTTTCCGCTGCGGGATCGACCGTTGCGTCGAGGATCCGGTTTATGGCTTGGGTGTCAAAACGCCGGCCTTCCCGGCCGTGACGTTCGTATTTCAGGGACGGTGGAAGGCCAAGTGCCTGGGCGAAATCCTCCTGATGGATCCTGACGATCTTGTTCTCGGCATTCAGCCGCCTGTCGAAACGCTCGATCACCAGGGCTTCGACGCCATTGAAGTTGACGACGTTCGCCTGCGCGGTCTCGAAGCCGAGCTCTCTCGAAAGTAGAAGCGCCTCGAATTCCAGCCTCGGGTCCTGCGGATGCTCCTGGTCCGGGACCTTGATGATGTGGGTGGTGGGAGCGCCCGAGCCGGGGATGGGTTCGGCATAGCTTCCGTCGGGAAGGATCGTGACCGCGATCTTGCTTTGAACGCCGGCGAGCGGTGACGGATCTTCGGCGCCTTCCGGAAGACGCTGACGCCTGTGCAGCGAGCCAATGATGGCGTTCAGCCGATCGTCATCGATTTTCCTGTAGTCGACGTCGTAGTCGCCGGGCACCTTGACGGGCGGGGCTCCGAGAGGCAGCACCGAGATCGCGCCCGCGCAATCCTTTCCGAGATAGAAGAGAAGGCCTGCGACATCGCTGCGGGCCAGTCCCTCGCGATCCATGACGAGCTGCAGGATGCCGTCCCGCTCCTGAAGAAGGTTATCGAAAAAGGGCCGGGCCCTGTTGTCGTCGAAGGCTCCGCTTGCGAGGGGAAAGGACAGCGAAAGCGGAAAGGCGTTCGGATCCTCGAGATAGCTGGCCGCGTAGGCGAAGGCCAATCCACCGTCCTCATCCCTCACGAGGTTGCCGATGGGATTGGCAAACCCGTCCAGCCTGACGTCGAGCGCGATCATATCCATGCGGCTATCGTGGCTCAGCGAATATCGAGATGCCGGCGGCATGCGCGACTTTGAGAACCTTCTGGAACTCAAGCGTCGCCTTGCCGTTCTCGAGCTCGGATATGAAGCGTCGCCCGACGCCCGCGAGATCGGCAAACTCCTGTTGCGAAAGCTTCCGCTCTTCCCGGGCTTTTCTGACGATATGGCCCAAGTCGGCGGTCGAGACGATTTCCGCAGCATGATGCCGTCTGTCGTCGGCCTTTGCCTTCGTCCGATAAGGCTCTTGTTCGTGAGGCACGGGAGAGAGAGGCTTGGGAAGCCCGAAGTGCTGCGTTTCCACACCAAGGTTTGGCATCTCGACTGATGGAAGCTTGAAGGCGGTCGCGGACTTCAAAGCCTCCGTCGCCAGTCTGACTGATGGAATATCGACGCTCTTCAGCGTATCCGTCAGGCTCTTGGACATGGCCGAGATGTCGCGAAGAGCTTTCGTTCCCGCATGAAGATCCGCCAGTTTCACCTGATCGCGCAAAGCCTCGGACAGAGGCGATTGCGCCAGAAGTCTGGCGACATCAGTCGCCTTCTTCAAAGATGGGATCTTGTCGCTCTGATCGCTCATGTCTGCTCCTGTACGGGAACATAATCGAGCCGAAGCGCAATTGCAATAGCAGCTGCTCCCGAACGGGTGCAGGCACCCAAGGTGCTGCTACCGAACGGGAGCACATCGCGTCTGGTTGCCCGCAAGCGGGGCCTTTGATCCCGAACGGGAGCGAGGCAGGCATGAGCTGGGCTTTTCAGGCCTTACGCTATTGAGGTCCAGTCGAGTCTGATATCAAGGCATGGCGCACTGTGCGTCAGCCAACCAACGATAGCAGATCAACGCCGCTTGCCGTGATGCCGGGCGCGCCGGCGCAGGGCGCGGCTTGCTCGCGCACCAGCCCGAGATAGCTGCTCCACTTCGAGCGGCCCGGATGGAAGCGCCTCTCCCTTGCGCACGGTCATCACGCGCGGCGCCTCGCTCGTAACGGCGGTCAGCACGGCAATCAGTTCGGCATGGGCAAGCGCGTTCTTCAAAGGCGGGCGGTCCTTTCATGGGGTCTTTGGGCTCTGTTGCTGAGTAGCAGAGATTGGGAGGGGAGAAACAGAAATTCTCATGGAAGAAAGAAGGAAGCGGTCGCAAAGCGGTCTTCCCGTCGACGCGTGACCGCTCAACCGCGTGCTCCGCATCCCGGCCGCTTGCGCTGCGCAGGGCTGATGGCCCCGCTTGCGCGTCGCAGCAGGGCCGCTCGCGCGCAGTTGCGCCGGAAAGCCCGCTTTCGCGGTCCGGGAATTTGTCTTCGCAAGAAACTGAAGACAGGAAGAGCAGCAGACGCGCTGCTCCGCACCGACCAAAGGAGCTTTCCCATGCAGATCCTGAAACTCGATCCCCGTGCGCTCAAGGACAATCCCGACGGCGCCCGCCGCTCGAAATCGTCCCCGCAGGCCGACGCGCTGTTGCTGGCCACCGTCAAGTCCGTCGGCATCATCCAGCCGCCGGTGGTCTCACCCGAGATCGACGGCGGCAACGGCTTCGTCATCCAGGCCGGCCACCGCCGCGTGCGCCAGGCGATCGCCGCCGGCCTCGACGAGATCGAGGTCCTGGTCGCGGACGCCGTCAATGACAATGGCGCCATGCGCTCGATGATCGAGAATGTCGCTTTCGAACCGCTCAACCCCGTCGACCAGTGGCGCGGCATCGAACGGCTCGTCGCACTCGGCTGGACCGAGGAGGCGATCGGCGTGGCGCTGGCGCTGCCGGTCCGCCAGATCAGGAAACTCCGGCTGCTCGCCAATGTGCTGCCCGCCATGCTCGAGCAGATGGCGAGAGGCGACATGCCCAACGAGCAGCAGCTGCGCACGATCGCCGCCGCGTTGCTCGAGGAGCAGAAAGAAGTCTGGAAGGCGAACAAGCCGAAGAAGGGCGACACCGCCGCCTGGTGGCAGATTGCCAACGCGCTCAGCAAGACCCGCATGTATGCCCGCGATGCCAGTTTCGGCGACGATCTGCGTGAGGCCTATGGCATCGAATGGGCCGAGGACATGTTCGGCCCGGCCGACGAGGACAATCGCTACACCACCAATGTCGAGGCCTTTCTCGGCGCCCAGCAGGAATGGATGACGAGCAACCTTCCGAAGAAGGGCGCGATCGTCGAGGTCAACAATTGGGGCCAGCCGGAATTGCCGAAGAAGGCGGAGCGCGTCTATGGCAAGCCGGGCAAGGGCGACCACACCGGCATGTATCTCGACCGCGACGGCAAGGTGCAGACCGTCCACTACCGCATGCCAGAGCCAAAGGCGGCCGCTGGCAAGACCGCTTCTGCCGGCAATTCATCGGCCGATGTCGGCGGTGACGCGGTGGCTGGCGCCAAGTCCCGTCCGGACGTGACCCAGAAGGGCCACGACATGATCGGCGATTTCCGCACCGACGCGCTGCACGAGGCGCTCGGCCGAGCGCCGATCGAGGACGACACGCTGATGGCGCTGCTCGTGCTGGCCTTGGCCGGCCTCAATGTCCGGGTCGATTCCGGCGCGAACGACCATGTGTTCGGCCCTAAGCGTTTCAAGCGCCATGCGGCGCGGCTCCTCGACCAGGACGGACGCCTCTCCTTCGACCTGGAGACGGTGCGAGTTGCTGCGCGCGCCATGCTGGTCGAGGTTCTCTCATGCCGGCGCGGCATGTCGAACAGCGGTGTCGTCGCCCGTATTGCCGGCGAGGCGATCGGCGCGGACGGATACCTCCCGAACATGGGGACGGAAGACTTTCTCCTGTGCCTTTCGCGACAGGCGCTCGAGACCGCAGCCAGGGAGGTCAGGCTGCAGCCGCAGCCGCGGGTCCGCGACACGCGGACAGCGCTCGTCGAGCACTTCAAGGGCGAAGCGACCTTCATCCACCCTGCCGCGCTGTTCGCGCCCGACCCGCGCGAGATCGCCGATCTGATCGGCCATGCCGACGCCGAGGAGCCGGCCGCCGATGATGACGCCGCCGATGATGACGCCGACAGCGGTGACACCGGGCCGATCCCTGTCGTCGACACCGACGGCACGTCGGGCGACGCGCCGAACGAAACGCCGGAGGAGCTTGAGGCGGCCTACGGCATCGCGGCGGAATAGCCGACCGCCTTTTCCCTCCCGGATGACGATCGCCGCCGGCCGCCCCGGCGGCGCTTTTGTTTCCATGAACCGCAGAACCAGAACTGGAGGCTTTCTCATGTCTGCGTCCCTGATCTTCGATCTCGCCCCGATCGGCTCACTCGTGTCCTGGTGGGACGGCACACCCCGCCCGCCGGAACGTTTCCATAAGAAGCTCGCTGCCTGGCAAACCAGGAACAGCCAAGGCCGGCTTATCCGCAAGGAAGGGCCGCGCAAGCTCGGCAGCTGTACGTCGCCGGGCTATTTTACCCTTCATCAGGAGGACATCGGCGGCAGGTCCACCATCCTCGCGACCCTCCACCGGACATTCGGGCTCGACTCCGATTTCGCCTTCAAGGTCCTCGAGCGCCCACCGCTCGGCGCGGTTCGCATCTTCGATCGCGCCGGCGAGGCGCGCGAGCTCCTCCATCTCGCCGAGGCCTGGCTGCGGTCTCACCGCTACCCGAGCGCCGTGCTCGAGGAGGTGATGCCCGACGAGGCAGCCGCAGAGGCTGACCACGGGGGGACCGCACCATGAATACGATCCCCATCCCCTCGCAAACTCGGGAGGTCTGCACCGACGAGATTGCTGGCGTGGAATTCGGCCGCGCCGCCGACGGCATGGCCGTTGCGCGCGTCGGCGATCTTGTCTTCGCCATGCTGCCATCCCGCGCTGGCCGGCATCTGCTGGCCAGCGCCTGGCGGGTTTCGCGGCCGCTTGCCGAGCTCAGGCGCGACGATTTCTATTCGTACCATGGTTCGATTGGGGATGAAGCGGCCTTCCGCGAGCGCATGATCGAGCAGGCCGAACATCGCCGTGAGCTCCGGGGACTTGGGCGCCAGACCGTCCGCATCACCTGCAACACGCCGTGGGGCCCATCGCAAGGCGCCACGCTCTATGCGGAGGGCGTTGTTTCCCACACGACGGCGGGGCATGGCGGTTTTTGTCTTTCGCCCGATCGAAACGCGAGCGTCGTTCCGGCACTCAGAACACCCGGGGGATGGTACGAAGAGGATGCCTAATGGGCCATTGTCGCGCTCACCTTCCCAAACCTCTTTACCTCCTACGAGCGCAGATGCGCCGATGAAACCGTCCGGAACAGCTGGCCGGAGGTTTGGGAGACGATTTACGGGCGTGCGCTGTTGCCCGGTCAATCCAGGACGAAAGATCGGCTCGAATTTGAACGGCTGCATGTCGATGACTGGGTGGTGATTTCGGCGATCCATTCCGAACATCACCCCGACATGACGGAAGTGATCGCCACGCGCGGCGGCAAGCGTGACGAAAAATCAGGCGAAGCGCGCTTCCTTGTGCCCCGCGACGATTACGCCCGGCGCCACCGCGTCGGCTTCGTCATCGATCCGAACCGTCACGCCGCCTATGACGGTCCTTCGAGTTTTGTCGGCTGGCAGGGGAGGACCGTGTGATGTCCCCGGATGCAGACCGCATCGCGCAACTTTCCCGCATGGAAGAGGCGCGGCGCCAGACCGAGCGCCAGCTTCAACTGATCGAGCGGCAGATCGCCCGGAAACTGGCGGCGATCATGCCGCAGCTCGCGCGGCGGCAAGGCGGATACCGGCGCGGGAGACCACCCCAACCTTCCGCCTCTCTCGAACGCTACCGCAAAAGCCTTGCCGCGCTCACCGCCGAGCGTCAGCCGGAGATCGATGCGCTCTCCCGCAAGCTCGCACGACAGGAGGCCACGATAGGCGCCTTTCAAGAACGCCTCAGCGCGGGCAACGGTCCGGCTCTAAACGGTGCGGAGGTCTAGTGCCCATGGCGACGATTCGGAGATCTCGAACGCGAGGCCGGTATCGGTCCGGCACGTCTGGAGCGCGCCGCCTTCTGGCGGCAGTTCCATCATCTGGAGGGCAAGGCCTGCCTCGACGCCGGCGTCGCCGAGCTAAAACGGCCGATTGCCGCGAAAGTGGTCCGTGCCGACGACATGCCCGAAACGCGCCGGCGCCGGCAGAAGCGCGATCGGCTTCCTCCTCTTATCCCCGAGCAGGAGGCGGCACTGCAGGCCTATGCCGCCAGACACGGCCGGCGCTGGAAGAGCATTCTGAACGCCGTCTGGATGGGCGGGGCGCCGCATGACGATGGCGGGATCCTTCGCGGCCTGCGCAATTCCCATGGCCCGACCTGGCTGCAATCCTATCGGCTGGCGAGGGGAAGCTCGGCCCAGGCAGCGACCGCGGCGCCGGCGCAAAGCAAGCCCGACACCGGGGATGACAAGGTGTAGCGATCCTCGCGGCCATTTTCCTTTCATTGAGCCGGGTGAGCCTGTCCATGCTGGTTTGCCCTTCGGTTTCGCTGCGGTCTGAACCAGCGGCCATCCGCTTCAAGGCCGCTATCACGCCGCGGGGCGGCCGGAGCCCGCCGTCCATCGCAGAGCAGATCCGCGGGTCTTCGCAAGCGCAATGGCGCTGCTTGCCCGCAGATCGGCTCCGCTTGTCCTGGCCAGGCCCGGACCCTGAAACGTCCGTCTTCCGCCGGTTCGGGGCGACCGCACCGAAGGGCAAGCCGGCACGGGGCCGGAACCGCTTCGGATGTTGAAAGGAAGAAAAATGGCCAAGCCCGCAACCAATCGCCAATCCGCCCGGGTCGCTCAGCTCCGCAAGGGCGCCACGATCGAAATGGTCCGCCTCACATGCCCCGACAGCGCCCAGGCGCTGAAGATCGCGGAAAGTTTCGGGACGGCGATCGTCGACGGCGACGGGATCCGCGATCTGCATGAACGCCTCATCGGCGAGACGGCCGATGCTCTCAGCGACGGCCTCGGCGAAAAGGCCATGCAGATCCACCTGCAGCGGATCGTCGGCGCCTTCGTCGGTTCCGCCCATGGTGCCGGCCAGTTCTATAGCCGCGCGGTCACCGAGGCGCGCGACGCCACCGCCAAGGCCGCCAACGACGCCCGCGACGAGGACCTCGACGGTCCCGTCGGTTACGACAGCGCCGCACAGCGCAAGCGCGAATTCGCCGCCGACATGGGCGTGCAGGCCCATGCGCTGAGGATGGCTGCCGAGGGCGCGGTGGCCGCCTACGCCGAGATCGTCGGCGAGACCTGGAAGCCCTTCGACCGGCCCGTCGAAAACCCGGGTCACAACCTCGATCGCAAGGCCGCCGCAGCACAGATGTCCGCCTTCGAATGAGCCCTTCAGGCGCGGCTTCGGCCTCGCCAATCACTTTCCCGAGAAAGGCCGCCTCCGCCTGGACGCGGCCTTTTGCCATGTCGGCGCCGCACGCGTCCGGTGTTGGGAACGAAAGGAAAAGAAGGGAACAGAAGAACGCATAGGCCGCCCATCGCGGCCGCCGCGGGTGTCGGTCCTGCCGGGGCCGGAAGCGAGTCGCAACGGCTTTGCCGTCCTCCACTCACGTTTCGGCCTTCGGTGCGCTCGCTTGCCGTTTCCCCGGCTCCGGACCCCGTGTGACGGGCCGCGATGGGCGCGGCTTCAGATGGAGGTTGAGACATGAGCAGGAAAGAGAACGGGCTCCGCGTGGATATCTACGCAAAAATCACCGACCGAATCGTCGCTGATCTGGACAAGGGTGTGCGTCCGTGGGTGCAGCCTTGGAGCGCCGGCACTCTCACTGGCCGGGTGAGCCGGCCGCTCCGCCATAACGGCCAAGCCTATACCGGCCTCAATGTTCTGCTTCTCTGGTGGGAAAGCGTCGTCAGCGGATTCATGTCGGCAACATGGATGACGTTGCGCCAGGCGAACGAACTCGGCGCTCATGTGCGCAAGGGAGAAAGGGGTGCAACCGTCGTTTACGCCAGCCGCTTCACGAAGACGGAGAAGGATGCGGCCGGCGGCGAGGTCGAGCGCGATATCCCCTTCCTGAAGGCGTACACCGTTTTCAATTGCGATCGAATAGAGGGTCTGCCGGAACACTATTACCATCGCCCGGAACCGGTCGCGGAAGCGATCGAGCGCATCGAGCATGCGGATCGGTTCTTTGATAACACAGGCGCCGTGGTTCGATATGGGGGCGACAAGGCGTACTACGCTCCCTCCACAGACCACATCCAATTGCCGCGCCCCGAACAGTTCCGGGACATGGCCTCAATGGTTGCGATCCGTGCACATGAGACGCTGCATTGGACTTCGGGTCCGGACCGGCTGAACAGGGATCTCAGCCGCTACCACAAGGATCGCCGCGAGAGGGCCTTCGAGGAAATGGTCGCGGAACTGGGATCATGTTTTTTATGCGCCGATCTCGGCATCGTGCCAGAACTCGAACCGCGCCCCGACCACGCCGCCTATATCCAGAGTTGGGCCGCCATCCTCGGCTCCGACAAGCGGGCGATCTTCCAGGCGGCCGCGCATGCCCAGCGCGCCGTCGCGTATCTTCACGATCTCCAGCCGGATGCTTAGCCGGCACGGGATGCGGCCTGATCGAATATCGCAGGGGAGGACGCGCGTCCTCCCCGACCGGTTACGCTTGCCTTGATGGCGCATCCCTCATCGGAAACATGTCTTCGCCATAGTGGTGAAGCCTGGTGTGATGCCGTCGGCACAACCACCGAACCTTCAAAGGCTCATCGTATTGATCGTGGTGGGCATCGACCGCTTCCAGCCCGCAGACCTCACATGTCTGCTTCTCCAATTCGCCTGCCTTCACTGCTCGCTGCACAGCAAGGTGGGCGTCGTATTTCGCCGGATTGGCACGACGCCAATTTGCCTGGCGAGTATCGGTTTTCAGCATCGCAGCGTCCTGCTTCGTCGGTCTGGTCTTCCGTCGCCGTGCCCTTTATCACGATTCTGCATCTCTTGTCCGGTTCCGCGAGCCATTTGAATTCCAGGAAGGCGAGCTGCCTCCCACACTGACCGGCTCGAACTCGGTCCTCTTGGCTGCCGGCCGTCTCCAAAGATGCGAGACCCCCATCCCGCTTCGCCGGCACAGGAGGTGAAGCGCAGTGAACGGCTGTGTCGCAGGCGAGCCCGAGAGCCTCGCCGGCCGAGGGAGCCACCAAGGAACATGCGCGGCGTCATTCCTTGGTGCAATCGTGATGTGAACCAGGATCGCCGACGATGGCGTCAAGGGAAAGGGAACCTGCAGCGCTGACGAGGGCATAAGCATGGCGCCGAACGTTGCGCAGCCTGTTGGCGGATAATCGTCAATCCGGTTGCCCGCAGCGCGTTCCGTCCGTCCCGAGACCGGCCACACCGACGCGGACCTCGATGAATCTGGTGTGACCGAAGGACGCCTTCGTCTCGATCGCCTCGGCCGCAACGGCCACTCGCTGCTTTCTTCCCCTGCGAACAGGTTCGCATTCCTCGCGCAACCAAGAAAGCCGCTCCCGGCCGTCCTCCACTTCACGTTCCGGCCGCCAGGCGGTGCGGCGTCGATCGCCCCCGGTCCTAACACCGTCATCGAGGCCGCGATCGGCGCGGCCCGAACAACCGGAAGGATCACGACAATGGCAGTCATCGGCGAATTCACCACCAACGGCAACTCCAGCATCATCGGCAACGTGCGAACCCTCACGGTCAGCTTCAAGGCCCGCCTGAACCCCATCGAACGCGTCTCGCGCGACGCCCCGGACTTCCGCGTCACCGCCGGCAACGGCGTCGAGGTCGGCGCGGGCTGGAAGGCGGTCTCCAACGACGGCGAGGAATACATCTCGGTCAAGCTCGACGACCCGAGCTTCAACGCCCCGATCACCGCGGCCCTTTGGCCGGGCGAGAAGGAGGGAGAATACGCCCTCATCTGGAACCGCCCGAAGCGCGAGGCCTGACACCGCAATCCGAGGAGCCCCGCCGCCAAGGCGGGGCTTTCGCACTGGAATGCAACTGACAGGCAAACGGCTTCCGGGTTGATCCCGCTCCGGACTGGAAATGGAGGTCACTGTCGGCTATATGGATATTATGGATATTCTGGACCGAGGCTGATATGAAAACATTCACCACCGCGGATCTCAACAAGCACGTCGGCGACGTGACCACGGCGGCACGGCGCGAGCCGGTGTTTATCACCCATCATAAGAAGCCGAAGTTCGTTCTCATGGCCATCGAAGATTATGAGCGCCTGCGCGGCGAACAGGATCAACGGCGTGCCTTCTCTCTCGACACCATGCCCGAGGATATCCAGGACGGACTGCTGGCGCTCGCAGATTCCATCGAAAACGATGGCGCAGACAATGATTGATCCCGAAACGGGCCTCGTCATTTCCTATCATTATCTCTGGACACATCAACATGACCGCGGCGAGGAGAGTGGGCGAAAGGCGCGACCCGCCTGCGTCGTTGTTCCGGTCACATCCGATGGCAAGAGCGTCGTCCTCTTTCCCTTGACGACGAAGGAGCCTGGACCTGACCGAGTGGCAATCAAAGTGCCCGACACGGAGCGCAAGCGTCTGACGCTGAAAGGTCGCGGTCCAACCTGGCTAATCCTCGACGACGCCAATGCGGACGTGCTTCCGAGCTCCTTTCACGTTGAACCTGTCAGCTACGACCCGCTGACGATCGCCTATGGCAAGTTCAGCAAGCCGTTCATGGACCTGGTCATCAAGACGGTCGCCAACGCAATCCGTACCAGGAAGATCCAGATCGCAAAACGTAAGCGCTAAGGCAGCTATTCCGACATCGCCGCTTCAATGCCACGCTGAGCCCGCGACTGACTTCGCAATCCGTTCGGCGGCAAGGCGTTCCGCCTCAGTCATCGCAGCCGCTTTGGTCCTGAAAGGACCTACATCGTGCTCTTGCCTGTCGGGAAGCCACAGCGGGAGAAACCACCACCCGCCGGGACGATAGCTGGAGCTCTTTCGAACCGAGCCGACGCTCCCGGCGAAGAACCAGCCCGGATCGATGCCGTCACGTTCCCATACGATGGTGTTGTCCGTCATGACCCATTCTTCCTGTCCAATCGTCTCAGGACGTTATCGGCCCTGCCTGATTGAGACAACAACGCATCGCGCAGGCGCGGTTTCGATCCTGGCGCAGTGGTGATGCGACCAAGGTCGCTGGCGATGGCGTCGAGAGCAGGGACTCCTAGGACCCTGGCAGGGGACATGAGCATGGCGCCGAACGTTGCGCAGCCTGTTGGCGGATAATCGTCAATCCGGTTGCCCGCATCGCGTTCCGTCCGGCCCGAGGACCGGCCACACCGACGCGGGCCTCGATGAATCTGGTGTGACCGAAGGACGCCTTCGTCTCGATCGCCTCGGCCGCAACGACCACTCGCTGCTTTCTTCCCCTGCAAACAGGTTCGCATTCCTCGCGCAACCAAGAAAGCCGCTCCCGGCCGTCCTCCACTTCACGTTCCGGCCGCCAGGCGGTGCGGCGTCGATCGCCCCCGGTCCTAACACCGTCATCGAGGCCGCGATCGGCGCGGCCCGAACAACCGGAAGGATCACGACAATGGCAGTCATCGGCGAATTCACCACCAACGGCAACTCCAGCATCATCGGCAACGTGCGAACCCTCACGGTCAGCTTCAAGGCCCGCCTGAACCCCATCGAACGCGTCTCGCGCGACGCCCCGGACTTCCGCGTCACCGCCGGCAACGGCGTCGAGGTCGGCGCGGGCTGGAAGGCGGTCTCCAACGACGGCGAGGAATACATCTCGGTCAAGCTCGACGACCCGAGCTTCAACGCCCCGATCACCGCGGCCCTTTGGCCGGGCGAGAAGGAGGGAGAATACGCCCTCATCTGGAACCGCCCGAAGCGCGAGGCCTGACACCGCAATCCGAGGAGCCCCGCCGCCAAGGCGGGGCTCTCTTGGTGGGCATATGGAGGCCGGAAGCCGGCATCGAGCCGGCCCCCGGCCTTTCGGGTGCCAACCGGAAACTTGGGTCTGCTCAGATCGGTCAAGGGTGCCACGGCGGCCCCGAAGGCGTCGAAGGACGAGCGGCACCCCCAAAATGCTTGCGCATTTCGGCTCCCCCACTCGCCGGCTCCGCCGGTCGCGTGCCGCGCTCCTTGACCCCTCCGATCCGCCATGACCGCGGCGCTCTTCTTTCACAAACTTCAAGGAGACGAAGGCGATGATCATCGAACAACACATCAGCGAACTGCGCGCCGAGCTGCTTGCCTGCAACGACCCCGCCGAGTGCCGCCAGATCGAAGCTGAACTCGAACTCGCCCAGGCCGAACTGATCCTGGCGATGGCCGAACAGGACGGGTCCATCGACGCCGAGCCGCCCTTTTGAGAGCGGCAGGCCAGCAACACTGCCAGACCGCCGGCATCCAGAGGCGGTGAGGAGGCGTCGGCACAGCTCCCTTTCGATCTTCTGTCATGACATCGGGGATGTTGCAGCCCGGCATCGCTCCGCAACCCGCCGCCGCCGGAATTTTCCCCGCCGCTGCACGGCTCCTCGCGCAATCAAAATTCAGCCGCCAGCCGGTCCTCCGCATCCGCTGCGTCCGTGCCGGTGCAGCCTTCCTTATCGGTCTGCGTGCCTCACCCCCGCGATGACAGCCTATCGAAAGGAGAAAGTATCATGCGCCAACTCGCCCGATTCCTCAGCGCCACCGGCCGCCGTCTTCAGGCCCTTGGCAAGGTGATCAGCCACTTCTTCCGCAAGGGAAAGCTCGGTCTGAAACTCGCCATCAAGATCCCATTCTTCGTCGGAATCGAGGCCTCCTTCGAGACCGATTGGGATTGACGCGAATGACACGCCATGGGCCGCTTCGGCGGCCTCTTCTCAGATCCGAAGCGCCTTCGATAATGTCACCTGTGCAAAGGCCGGAGCATTGTTTTTGGTCGATAGCCACGAGCGCGCTTTTGCTTCAACAGGTAGAGGAACAGTCGCACCGCTTCCTCCTCCCGTTCGAAGACATGCTGCTTTTCCTGGCCTCGTTTGCCGATCCGTCCCCATCGCCGGATCAGACAAGCCTCTCCAAACATCGTCTGCCCGATCTCCATGGCATAGTACCGCGCCATGTTTTTCGCCGGATCCGCCCGTTCGACATAGAGGTGGTAGGGTTGTTTGACCATGGCGTCATCATCGTGACAGCGCACCGCCGCGTCCAACGACATATGTGAATCATACAGGTGCGACCGATTCATTTTCGTGAAGAATGGTGCATGGGCGAGGCGCCGACGGTGCACGGCTTTAGTTGCGCTGCGACCGGAGCTCGCATGCGTTCTCCGCCCAGTCGGGTTACGATCCTCTCGTAAAGAAGAAGCTTGGCGTTGCCAGATATCGTCATTACGAGATTGCCGGAACGTCGTATGGCCAGCAGAGCTGGCAAGCGGTCGCGTCCTTTTCAGGACGCGGTCTATCTCCTGCCGTCCCAGCGTGCACTCGCCGTTCCGGCGTCAAAGACATCGCGGCCCCTCCAATTTTCCCTGCGCTGCAAGCGGCACAGAAAAACTTGGTTCCTCCGCTCGCCGCGCGGCGGCCGCGTTCCGCGGTCCCTGACCCCTCACGGGCTACGGTGCGGATCCCTTTCGTCAGAAAACGAAAAGGAGCCTCTGATGACAAAGCATCAAACCATTCACCCGGTTGGCCAAGACCAGGGTCTGCCGGATCAGCAGCCGAACGCGTCTGAGGATTTGTGCCGAAATTTCGATGCGGAAGTTCATGTGCCCGGCGACATCTCGCGTGAGTTTCTATCAGCGGCGCTGCTCTACGCGATCGACCATAAGGCCGAGTTCGGTTTGTTTCATGAGCCCTGAAGGATCATCATCGCGCACTTTGGCGGCGACGAGATATATCTTCCCTCGCGGTGGTCCGACAAACTATGGCGCATTGGCCTCGAGGACAAAGAGCCTTTCGACCCGGGCGATTGAGGTCCAGACAGAGGCGGCAAGCCGCCTCTGGTTCTGCCTTCCCCTATGAGCCGTTCCATCCGGATCGACCGGCCGGCACGGCTTGAAAGGGAGGCTCTGCCGACCCCTCTCGATCTCACCCGGGCTGGCTAAGTTCGGGCGTACCATGCCACCGGTTTGCTTCTTCCGCACACTGATGCACTGGCCTTCGGCTCGAGAAAATTGTAAGGCGCGCGGCAGATATCTCGGGAGATGACCATGGAAGATACTGTTCAAATCGGAAATCGCGGCGACTTCGGTCTCTGGGCGATCGAGGTCGCCAAGCAGATCGTCAGCGAGCAGGGCTTCGAGCTCGCCCAAGCTGCGCGCGACGGCACGGATGATGACGTACGTGCCGCCGGAAACGCGCTCGGCCAGGCCATCACCACTGCACTGCTCGAAGTCTATGACGGCCTGCTCGAGGGCGTTCCTGAAGATCAGCATCAGGGCTGAGGCTTCGTGCGCGCCGTGGCTGCCGCGTCACCCTTGAAGAACACATTCGGCTTCACGCAGGCCTTCATGTCCTCTCTCCGAAACCAGATGGCGCGTCCGCACCTGAGCGGGGGATTGCCTGATGTAAAGACGATCTGCTCGTCGCTGCGCATGCGCATCACCTCATGCGGCAGGATCAGCCGCCGGCTGACGAGCTGCTTGGAGCGCGTCCGCGACGAGCCGGAGGATTGTGTCGAGCGGCTCAGCTGATCGACCTCCACGGTCGTCTCACCGCAGCGCCTCGAAACATATTCCGCCGTGTCAGGATCGTTGATCGCGCTGAAGCTGATCCAGGCGGCTGACTCGAACCATTTGCTTGTCGCGTCTCGGCCGCCGTAAGTCTCGCGCATCTGGCCGAGCGACTGGAAGATCAGCGTGAGCGTGATCCCGTATTTGCGGCCGGCATCGCGCGCCGTCTCGAGGATGCGCATATAGCCGAGACGCGCGACCTCATCGAGCAGGAAGAGCGCGCGGCCGTTCATCTCACCCCTGCGATTGTAGATGGCATTGAGGAACGAGCCGATCACGACGCGAGCCAAGCCGGGATGGGCCTCCAGCACCTTGAGATCGAGCGCGATGAAAAGATCGGTCTTGCCGCCCGCAAGATCGTCGGTGGCAAAGGTGTCGCCGGACACGAGGGCCGCATAGTTCGGGTAAGACAGCCAATGGGTTTCCTTGACCGCATTGGCGTAGACGCCGGAAAACGTCTCTGGCGTCATGGCGATGAAAGGCGCGACATTCTCCTTGACGAAATCCGAATTCGACTGGCTGTGAATGCGCGTCAGGCGCTCGCGCAGCTTCGGCTCGGGCTCGGCGAGATTGCCGCGCACCTGCCGCAGCGTCTGGTCTTTCTCGTCCGTATGGCCGGAGAGGCAGACATCGGCAATCAGCGCCACCAGGAGCTGCATGGCGGATGCCCGGAAGAAGTCGTCGCGGGCAGCCGCCGGGCGCGGATTGTCGGTCATCACCCAGGTCGCGACCGCGACGATATCCTCCTCCCGGCTTGCGCCGAACCGCCCGGTCCAGTCGAGCGCATTGAAGCCGACGTCCGGGGTCGACGGATCGAGGACTATGACCTTTCGACCGGCCTTGCGGCGGTGGTCGATCACCATTGGCGCCACCTCGCTCGAGGGATCGAGGACGACGAGCCCGCCGCCCCATTTGAGCGCAGTTGGAACGGTGACCGACGTTGTCTTGAAGCCGCCGGAGCCTGCGAAGACCACGCCATGCGTGGAGCCGAAAGATGCATCGAAGGTGAGGAGCGGAGAGCGCCCGCCAGCACCCCAGCTGGCCGGCTGATCGGCGCGGAACGATGTAGCGGCGACGCTGTCGCGATCGACCCTGTAGCGCTCGCCGATGACGATACCGCCGTCTTCGGCAAAGAGCTTTGCCGCGTCCTTCATCGCCATCCAGTCGTTCTCACCATGGATCGCCCGCTTGCCGGTGATGCGGCGAGGGACGGGCCGTGCAAATGCCGCGTTGCCCTTCAGCGCGACGCGCAGAGCAAAGATCCCGGCGAGGATCGCGGCGGAGCCGCCGAGCATCGTCGATGGATCGGCATAGGCAAGGACGGATTTGTCCTCAGCGACCTGGTCGGCAAGAGCCTGGAGCCGCAGCGCCTCACGGGCGATCGCCAGGATTGAGACGAAGATGGCGCCGGATAACACGCTCAAGCCGGCAGCCTTGATGTCGACCGCGCCGGCTGCCGAAAATAGCGCGATCACGCCGAGCGCCGCCGCGGCCGCATAGGGCAGGGCAAGACCAATCCGCCCGAGCAGCAGTTGTGCCTGGGGCGTCGTTCCAAACGCCGCCATCCAATGTTCGATGCCCGGCATGACGATTGCAGCAGCGATCATCGCCATGGCCGGAAAAACCGCAAGGAGGACCTTATTCGCCGTCACGGCCAAACGCCTCCATCCCGATTGCCATCAGCCGCGACCGTTCCGCCGCGTCGCCCTTGAGGCGAGTAGCAGCGTCGATCAGCAGCCCGAGCAGAAGGGCCCGTTTCTCGTAACGCAGGCCTGCCTTGACGATCAGACCGCCGAGCTCGATTTTTTCGCGCGTGTCCTTCTTCCGCGCCTCCGATGAGGTGAGCCGCTTCATCCGCTCAAGCCTCGCCAGTGCTGCCCTGATCCGCGCCAGGGCTGAAGCTCGCCGGCGTTTCGCCGGCGGCCCCGCCATCGCCGGCATTCTTTCTTCCGGTCGCCTGTCCCTTCTCGCCGCGAAAGCGCCCGGCAATTTCCTCGAAAGCCACTTGGAGATCCGCTTCCTCGATCTCGATGTCGCCAAGACCGGACTTGAGCGCGATCCGCCCGATGCGCTCGGCCTCGCGTGTCTCAGTCTGCTTCAACTGTTCCTGCAGGCGGGCGATCTCTTCCCTGATCTTCGATGACGGCTTCTTCATTCGGGTCGCATCTCCTTGGACTTCGGCGTGCTTTCGCGCCGCCCGAAACTCCTCCGCATGCTTCCGTTTTGAAAGGTGCAGTATTGCACGTCGGCAAGGCCGACACTTTCGTCCATCATCCCGCCGCTCGACGAGAGCGGATCCAAGGGCGCAATTATACGTCGCTGTGGCGACGTGTTTGCTGATTGCCCTGGCGGGGCCCGCTCTTCGGCCGAACGCGGTTCAATCCGGGAGTTCCTGTCGCCGTGGCCATCGCCCATTTCTCAGCCAGCATCGTCAGCCGCGGCGACGGACGCAGCGCCGTGCTGTCGGCGGCCTACCGGCACTGCGCCAGGATGGACTACGAGCGCGAGGCCCGCACCATCGACTACGCCACGAAGGAAGGGCTGCTGCATGAGGAATTTGTCCTCCCGGCCGATGCCCCGAAATGGGCGCGCGCGCTTATCGCCGACCGGTCGATTTCTGGCGCGTCGGAAGCCTTCTGGAACAAGGTCGAGGCCTTCGAGAAGCGCTCCGATGCCCAGCTTGCCAGGGACATGACCATCGCACTGCCGCTGGAGCTCACGCCCGAGCAGAACATCGCTCTCGTAAGGGATTTCGTCGAGACACATATCCTCGCCAGGGGCATGGTTGCGGACTGGGTTTACCACGACAATCCCGGTAATCCGCATATCCACCTGATGACGACCTTGCGGCCGCTGACCGAGGACGGGTTCGGGGCGAAGAAGGTCGCGGTTCTCGGCGAGGGCGGCGGCCAGCCGCTGCGCACGAAATCCGGCAAGATCGTCTATCAGCTCTGGGCCGGTTCCACGGATGATTTCAATGTCCTGCGCGACGGCTGGTTCGAGCGGCAGAACCATCATCTGGCGCTGAACGGAATTTCGCTCAGGATCGATGGCCGCTCCTACGAAAAGCAGGGCATCGAGCTGGAGCCGACCATCCATCTCGGCGTCGGCGCCAAGGCGATCGAGCGCAAGGCGGAGAGCCAGGGTGTTCGCCCGGAACTCGAACGGCTCGAACTCAACGACGAACGCCGCGCTGAGAACGCCCGCCGCATCCTTCGCAACCCGGCCGTCGTGCTCGACCTGATCACCCGGGAGAAGAGCGTCTTCGACAACCAAGATGTCGCCAAGGTGCTGCATCGCTATGTCGACGATCCCGGCACTTTCCAGCAGTTGATGGTGCGGATCATCCAGAGCCCGGACGTGCTACGTCTCCAGCGCGACACGATCGATTTTGCCACCGGGGAGCGGGTGCCCGCGCGCTATACGACGCGGACGCTGATCCGGCTCGAGGCCGAGATGGCCAGTCGCGCCATCTGGCTCTCGCGGCAATCCTCGCATGGCGTCCGGGAACAAGCGCTGACGGCGACGTTTTCGCATCATGCGCGGCTCTCGGACGAGCAGAAAACCGCGATCGAGCACGTAGCAGGTCCGGCCCGGATCGCGGCGATAGTCGGACGTGCCGGCGCCGGCAAGACGACGATGATGAAGGCGGCACGGCAAGCCTGGGAACTGGCCGGGTATCGGGTCGTCGGTGGCGCGCTTGCCGGCAAGGCTGCCGAAGGCCTCGAGAAGGAAGCCGGCATCAAGAGTCGCACGCTCGCATCCTGGGAACTGCGCTGGCAGCATGGCCGCGACGGCCTCGACGCCAAGACCGTCTTCGTCATCGACGAGGCCGGCATGGTCGCCTCGAAACAGATGGCCGTCTTTATAGAGACGGTGGTTAGGACAGGGGCGAAGCTGGTGCTCGTCGGCGATCCGGATCAACTGCAGCCGATCGAAGCGGGGGCCGCCTTCCGCGCCATTGTCGACCGCGTCGGTTACGCCGAACTCGAAACGATCTACCGTCAGCGCGAAGACTGGATGCGGGCTGCCTCGCTTGATCTGGCGCGTGGGAACATTGGAGCGGCGCTTGCCGCCTATCGAACCTATGGCAAGCTGCATGGCTCGACGCTCAAGGCCGAGGCCATCGACCACCTGGTCGCCGACTGGAACCGCGATTACGATCCGAAGAAGTCGGCGCTGATCGTGGCGCATTTGCGCCGCGACGTGCGCCTGCTCAATGAGATGGCGCGCGCAAAATTGGTCGAGCGCGGCGTGGTCGGCGAAGGCCGTGCTTTCCGCACCGCCGACGGCATGCGCCGGTTCGATGCCGGCGACCAGATCGTCTTCCTGAAGAATGACGGATCGCTCGGCGTCAAGAACGGCATGATCGGCCACGTTGTCGAAGCCGCGCCCAACCGGGTTATCGCCACGGTCGGCGAGGGCGATCAGCGGCGGCAGGTAACGGTCGAACAGCGGTTCTACTACAATCTCGATTACGGCTACGCGACGACGATTCACAAGTCTCAAGGCGCCACCGTTGACCGGGTGAAGGTGCTAGCGTCCCTTTCGCTCGATCGACATCTTGTCTATGTCGCGATGACGCGCCATCGGGAGGATCTGCAGGTCTATTACGGCGCACGATCCTTCGCCTTCAATGGCGGGATCGAACGGGTGCTGTCGCGTCGCAACGCCAAGGAGACGACGCTCGATTACGAGCGCGCCACGCTCTACCGGCAAGCGCTCTCCTTTGCCGAGAACCGCGGCCTGCATCTCGTCCAGGTCGCCCGCACGCTTGTGCGCGACCGCCTCGACTGGACGCTGCGCCAGAAGCAGAAGCTGACCGATCTCATATCTCGCCTGCGGCTCGCGGGCGAGCGGTTTGGTCTTCTTCAATCCCCCATCCAGAAACAGAAGAAGGAGGCCGAGCCGATGGTCGCCGGCATCAAACAGTTCACATTCTGCGTTGGTGACAGCGTCGACCGAAAGCTCGGCGACGATCCGGCGCTCAAAGCTCAGTGGGAGGAGGTCTCCACCCGCTTCCGCTATGTCTTTGCCGATCCCGAGACAGCCTTTCGGGCCATGAATTTCGATGCGGTTCTTGCCGACCGGATGACAGCCAGGAAGGTGCTCCAGCAGCTTGCGACCGAGCTGGCTTCGATCGGACCGCTGAAGGGCAAGACCGGCCTTCTTGCCGGCAAGGCCGAGCGCGAGGCGCGTCGCATCGCCGAGGTCAACGTGCCGGCTTTGAAACGCGACATCGAGCAATATCTCAGGATGCGCGAGAGCGCCCGAGAGCGGTTGGAGGCTGAGGAGAAGAGCCTTCGGCAACGGCTATCGATCGATATTCCGGCATTGTCGCCGGCCGCCCGGGTCGTGCTCGAGCGCGTGCGCGATGCGATCGACCGCAACGATCTTCCGGCCGCCCTTGGATTTGCGCTCAGCAACCGCGAGACCAAGCTCGAAATCCACGGATTCACCAAGGCTGTCGCTGCGCGGTTCGGCGAGCGCAGCATGCTCACCAATGCCGCGCGCGCGCCGTCAGGCAAGCTGTTCGACAAGCTCGCCGATGGCCTGAGGCCCGAGGAAAGGCATCGGCTGAAGGAGGCGTGGCCTATCATGCGCGCCGCCCAGCAACTGGCCGCCCACGAACGCAAGGTGGTGTCGCTGAAGCAGGCGGAGGAAATGCGGCTGTCGCAGCGTCAGACCCCGACCCTGAAACAATGAAGCGGCGGGGTCCAACCATGGTCCTTGCGGTGGCGGCGATAGAGGTCGGTCTTCTTTCCGGCTCCGCGAGTTTCGGCGACTACCGGCTGAACCTGACGCCGAGCGAACCGCTGGGGCTCTGGCGGATCGAGGCACCGAGCCGTGCAATTGCGGTCGCCGATCTCGTTTTCGTCTGTCCGCCGGTGACGCCGCTGTTCGAGGAGGCACGACGTCGTCTCTATCTCGCCCGCGGCCTCTGCCCGGGTGGCGTCGCACCGCTAATCAAGGCCGTGGCGGCGCTGCCCGGTCAGAAGGTTGAAGTCGGCGAGGAGGTGCGCATCGACGGCGAGATACTACCGTCCTCGCGCCTGCGCCAGACCGACGGCGCCGGGCGCGCGCTCAAGCCCTTTGCCGGCGGCATCGTGCCGCCGGGCACTCTCTATCTGCACTCCCATTTCACGAGTTCCTATGATTCCCGATATTTTGGTCCGATCCCGGAAAACGGATTGCTCGGCCTTGCCCGGCCGGTCCTCACGGTCGACCCGTGACCGCGCACATGCGGCACTTCTCGTCGCGTTGGCAATCATCGTCGGCGCGGTCGCCTGGAGCGGTGTCGTTCTTGCGCTTCCGGTGGCGATGGTCTTTCCGGCGCTCTGGGCGCTGTCGCCGTCGCGCACGGTCGCATCCCTGGTCTCGGCGGGCTATTTCCTCGCCGCTAGCCGTGGCCTGCCGCAAGGTGTCGCGAACTTCTATGCCGCCGATCTCTGGCCCGGACTTCTGCTCTGGCTGGCCGCCTCGGCTGCCTTTGTCGCGGTGCATGCGGCGGCCTGGGCAAAGGGGTCGGGGTGGGGGCGACAGGAAGAGGGACGTGAGGGAAGGGTCCATCCGGAAAGAGGAAGAGCGCTACGGTATTTCGCGGCGACGATGGTGATGACGCTGCCGCCCTTCGGCATCACCGGCTGGGCGCAGCCGATCACCGCGGCCGGCGTGTTGTTCCCGGACTGGGGCTGGTTTGGATTGCTTGCAGCCGCTGCCGGCCTCGCAATGATGACATCGCGATACTGGCCCGCAGCAGCCGTTGCCTTGATGAGCTTCTGGTTCTCGTCCGCCGCAAACTGGACAGCATTGAGCCTAGCCCAAGGGTGGAAGGGCGTCGATCTTGAACTGGGCCAAAGCCTGGGGCGCGACACATCATTTGAGCGCCACCGAGTCCTGATTGCCACAGCTATCAGAAACGCAGGCGACGGCATCCGCTTCATCGTCCTTCCTGAAAGCGCGCTCGGCTTCTGGACGCCCACCGTGGAGCGTCTCTGGAAAGAGGCTTTGCGAGGCCATGATATCACCGTCATCGCCGGCGCGGCCGTGCTTGAGCCTGCGGGTTATGACAACGTGCTTGTGGCGATCTCGGCCGAGCGGTCGCAGATCCTCTATCGCGAACGCATGCCGGTCCCGGTGTCGATGTGGCAACCCTGGAAGGACTGGACAGGCGAGGGCGGCGGCGCAAGCGCCCACCTCTTCGCCAACCCCGTCTTCGAGGATGACGGCATCAGGGTCGCGCCGCTGATCTGCTACGAGCAGCTCCTCGTCTGGCCCGCATTGCAGTCGATGCTCGGTTCCCCCGACATCCTCGTCGCGACCGGCAATGGCTGGTGGACGACGGGCACGTCGATCGTCGCCATCCAGCGGGCGAGCGCGATCGCCTGGGCAAAGCTGTTCGGACTGCCGCTCGTGCTCGCTTTCAACACCTGAAAACATGGAGAACAAGCATGGTCGATGCGGCTCTCATCAAGGGATGCGCCGATCCCGGGCTGAAGCCGGCGATTGTCGAAAAGTTCATCGCCGAGGCCGGTGCGGATGACCCGTTGGCGGTTACGGTGCGCTCCGGGAAACGCGTTGTTCTCGTCCCAAAACCCTCAAACCCGCAAGAGGCCATGGACCTGATCCGCCAGCATATCGGGCGCAATGTCGTGCGTGTCGGCATCACCCAGTATCCGGCGGGTCTTGGGGTCCTCGAGGCGGGTGCGTTGAAGCCTGATCTCGTCGATGCCTGCAACAATCTTCGCATGGGAACCGCGCTGTTCGCCAAAATCTACCGGATCGTCTTGAAGTGGTACGGCAATCCGACCGGTGAAGACCTCCTGCCGCCGGTATTCGAAGACGCGATCATCGCCTGGCAGACCGGGTATTTCGAGGGGGAGGCCGTGTTCCGGACGCCGGATCCGGGCAAGTCCGAGGTAGCCGAGCCGATCAGGGGCGGGCCCGGCAACGAGGACGCCGAGAAATCGGATGAGTTTGATGAGGATGAAGAGCGCGAACCGGCAAACGATCCTGGTCGCGACGGCGACCTCAACAAGGCCGGCATCCGGATCGATCTTTCCGGCATCGGTGCGAAATGAGCGCGAGAGAGAGCCAAATTTGCACCGTCCCGACGGCAATTATCCGCCTGTTTGCACTGGCGAAAATCGATCCTGCCCTCTATAAGGGAGGGTAGGGCAGTACGCGCTGCCCCGGGGTGTGGAAACCCCTACTCGGTGGCTGATGTCGGCCATGACGACATCAGAATCCTCTGGCCTTCGGCCGGGGGCCTGCGACGTATGTCCAGGCGCTCCGGTGCTAAAGGTCGTAGGACTGTCCGAGTACAGTTTCCAACCCCCGGCTTGGGATCAAGGATTAACGTTCGCGGGGGCGCACCGCGGACAAGCCGGAGGACGTGACGGGGATGGGATCGAAACCAGAGACGTTTGACGCCAAACTCGAAATCCGCGCCCTGCTCGGGCTCACGCAGGGGCTTCCCAGGCCCCAGTTGGAACTTCTCGCGGCAGAAGCTATCCGAACCCACCGGCTCCTCGTTGACAAGGCTGATCAACTGTTTCAGGCATTGCCAGAGAAAGACGAAATTCCAGAGATGATCGGGAGTGCCCAGCATCTCGACTATATCAGGGCCTGCATTGAGATGCATACCCAAACATATGCAACGAACACGCTGATCAACCTCCTTGGCTATATTCCCAAGGTACCGACGAACTGAGCTTCAGATCAGCCCCTTGCGAATGGCGACCGAGACCAGGTGGGTCGTGTTCTTAGTGTCGAGGTGCTTGCTTGCCTGTCGAAGCTTTACCCGCACGCTGTTATACGTGACGTTGGCGATGTCTGCCACTTCCGCTTTTGTCTTTCCTTCTGAGATCCAGTAAAGATAGTTGGCTGCCCTGGCATCGAAGAATTCGGGCTGCGGAACGGTTGGCGCCAGATCGGTAAAGGTGATGCGGGTATGCAATTGCCCAACCGCCGCGGCGGCGGCCACCGGGTCCATCCCGTGTTTCAGTTCGCTCTCCGGCTTCTCTGAGGCAAGCGTGAATATCGCAAGAGCGCCGTATGCGGCTTTGATGGGAATGGTCACGCCGGAGCGGATGCCGAAATCGGCCGCGTGTGCATAGAACGAGCGCTCCTCCCTCGACAACCGTGACCTCTCCCGTTCACCGCTCCAGGTGAAGACGCCATTTAGTGCTCTCGCGCGTCGGAGGACCGGGTCGATATCCAAATAGTGGTGTTCGGCATATTCGGACTGCCACTCTGGTCTATAGTTCGAAACGATGTGGGCGTGGCTTGGCAGTATGTTGACATAGGCATAGCCCGCAAAGCCCATCTCCTCGGTGAATTCCGCAAGCCCGAGTTTTACGATGCGTTCATCGCCAGGTATGGCGGCGAGGTCAACGAGTTTGTCAAGCCAGTGTCGCAATTCAGTCCTCTCGATCAAATAATGGCCGCTCCAGAGTGGTCCCTCGTGCGTTGTCCAAACCGCAGGAATGGGCTTGTCAGCTTTTAATGGAGGTCCCGTCACCGCCGCCGTTCAGACAGAGCCCTGTCTCGGCAGTCGAAAGAAGGAGAATCGTGATTGCTCGACGGTTTTGCTTCAGCTCAGTTCAAGCTCTTGCGAACCTTGGATCAGGGTACGCCCCGCATAGGGCGCCTGTGACAGCCCAAGCACGTTCGCCAGCGTCGGCGCAAATTGGTTTGCATTCGCCGACTCGATGATCTGCGGCGCAACACCATTGCCGGAGAGGATGAACATACGATCGTCCTCAGGGCTGCCCGGTCGGAAGCCGTGCGTCGAAATTGCGCGCGGACTGCCCGTCGCCGAGAGCGGTCCTGACGCATCCTTGGGCCGCTCCTCGAACGAATGCCGCGGTGGCGCGACGAACATCGCCACCGTGCCGCGAAGACGTTCCGGCAGGTGGTCGTCGTTCCAGAGCTCGACGCCGTACGCCGAGAGCCGTTCTGCGGCGCTTTCGATATCGCCGGAAGCCCTCTCCGAAACGTAGAGGCTTGCGCCTTCCGTCATCCAGTGCATCTCGGGGAGGATAGCTTCTGGAAAGATCGCCGTATCGACCGGGCCATGACCATGATCGCTAGCGACCGCAACAACGTAGTCTTCGCGGCGCCCGGTACGCTCCAGGACGGCAAGCAAGTTGCCGATCAGCATGTCGGCGAACTCTACCGACCAGATCGCCCCTGGGCTGTCATAGCCGAGATAATGCTGGAACGAATCCGGCATTTCAATCTCGGTCAACACGAGATCCGGGGGGCGATCTGAGCCCAGCATGGCGACAACAGCGCGATTGATGAACTGATCGAGCGCAAGGCCAGCGATAAGTGGCGGTGCACCGTCATTGACCGGCTCCCGAAACGCATCCATGTCGGTCATTCCGGCAAGGACGAGCCTGTTCTCGGGGTCGTGGATCGCTCGCGAAGCGGACAAAGCCTCCGGGGTGACCATTTTCCCGAAGCGATGACCGGTCATGAATCCGCGCATCCACCAGGGCGAGACGTAGACAGATGTATCGGCTGGATCGACAAGCGCCTGACCGATTGTCACGACGTCGAGGCCGGCCGCCTTTGCATGGGCCGCGATTGTCGGCGCTTGCAGGTCTTCGGCCAGTGGCGCCACGAATGCATCCCCACGGAAGATGTGGTTTCCGTAAACACCATGCAATTCCGGTCCGACGCCGGTCAGCATCGTCGCTCGGCCAGGAACGGAGGTCGCCGGCACGGCCGACTTCAGCCGGCGGACACGCAGGCCCGACACGGCAAGGCGGTTCATGTTCGGAAGCCGATGTGCATATTTCTCAAAGGTATCGGCGCTTACACCGTCGACCTGAATTGCGAGCAGTTTTTTTTGCATGGAGCACCGTCAGTTGAGGGTCGGATCGAGCTTGTCGCGCAGCCCGTCGCCAAGAACGCTGACGGAGACAGCGGTCAACACGATGACAAGGCTTGGCGAGAGCAGCATCCAAGGGGCGCGGGCAATATATTCGCGACCGGCGGCGACCATGAGACCGAGACTTGTCATCGGCGGCTGAACACCGAGGCCTAGGAAGGACAGGCCGCTCTCCACCAGCACGATTTCAGGAAAGGTTACCGTAGCCGCGACCAGAAGCGTTGCCGCACTATTGGGCAGGATATGCCGGAGGTAAACGCGCATTGGATGTGCGCCGAGTTGGCGCGTCGCACTCGCATATCCTTGCGCCCCGGCTGCCATTGCCAACCCCCGTGCCAGCCGCGCGTTGCGCTCCCAGCCGTAAAGCCCCATCAGGCAGACGAACAGCACTAGCGAATTGCCGAAGAACGCAAGCATTGCCAGCGCCACGATGAGAAACGGGAGAGAAGCCTGCACGTCGATCATCAAGAGCAGGAGATGCTCAATCAGTCCGCGGAAATAGGCGGCGACGAATCCAATAGCCGTGCCGACGGACACGCTGATGGCGGTGGCACCGAAGGCGACCAGCAGGCTGGTGCGGATCGAATGCAGAAGACGCGAGGCAATATCACGGCCTAGATCGTCGGTTCCAAGGATATGCTGCGTCGTTCCGCCGAAACCTACAGGCGGCGCCAGGCGATGCCGTAGGTCGATGGCTGTGATCTCGTAAGGTGCCATGAGCGGCGCACCAAGTGCGACAATCAGCGTGAGCAGAACCCATCCCGCCGCGAGAAGTGTCGGCACGTCAATTCTGCGAGTTACTGGGAGTTTGTTTTCGATGGTTGTCATGTTCATCGCGATCCTGAACTTGTTTCACGCAGGCGCGGATCGAACACTCCGTAGAGCAGATCCATCATCAGGTTGGCCGAAGTCATAGTCAGGGCGACGAGAAGGAGGATAACCTGAACCACGGCGAGATCACGGTTTCCAACCGAAACCACCAGCAGTTGGCCGATGCCAGGCCAACCGAAGACGCTTTCCACCAAGACCGCGCCAGCAACCTGTCCGCCGAGCATCATGCCAAAGAGCGTGAGCACCGGAATGATCGCATTCGGAAAGCCGTGATGACGGACGACCTGGCGCCACGTCACACCCTTGGCGCTGGCTGCGATGATATAAAGCTGCGACAGGACTTCGATCATGGCGCTGCGTGTGAAGCGGGCGATAATGGCCGCCCCGCCCAGTGCAAGCGTCATCACGGGCAGGACAAGGCTTGCCCAACCATCTGAGCCGCCAGAAGGAAACAGGCGGATAGTCACTGAGAAGATCAGAATTAGCAGCAGTCCGAGCACAAAGCTTGGTACCGTGAAGCCCAGCACCGTCATTGTCATCACGGCTCGGTCGATCCAGTTGTCACGATGCATGGCGGCATATGCACCAACTGGAATCCCGATCAGCATCGTGAGCGCCAATGCGGGGAGCATCAGTGCCAATGTCAGAGGCACGCGATCAAAGACAACTTGCAAGGCTGGTTTTCCAGTCAGCATCGAATTACCGAAGTCACCGGAAATTGCCGCCAGGATGTAACGAACATACTGGACATACAGAGGCTGATCGAGCCCAAACTGCTGACGAAACGTTTCTATATCCGGAGCTCGCGCGTCGGGGCCGAGAATTTGCAGCGCCGGATCTCCGGAGACACGCAGGACCATGAATGTAAAGGTCACGACCACGAGCACGGAAGCTGCCGCGCGCAGGATCTTAGGTGACATGTAACGAATGAATGTTGCGGTCATCAGTCCCTCACGCGATGACAGGCGACCTTCCGCTCAGGACCTGACGGCAGGAGTTCGGGCAGGTTCTGGCGACAGATGTCTTGTGCCAACGGACAACGTGGGTGAAACGGGCAGCCGCTCGGTCGGTCGGCGGGGCTCGGCGGTTCGCCGGTCAGCGGCACATAGTGGTCGAAGCCGCCCGGAAGCTTCGGCATCGCCGACACCAGGGCCTGCGTGTAGGGATGGGCGGGACGATGAATGACGTCGTCGGCGCCCCCCTGCTCAATGACTCGGCCGAGATACATGACGACTATTCGATCGCTGACATGGCGTACGAGGCGCAAGTCATGACTGATGAACAAGATGCCCAGGCCGAGATCCTTTTGAAGGTCCATCAGCAAGTTGACGATTTGTGCTTGGACAGAGACATCGAGTGCCGACACCGGCTCATCGCAGACCAGGAGCGAAGGTTTTGGGGCCAGCGCTCGCGCGATAACAACGCGCTGGCGCTGCCCGCCGGAAAGCTGATGCGGATAAAGCGCACCATGGACCTCTCCGAGCCCGACGGCGTCGAGAAGCTCAGCCACACGCTGCCTGCGGCTCGCAGCATCGCCGATCGCGTGAACTTCAAGCGGTTCAGCGATCAGGGCTCTGACGGTCATTCGGCGGTCGAGTGCAGCCAGGGTATCCTGAAAGACGAGTTGCATCTGACGTCGTTGCGCGCGCCAAGCCTTGCTGTCGACCGGCGGAAGCGGTGAACCACCAAACAGCACACGTCCACTGTCCGGCGACTCCAGGCCGAGCGCGATCCTGCCGGTGGTGGACTTGCCGCAGCCGGACTCTCCGACAATTCCGGTCGTCTTTCCGCTCTCGATCTCCAGCGACACGCCATCGACGGCGGCGAGATATTTTCGCGTTCCGAAGAGCGGGGAACCGAGTGGAAAGCGGCGGGTGATGGCGTCGAGACGCAACAGACTCATCGGCCCCCTCCGACTTCGAGACGAAGGCAACCGGCAGAATGCTGTGTGGAGAGCAGGCGCAGTTCCGGCCGGACTGTACCGCACGCCGTGATCGCGTCCCGGCAGCGTGGCGCGTAAGCGCATCCCGGCGGCAGGATGCGCTGAGGCGGGGCGCCGGTAATGGCGACCAACCGCGCGCGCGGCCCATCCGATGGCGGAATGGCGCCGATCAAGTCGCGGGTATAGGGGTGTTGCGGGACCGTTAAAAGCGTGTGTGTTGGCGCGCTTTCAACGATCCGACCGGCATACATGACGCAAACCCGGTCACAGACCGCGCCCACCGCCGCAAGATCATGACTGATCAGCACTAACGCCATGCCGGTTTCGCGTTGAAGCTCGTTGAGCAGCAGCAGGATCTGCGCCTGCACGGTGGCGTCCAGCGCGGTGGTCGGCTCGTCGGCGATAAGAAGTTCGGGCCGGCCGGCGAGTGCGATGGCGATCATCACCCGCTGGTTTTGGCCGCCAGACAACTCATGCGGATAGGCTCTAAGTCTGGCGCCGGCCTCAGCAATGCCGACCTGGTCAAGGAGGCGGCGGGCCTCCGCAGTCGCGGCAGCACCCACGAGCCCACGATGCAGGCGAAGCGCTTCTGAAATTTGCGCGCCGACCCGATGCACCGGGTTTAGCGCACTGGCCGGATCCTGAAAGATCATGGCGATCCGTCTGCCACGGACGCGGTCCAGGACGGATCGCCGCGTATCGATGAGATCGAGATCGCCGAGCCAGGCCTCACCCCTGACCTCGGCGGATTTCGGCAACAGGCCCAGCACCCCCCGCCAGGTCACGGACTTGCCGCAGCCAGATTCACCAACGATACCGACAGCTTCGCCCTTGCCAATGGCGAGATCGACGCCATGCAGCACAGGCAGGCCACCGAACGCTATGGTCAGGCCGGAGATATTGATCGCTAGCGCTGCGGCGGAGCTTTCGACAACGCGAACCGGAGACGGCGCGTCCCGCGCGCCGTCCTGCAAGAGTGCGTTCAGCATGGGAAAGTCAGACCACGGGCTCAGGCGACAGCTTCGGGCCGAGCCACATTTGCGGCAGCGGGTTCGGTTGCCAGGCGACATCGGCCTTTTGGCCGTAGAGGAAGGGCATGGTATGCAGCGGCGTTATGCAGGGATCCTCTACCTCGACAATATCCTGCATGCGTTTGAAAGCCGCGCGGCGCTTGGTGATATCGGTGACAGTCTCGAGTTCATGGCCAAGCGCATTGAACTCGGCATTGGTCCAACCGCCAGTTGCCTGCAGCGTGTTTGTCGGCCCGATAATCTGCCAGAGCATCGAAACCGGATCGGCGTAGAAGGCGCCGCCGGAGGTATCTGCTATGCCGCCGGTCTCTTTTACCTGCGTCCAGTTCTCGCAGATGATCAGCTTGACATTGATCCCGGCCGCCTTCCACATTTCGACGAGGGCCTGGTTATCGGCAAGCTGCATCGGATAATAGTTGCCGACGGAAGGATAAGGGATTTCTTCGCCCTTATACGACGACTTGGCGAGCAACTCCTTGACCAGATCGAGGTCATATGCCGCCCCCTTGCGTCCTGGGTCATTGATTTCACCGAAGATCGGCAACTGCCAGCCGTTGAGCGCCTTTGCCCGGCCGTTCCAGAGGCCATCCGCCAGCGCTTCCCGATCGATAGCCGAAGCGAGTGCGCGTCGAAGGTTCACATCCTTCAAAACGGGAGTCTTGAGAGGAGAGAATGTGAGAAAGCGAAACCACATCGCTTCATCGCCTTTAACCGAGAGGCCATTCGTGCCCTCAATTTCGTCAAGGTGATCCGGCGTGATGTCAGTGACGATGTCGTAGTCTCCCGCTTTCAATCCGGCGATGCGGGCGGCGATCTCCGGCAGCCGCTTGAAGCGAATTGAGGCAAACGGCGGCTGGCCGCCCCAGTATTCGTCATGTGCAACCAGCGTGATCTCGTCGCCATCACGAACGTCCCCGATCTTGTAGGGGCCGGTCCCGATCGGTTTCGCCGCCCACGCTTCATAGCTGCTGGCAGCGTTCCGTGCCTTGGCGCTGATGATCTGTGTGCCCCAGGCGCCGAGTCTGTCTGTGAAGACCGGATCCTCCGTTTTGGTCACCAGGCGGACGGTTCGATCATCGACTTTCTGTACATCGGCAAGAGAGGAAAGAAAGTTTCCAAACACCGCTGCGCCCGGGGCCTTTTCTCCCCGTAAACGGTCCGGCCCGAGTGAATACACAACGTCGTCGGCGGTCATCGCGGAGCCGTCGTGGAATTTCACATTGTCGCGCAGGACAATCTCATAGGTCTTCGCGTCGATTTGCTCCAGCGATTTCGCGAGTGCGAAATGCAGGCGATAGTTGTCGTTATAATCGGTCCGCAGTAGCTGGTCATAAATACTGTATTGAACTCGCCAGGAAACGTTGGCGATGGCGTTCCTGTCGACCGGCTCGAGAATGGTGCGCAGGTCCTGAACGGCAATATTAAGGCTCGGCCGCTGGCCGGTTGCTGCCAGGATGGAGCGGGGCAATGCCATTGTGCTGGCGGCCAGAGCCGTCATGCTGAGAAATGTGCGACGAGTAGTTTGCATCTCAAGAACCCTCTCTCTGTCGGCCGAGCGGACAAGCCCGCTCCCAGCTCCGATACCGCCGGCATATAGAGCACCTGTGTGACAGTTTTATGCTGGTTTGAGACTGGTTATGAGGGTTTTTTGTCCGATTCATGCGGTAGGAACGTCCGGTGTGCAACAATACGGCTAAAAACTCAAAAAGGTTGTATTGTTTAGGACGATCCGAATGACGGGTTATGAGGGATTTTGGGGTGGATACAGGATTTGTGTTCCGGCGGTTTCAAGCGCGCTCAGTACATCCGGCGCGGGTTTCCGATCAGTGATGATTGTCGTAATCGCAGAATGAGGCAGGATACGGTAGCGTGCCGACGAACCGATCTTGCTGTGGTCGGCGAGCACGACGATCTTCCGTGACTGCTCTGCGAGTGTTGCCGCGAGGTCTTGCCCAACCTCCTCATGGTCGAAGACACCGAGCGTCGGATGCACCGCATTGACCCCAATGAACGCAATATCGATCTGCTGCTCGCGCAGCGTGCGCAGGGCTGTAAATCCAGTCACGGTGCGATAATCGCCGTTGAAATCACCGCCCAGCATTACGACATGGTGCCGGCGGCCCTCGGAGGCGGCAATCGCGATGTCTATCATATTTGTGACAATCCGCATTTCCGGCAGCATGGATATGCGGTGCGCCAGGGACAGCACCGTGCTCCCGCCGCCAAAGAAAAGATTCTGCCCAGGCTTCAGCAGGCCAAGTGCGACTTCGGCGATGGCGTTCTTTTCTGTGCGCCCAGAGATGGCGCGCGACGAAATGGCCAAGAGCTTCGGTTGCTGTGTGGCGACTGCACCGCCATGCACGCGCACAACCAAACCATCCTGTTCGAGCTGCTTGATATCTCGCCGTGCGGTCTCCTCGGAAATATTGAATTGCGCCATCAGATCGCGGACTCGCACTTCACCATCAATCTGAATCATCTCGATGAGCTTCTTGTGACGATTATGACTGAGCGACATTCTTGCCTCGTGCAATATTAGGGGTCGGTTTCGGTTGGGCGAAATAATAAACTGGGACTTAGCAGGACGATTTAGCGAAGGAGGATATCATTGCGCCGAGGGTGACGAACCTGAGGAAGTTAGCGAGGAGTTTGTCGTGGCGCGCTAAGGTCCTGCGGACGTCTTTGAGTTTGTTTAAGAACCGCTCGATAGCATAACGTTCGTTTAGTTAGAGCTCTTCGTCAAAGGCACGATGGTGGTTGCGGCCGAGCATGGGCTGAATGACCGGGATTGCCCGCTGATCAAGGATGGAGTCGTGAAAATAGTCGGCGTCCTGTCCCAGGTTGGCCGGCGACATAGCGCAGGCGACCGCCTCAATCATTTCTAGCGCGTTTGACACCGCCTTGCTGGCCGGACCGGTCAGCAATCGCAGTGGCTTTCCCAATGCATGGGGTGTCGGCATGGATCCGTGCTCAGGCTGCCGCGTGAACGTCCGAGACCCTAGGCTTTCGGCCCCTCTTTCCCTGCGGGCTCTCGCCGCATGCTGATGGGGGACGTCCACGCAGAACCATTCAAAATCGCGGTCCTGGTTCAATGCCGTGAAGATGGCTTGGAAAAACACGCGCCTAATCCACTCATAGTGGCGCTGCTCGGCGCCCTGTCGTTTGCAAGGCTCGTCGAATTCGGAACGGCCAGATGAAAGCGCTTTCGGTCCATTCGCGACTGGAGCCTCTTCTTAACGATGGGCCAATCTCCGCCGAGGCAGCTGCCGACAGCCAAGTCGCAAATCTCGCCGCTGCGCAATCGGAACCGGCTTCTGAGAACTCCTTCTTGCACAAAACCGATCCGATCGAGAAACCCAAGCATTTTTACATTTCCGGTATGAACAAAATATTCGCATCGATTGACCGCAAGGTCCTCGTAGAGATGCTTCAGTAGCAAAAAAGTCGCTTCTGCGTTCACGTTGGTACCCCAAGCATACGGCGACAGCCAAGTGCTGCCAATCGTCACACGCCCTTCGAAGACATCTATATCGTTGAAACCAAATGCTCCGACAATTTTGCCGGCGCTAACAGTCCTAAGCACATCGACCTGCCGTTGCCTGCTCGCCATTTCTGTGACCATCCTGACGAACCAATCCCGGAAACCTGAAGCGGTTGCGCCATTTGCCCCGAGAAATTGCCAGATTCTATCATCGGCCGCGGCGCTCCGGAGTTCTTCCTCGTGATCCTCATTCAGCGGCTCCGGCACGACTATGTCACCCCGGATTGCGACGCCGGATATGGAACAAGGGCCATTGGGTCCAAAGGCCGGCCACCAATTCTCCTCTTAGCGCGTGGTAGGTCAGCACGGCGATGATGGCATTGACTGATTGGAACATGCTGTCTGACCGATGGGAAACTCCTGCGATGCCGCCCTGACGAAAAGTGCCATGATGGCGAACGCCAACATTGCTAAAACCTTCAAAGCGATGCCCGCGTTCGCAAGCCCCTGTAAGACGGCACGGCGCAAAAACCCTAATGCTGCCGCAGGAAGATTTCGAGATTGCTGATGAGCCAAAATTGCCTCCCAAACGCATCGGACGCGCGAGCCGCCTGCGAGTCGTACCAGGCTTTAAGCGCCCCGACATCGATGAAGTCGGCGATGGCTGGGGTGCTTTTGAACAACAGGTCCCGGAACGGACGCGATTCCTCGCCGGCTGCCCATCTACCCAACGGCAACGGAAAGCCGAGCTTTTTGCGTGTGATGACGGACGACGGCAACACCTGAGTGTAGAAGTCCCGCAGCGGCACTTTCGAGACGTCCAAACGCTCGCTGAACGAGCTGATCGGCGTTGTAAAAGCCTTTATCGCCGCCCACCTGCTGCGCCAGCGCAGACGCTCTGCCGGCCTCATTGATAGCGCTCGCGCAACGATCCGATGATCGGTGAACGGAACGCGAGCCTCGACGCCCGCTGCCATCGTCGTGTTGTCGACCATCTCCAGCAGGGCGGTCAGATGATGCTCGACGAAGAAGCCAGCTATGCGTGCGGCTGGACTGTCACCTGCCGCAAGGTATGCGTCTTTCATCCACTCGATCAGCGTATGGTCGCCGTTGATCGCACGGCTCCACGCTTTCGTGGCCAACGATAGTTTTTCGTCAATCGGAAAATACGCGTATCGATTCAAAAACAGCTCGAATTCCGAGCACCGCTCGTTTGCCAGACCGATATGTCGCCTTATTGTGCGGCTGAAACGAGCGGGAATCCACGCAAGCCAACCGTCGCGCATCAAATCGAAGGGCAGCCGATAGATCCGACTGTATCCAGCAAAGAGTTCGTCGGCGCCTTCACCAGTCAGCACTACTTTATAGTCCGCCCCGACACTTTCCGCGAGGAGGTACATAGCCGTCTCATTGTGCATTCCAAGCGGATGACAACGCAGCGCAATAAGTCTCGTCACGATCTCGATGTCAGTCGCCGACGGCAGAGGAACGAGGCGGTGAGGCGTACGGATCGTTGCTGCGACTTCAGCGGCAAACGGGCTTTCGTCATAGCCTTCACCTTCGACAACCCCGGTGAAACAGGTGGGCTTTAGCGATGAGTGATTTGTGATCTCGTAAGCAACGATGCTGGAATCCAACCCGCCGGACAGGAGCGTCGCTACCGGCGTGTCTGCAACAAGATGTTCCTCAACAGCGGCGCCGATCATCTCCTGAATGGGGGCATCTTCCATCTTGTCCGGCCTCGGCGACCACCACCGCTCCTGCTGCCGCTCGCCTCCTTGCAAGCGCAACCAGGTGGCGGGAGGCATCTTCATGATGTTGCTAAACAGCGAACGCTCGCCAAAGACGGCGCGGAACGAAAGAAAGCTCGACACTCCGATCGGATCAATCGACGCATTGAAACCAGGCCAACGAAGAATTGCTGAGGGCTGCGAAGAGAAAGCAAGGCCGATCGGAGTATCAGCATAGTAGAGAGGCTTTATTCCCAGACGATCGCGGACCAAGAATGTGGCTTGAGAGCTCGGGTCATAGAGCGCAAAGGCGAACATTCCTCGAAACATGTGTAGGCAGTCGATGCCCCACCTAGCAAAAGCCTTGCAGATCACCTCCGTATCGGATGCGGTGCGAAATATCGCTCCTTCCTTCTCTAACGCCACGCGAAGTTCCCGGAAATTGTAGATTTCGCCATTGTAGGTGATGACAATCCCGGTATCCGCTTCAACAAACGGCTGATTGGAACGGGGGTCGAGATCGATAATCGAAAGCCGGCGATGGGCAAATCCAAAATTCCGGCCAATGTAGCAGCCGCCGGCATCAGGTCCGCGATGGGCAATCTCTTCTGCGCAGCGCTCCAGGGCGTCTCTCGAAAGGGGCATATCTCGAGCATGCGCAATGAAACCAAAAATGCCGCACAATGTGGCCTCCTTCGCCTGGCTATATGGCCGATCGAGATGCCTCGACCGCAGTCGGATTAGTTGGAGCGGTTGGCCAAGTCCGACGCGCCCCAATTCACGGCAACACTCCCGACAATCTCGGATTGAAATCCCATCTGCAGATCGAGCCCTTGTTCCAAGGGCGCCAGCATGGTCATTGCACGACGTCTCACAGGCTTTCCGAAGCCTTAACGGCGATCATCTGTATGCAGCCGTCACCAAACCAAAACACGGCCAGCGGGTGGTCGTAGTGCAGATACATCGGCGCCAGAAACCGGCGAAGGTTTTTGAAGCCTTTCGTATATCTCGAGACCCGCCGCACCCCGTCAAAACCGTTCTCGCGATACCAGTCACGCATTTGTTGTTCGGTAAAGGCGAACTCGTGATACGTGGGCGCCTGGAACCGATCGCGCAGTGTGACGAAGAGATCGTCGTCGAAAAGGCTGCGCAGGAAGTCTTCCTCGCCATGCAACAAGGGGCGCTCGTGTCCGTTCTTGATGGTAAAGACCCAATCGAGTGCCTCTTGCGCTGTTCGACCGTCGAGATTGTCGACCGTTTGCCGGAACTGGGCATCCGAAGCGTACAGTTCGCGCAGATGGTTGATGCAACGATACAGGACACCGTTTCCCGTCCCCATGATCGTCAGGAACAAATGACCGCCGGCGCGCGTGACCCGCGCCAGTTCATCGAACCCTTTCCTCGGATCAGCCGTGTGAGGCAGAACACCGGCGCAGTGCACGAAGTCAAAGCTGTTGTCGTCAAATGGCAGATTGAGAACACTTCCGCCCACAAGCGATGATCGCGCACCGAACTTCGATAACCGACGAGCGGCGCAATCCATCCAATCCCCACCAAGCTCCAGCGAAGTAACTTTTGCGGCGCCTTTTTCCAGAAACGCATAGGATGCATTCGCGTTGGAGCCGCAGCCGGCATCGAGGATGTTCAGCCCATCAAAACCACCCGGATCGAACCCGAAATACTCCTCGTCGATCAACGAGACTAATCGGCTAAAGATATGTTCATCGTCCTCCTGCAGCCTCTGATATCGATCAAAGACTGCACGTGTCTCGATTTCGAATGCCGTATCCATTGCTCGCTCCTCGTGACAATTACTTTCCCAGCTCGCCAGCCAGAAGCCAGATGGATCCAACTACCGCGAGCGTCAGGTTCGTGAGCCGCAGCTTGTTGCCCGTGCCGGGAAACTTGAAGGTTGAGAGATGAAGGATCGAGAGTATAAAGGCGACCCCAATCAAGAGGGTCCCAAGGCTTTGGATCGGGAAATAATGATTCGCAGCAAAGAGAAGCGCCAAGACGAATAGATCATTGTTGAGAGGCAGTCCTCTACCGAATCCATCAGCATCGAGCCCAAATGTTAAAAAATGGCTCAGCCGCAGCGCTCCGGATAGAACCAGACACACAGCAGCTAGAAACGCGGGAAATGAGAACGCGTTAAAAGACAAGACCAAAATCGCGGGGAAAACCGCAGCGTAAACCAGATCGGCGAGCCCATCGAAGGCGCCCCCGATTTGTGCGGTCACGGCCGTTCGATTCGGTGAGCTTTTTGCGATCATGCCATCGGCGTCATCCGCCAAGAGTGCCCAAAGCGCAAAACAAATGCCAACATCGAAATGGTCGACGAGCACAAAGTAAATCGCGGTCATGGCAAAGATCAGGCCAAGTGCGGTTACAGCATTTGCGGCATCGAAGAGATATCGTATCATTTCCTTTCCTCTCCACAGAAGCCAGAGCTCCGGCTGCGTGCTCTTCAAAGTCATTGAGTCTGAGGCCAATGATGTGGAATCTTCTTGGCTGCCGATCCCGTACCATTTGAGCGCTTCGCAGCGAGTTGCGGCGAGCTGCTGCCCGCGCCGTTTCTCAATCTAGGCTCTGCTGGCACCAGAGTTGATTAGGTCTTTGACGATTGGAACCATCATCGTTCGGAGCGTTGCGCCTTCAAGTCGGATGAGGTCCATCGCTTTGGTGCTCACTGGAAATGCATTCGCCTTGTCCATGTCATGTCTCCTCAACTCAAATGTATACATTGAAGGCAAAAAGCAAGCGGAATCTCGAATATATTCTGAAATATATTTCAACTATATTTTGTGCTCAAATTCGAGGAGAAGTTCTCTGTGTATGATTTAATGTATATTACCACGTATATTACATGAGGTGTTTCTTAAGCTCGGCTACCTCATCGGGCAGGCACGTTATTTTCATGAGGGCCATCGCGCGGTCGATGACTGCTTTGCCCTGCTTGAAGTTCTCGCGCGGGGAGGGGGAGACCGCACGTCATTTGCCGAGCTCTATCAGGCGAGCCAGCGCTCGCGTGTCCGCATCTTCGCAGAGAACAGTCCCTTTGACATGAAGGACCATTTCAAGGCGCGCGGTTACCGCTGGTCCGACGGCAGTGATGGTCGCCCAAAGTGCTGGTGGATCAAAGTCGCCGGCGACGGTATTGACGGCGAACTTCACTATCTCCGGTCGGAGATCTATCGCTGGGACGAGGCCGATCCGCCGATCAAGCGCCTCACCGCCTTCGATCGGTTCAAGGCGTGACGGGTTTTTCGTTGCGGGCGCGATGCATGGCTGGATTGCGGTGTCACCCTACTGCCGCTGCGTCCCCCGCGGCCCCAGCACAAATCTGTTGGAAAATTCATGGCAGAGGCGACGCAATCTCGGGTTCCCCTAAGGTTCGCCTCAGGCTTTCGCTAATCATTTACACAGGTGCGTGCTACCGACGGCTTCGATCGGAACAACCAGATTGCGAGTATGGACATGCCAAGTGATACGCAACGGAAGTCGCTGACAGCGCTTTTTCGAGCTCTCTCGGAAAAGTGGCCGGCTGCTTTTAATCTAAAAACGCCCAAACCGCTAAAGATTGGAAGTCGTGACGACATCCGCGCGATCGACGGGGAGCTGTCGGACGAGGAGTTGAACAGAGCTCTTCGAGCCTATTCCAGGCGGGGGAGTATTTATCCGCCTTGCGCGCCGGCGCGGAGCGCGTCGGTCTTGACGGTAATCACGCCGGGGAGGTGTCGGAAGCGGAAAGCGTCCACAGCCCAGGCATGGGTTCGCGTCCGTTCCGGAGAGCGGGGGACCTCGCAACCGCCGGAGCCAAAGGCGGTACCGCACCCGTCATCGAAATCAGTTCCGAACCGAACACTTACGCGCAAGGCCGAGAATTCAGCCAACCGACCGGCCGGCATTGTCGTTGTGAAAAAACGTCGCCGGGTCATCAAGACCGGCCAATGATGCGCCCCGACGCATCCGTCTTAGCGCCTCAAGATCAACGGACCCTCCGCATCATGACCGGCTTCTCACCCAAGAACTCAAGCGCGGCGGTGGTCCCGCCTGTTTGGACCCGTTCCAACGTGATTTTCAATGTCCTGATAACGTCGGCAGCGTCGATGAGGGCATCCCTGACCACCTCTGCGGAAAGGAATTTCGCTCTCGCCATCATAAGGTGTTGAAAGCCGCCTCTGCAGATAAGGGAAGCTTTGTTGACTCCGTCTTTCGCTCGGTCGAAAACAGGCTTCGAACCTGCCCAGCCGCCTCACAAAAGATGACTGTGGAGGAAACAATAACTCAACAGGATCGAAGTCGGCTTGCTCAAGGTGGAAACACTATGAAAACACCGTGGAAATTCCTTGCCCAATTGATATCGCGACGACCATCGGCGGAAACGCAAGAGCGGTCGATCGGGGATGACGCCGATTCCAAGGCTGTCGAGAGCGAAGTGGAGCATACGTCCACAGTTCCGCCCAGTTCGAGGATAGCCGCCAACCCATCTGCTCACGATGAGGACGTGTCGGTCGATCAAGGGGCGGTCGCATCGGATAAGGCGAAAGGCGAGGGCGATGTCGCACAGACGTTAAAACAGTCGAACGATGCTGAAGAGGTTCAAACAACCGCGCGTCATCATGCCGACCATTCGGGTGCCGAAGCGAATTCGTTGGTTTCGAGAAGCGTGGCAAGCACAAAGTCGCAGAGCAAGTCGCGGATAAAGCGTCGAGACCGTCGAAAGAGAACCAACGCCCATGTGGCTGCGCAGAGCGCTGTTGCTACAAATGATCATCAAAGCTTGCCACCCTCGTCTTCACGTGACGTGTTCTTCCATGAAGTGGCAACACTCGACGAAGAAATCAAAATGCTGAGAACCCAACTCGCTCAAAAGCTTCATCTGCAGAACGTTCATCTTAAGAAGATGCTTGAGCGATTCGATGCTTCGTGAGCTTGACGGCGCTCCCCTATAAGCGTGCACTCCGTCATCTTTGCTTGGCGGCTAATATAAGCCCTCGCCGCCGCTCAATTGAATGAGTGCGAGAGCCTCGCGAGCAGGCACCATCAATTGGCTCAGTGTGTATTTGCCGATGCGCGCGCTGCGCCTCATGACAGCCCAGCGACAATACTCAAGCCCAGGTCGTCGCGAATCCCCGCTTGATAAGCGTTGATCAGCTTTGCGGCGAGCGCTTCAGCTTCTTCAGACTTGCGCGACAAAGCTCGCCTTTGCAGCTCGTCTTGGAAGGCCTTTCCGATCATCTCCAACTCGTCAGGCCCAATTGGATCGAAACTCAAGGTTTGAGCTGAACTCATCGTGTCCCATCGCTCCGCCACCCGATGCGACGGAAGATCCTTTGTACCGCTCGCGTTTCAGTCTGAATTGAAGGTGCAGCTTCGCTGGGAGATCTATCGACGGTGAGCCGTCCCTACGGCCGGGCCAGCCAAATCGGTCCACTGCAGTGCCGCCATGGCGGAGCTGAATAGCAGAGCAGGTATAGCCAGAGCTCCCATGAACCTGAGCATTTGCAGCCGACGTGTGCGCTTTCCATCCCAATCGTAAGCCATTTTGCTACGCCCCTCGGAACCAGTATGCCAAGATAGAACCAGAGAACGACTTTCCGGTCGAGTCTATTTTCAAGTATTACTTTTGAGCGAATTTCGTCGTCTGGATTTATATTGCGCATCCCAAAGTGCGTCGGTTGAAAATGAGAAGTAGAGGTGACCAAGCAGTTGAAGTATGACGGCCGCCTTGGCCCTGACGGGCGGGCGTGATCTCTAGAAGGCGGTGCCCTGCGGCATCATACTGCGTTATCGTTCGCGCCGCGCCGAACCTGCGCCAAACTGTAGGGGTCGCCACGATCGTCAAAGTGGGGATAGTGATAAGCACCGTCTATTTCAGGTGAGAGCTGGGAGCCTTTCACCGCCAATCGTCAGGCACAAGCCAAACATCAACGATCCGTAAAGCAGGACTCTGATGGTTGTGTTGACTCTGTGGTGCACTCAGCCGAAAACAGGCGATGACTAAAGGAGGGAATTGCTGATGGCTGACGAGAGTAATGCCGGAGCAGCAGCTGCGGCTGTAGCGACGGACGCGGAAGTGAAAGCACCAACGACTAGGAAGCCGAGGTCGCCACGGCCCCCGAAGGCGGCTGCCGAACCGGCTCAATCAAAGACGGCGGGAGCTAAACGCAGGGGCTATACCGAGCAAGAGAAGAGCGAAAGGCTTAGGCTGATCGAGACGCATGTCAGCGAAGGCGGCACCCTCAAGGACGCCATCAAGAGCGCCGGCATCTCGGAGCAAACCTACTATCATTGGAAAGATGCTGCGAAGCCTGTCGCGCAAAAGGGCACCAAAAACACCAAGCCCCTACCGGCCGGCGATGACTTGGCAGATCTCGTCCAGCTCGAAGAGGAAAACCAGAGGCTCCGCAAACTGTTGGCGGAGAAGCTGCGAGCGGAAAATGCCGAACTGCGCAAGCGGCTCGGTCTGGACTAACCAGGACCGGGAATGCGCGGGGCGACGTTTCTTCGGCGTGCTCCGCGTTACACCAGAAGCTTATATTTGCTCCCCATTGGCATTGTCGCGGCAAACGAACTCCTGCTGTTTCCCGCTCTTGCCGGGTGAAGGCGCGCCAGCTGCGCGTTTGGCGAGGAGTTGAAGCGTGCTAAGAGGGGCTGTATTAGTGCGCCAGCAGGAATGCAGCGGCGCCAATCGACGTTGCATCTTTCATGGTTGCCTGGGATCGAAAGGAGATGAAGACTCCACAACGGAGATTCGTTGTTGAATTCAACTCGGGCCACGACAGCCAAAAGCCCAGACGAACTCAATCTGGGGGGACACAGATCTCAAGGCTTTGGCCCGCGAAGCGGAAGATTCGGCGTCGCATCTGTTCAATTCAGATGGAGCACCTGGACCGCCTGAATCGGGTGAGACTAGCCCGGCTAATCCGATCAATGCAGCCGACAAAACTCGAAGGGCCGTCATAGGCGGCGTGATGGTCCGGATCGATGACGAAGCCGACGCGATGGCGCCGGGCGTAATCGTCGCGGGGCACAAGGAAGCGCGCTTCGCCTGATTTTTCGTCACGCTTGCCGCCGCGCGTGGCGATCACTTCCGTCATGTCGGGGTGATGTTCGGAATGGATCGCCGAAATCACCACCCAGTCATCGACATGCAGCCGTTCAAATTCGAGCCGATCTTTCGTCCTGGATTGACCGGGCAACAGCGCACGCCCGTAAATCGTCTCCCAAACCTCCGGCCAGCTGTTCCGGACGGTTTCATCGGCGCATCTGCGCTCGTAGGAGGTAAAGAGGTTTGGGAAGGTGAGCGCGACAATGGCCCATTAGGCATCCTCTTCGTACCATCCCCCGGGTGTTCTGAGTGCCGGAACGACGCTCGCGTTTCGATCGGGCGAAAGACAAAAACCGCCATGCCCCGCCGTCGTGTGGGAAACAACGCCCTCCGCATAGAGCGTGGCGCCTTGCGATGGGCCCCACGGCGTGTTGCAGGTGATGCGGACGGTCTGGCGCCCAAGTCCCCGGAGCTCACGGCGATGTTCGGCCTGCTCGATCATGCGCTCGCGGAAGGCCGCTTCATCCCCAATCGAACCATGGTACGAATAGAAATCGTCGCGCCTGAGCTCGGCAAGCGGCCGCGAAACCCGCCAGGCGCTGGCCAGCAGATGCCGGCCAGCGCGGGATGGCAGCATGGCGAAGACAAGATCGCCGACGCGCGCAACGGCCATGCCGTCGGCACCTGGCCCGAATTCCACGCCCGAATCGTCGAGGGTGCAGACCTCCCGGGATGGCGAGGGGATCGTGTTCATGGCGCAGTGTCCTCCCTTCATGAGCATCGGCGGCTGCCTCGCCATTCTGCTCGACGCAAAATCAAACGAGACACCATCAGACTGCGCGGCTTGAACCAACAAAAAAGCGGCCTAAATCAACCCGCAAACCGCGCCGAAACTCAGCTCTTCCAAAACCCAAAACGTCTCACATCATTCGACGACCGACACCAAGCTCAAGCTCGTGAAGCGCCGGAAACCACCAGCGGGTTAGGGAGAGCTGTATTCGCCTGATCGAGGATTTCGAACGTGTATATCCCGTCCGGATCGATACCGACTGAATAGCTCAACCTGTCGCGAATGTGATTGTTCTCGTCGAACGTGAGCACCTTCGGCTTCAGCGAGGTGATCTGGCTTTCGTCAGTATAGACGGAATTGCAGATAATGATTTGGTCACCGGGCTGGCAGGTGCGCGCCGCGGCTCCGTTGAGAATGCAGCACCTCGATCCGCGTTCACCAAGGATGACGTAAGTGGAGATCCGAGCGCCGGAATTCTTGTTCCAGATCTCAACAAACTCCATGGGCAGAATGGCGGCTTGCTCACAGTGCTCCGGGTCCAGCGTGATTGAGCCATGATAGTTGAGGTTTGCCTCGGTCACGTAGATGCCATGCAGTTTGCCTGCGACCAACTTGCGCATATTCCCTCCGGATGGGTTTCGTGGCGCTCTATTAGCGAATAACTTGTCAGACTGGAAGGCGTCCAATAAGCATTCAGGTTGGCTCGTACACCAAGAGCGAACCATGCCCGCTAGGTGGCCGGACATTACGGAACCATCCTCAAGGCTGCCAGGCGAGTGGCAAACCCGGGCCAAAGGTTGATCTTTAGGTGTCGGCACGAGTCTGTGCGGTTGTGGGGTATGTGGGTCCGTGGCCATTGCCATGGCGTTGTTCCTAAAGGGCACGCTCTCTTCATATTTTTTTCACGACTGCTACCGCAGAGTGTTGACAAAGCGTTAATGCAACGCTTTCTCTTTGGAGCGCGCCTGAGCTCCGCCCGGACGGCCACGGAGCCGTCCGTTACCAGCTTTGCTTCACAAAATGGTCGTTTGAAGTGTCATGAAAAATATGCCACCCCGGGTATCGGAGCAGCGTTCACGCTTCGACTGCGAGCTCGAAGCCATCCTCGATGCTATCCCCCAGCCGATTATCATCAAGGACGCGCTTTCGCGCTTCCGCCTCCTGAACAGCGCCGCATGCGCCTTGGTCGGGAAAGAGCGCAGCGAACTGATCGGACGCACAGACTACGACATTCTACCGGCAGCCGAAGCCGATCGCATTCGCGAAATGGATGTAGAAGTTCTTGAGACGGGCAATGGTGCTTCCTTTGAGGAAGATATCACCTTGGCCGACGGCACGGTCAAAAACCTTGTGACGCAGAAACGGCGCGCCGAACTTGCAAGCGGAAACACAAGGGAGAGATTCGTCGTCGCGACGATCCTGGACGTGACTGCCTGTCGCAAGGCAGAGACGGAGCTCCGCCTCAGTGAAGAGCATTATCGGTCGTTGATCGAGCTGCATCCGCAGGTCCCGTGGACGGCAAAACCGTCCGGAGAGATTATTGACGTGGGCCCGCGCTGGAAGGACATCACCGGCTTCGAAGCCGCCGACGCGCTGAGGAGAGCGGAGTCGATACATCCGGATGACCGCGATGCGATGCAGCGGCTGTGGTCGAAATCGCGTCTAACTGGGGATCCACTGGACATCGAGTTTCGCTTGATAACCGCGGAGGGGTGCTATCGTTGGTTTCGCAACCGGGCTGCGGCCCGCAAGACGGGGGACGGCAAGATCGTTCGGTGGTACGGCATCTTGGAAGATATCGATGATCGCCGACGAGCGATGGAGTCCGTCAAGGAAAGCGAGGCCCGTTTCAAGGCAATCGCAGACGACGCGCCTGTGATGATTTGGGTGACCGACGAAAGTGGTGCGGCTACCTACCATAGTCGACTTTGGCTCGAAACGACTGGCCAGACCGCCGAGCAGGCTCGAGGGCTTGGCTGGGTCGATGCAGTTCATCCGGACAATCGTCGAGAGGTTGAAGCTGGATTTGACGCGGCCATGCGTCTCAGAAAACCGGTGCGAGTGGAGTACCGACTTCGGCGCGCAGACGGCACATTGGCCTCGGCCATTGATATCGGGCAGCCACGCTTTTCCTCCGACGGCGGTTTTCTTGGCTATGTTGGCATTGCCCTCGACATCACCGAGCTTCGCAACGCGGAACAGCAGCGATTGCTGGCGCAGAAGCAAATGCACCACATGGTGCGCCACGACGCGCTGACCGGATTGCCAAATCGTCAGTTCCTGCGCGAAGAGTTCCAACGCATTTCGGACAAAGTCGTGCCGGGCACGAGAGTTGCTATGCTCTGTCTTGTGCTCGACAGTCTTAAAGCGGTGAACGACGCCTATGGTCGAACCACCGGCGACCTGCTGCTGCGTCGTGCGGCTGAGCGGTTGCGAAATTGTCTGAAGCAATCCGACATTCTCTGTCGTCTGGGTGGCGACGAATTCGTCATCTGGCGCACTGGTATCAAGAGCGATGACGAAGCGCGCACCCTCGCTGAGCAGCTTATCGGTGTCGTTGAAACCCCGTATGAGCTCGCAGGAACGCAGGTGGATATCGGAGCAATAGTTGGAATTGCCGCCGCCCCGATGTGTGGCCAATCGGTCGACGAGCTTATCCAGGCTGCCGACGTCGCGCTTGATCAAGCCAAAGCCGGCGGACGTGGCACCTACGTGGAATATGTACCGGGTATGGACGCGCATCTGCAGGCAAAACAGCAGATGAGGGTTTCCCTTCGGCGCGCGCTCATAAATGGCGAGCTGGGAATCCACTACCAGCCGCTGGTCAACCTCCATACCGGCCGGATCACGACGTGTGAGGCGCTTGTGCGATGGACGCATCCAGAGACGGGGCCCGTGTCTCCTTCTGAGTTCATTCCCGTCGCCGAGGAGACTGGACTAATCGCACCGCTCGGTGACTGGATCCTCCGCCAGGCCTGTATGGAGGCAGCCAAGTGGCCACCGCATGTCAGCGTGGCGGTGAACCTGTCGCCTCTGCAATTCAGGAACCGGCAACTTGCTTGCGACGTCAGCAAGGTTCTCCACGCAACCGGTCTGGACCCCTCACGACTACAGCTCGAAGTGACCGAGTCAGTTCTGCTCGACGGGAACGACAACAACCTGCATGTCCTTCAGGCGATCCGCCAGCTGGGCGTCAAGTTGGCCATGGATGATTTCGGGACCGGCTATTCGTCGCTCAGCTACCTGAGGAGCTTTCGTTTCGACAAAATCAAGGTCGACCGCAGCTTCATTTCCGACCTTCCGGCAGGGAGGGAATCTCTGGCGATCATCCGAGCAGTCGCCGGGATTGGTCGCACGTTGGAAATAACAACGACCGTCGAAGGGGTGGAGACCGAGGCCCAGCTCGACGCCATCAAGGCAGAGGGGTTCGATGAGGCCCAAGGTTGTCTGTTCGCGCGCCCCCTGCCTGCTCAACAGATAAGGCAACTGATGGGGGCATGGCCGTGACAGGAGATTACTGGCCCCTTTGCTTCAGCCGTGGATGCTGGATGTCCGCGACGGTGTGCAACGCACGGCAGGTTGACGGTCCGGAATAGACGTCAGCACCCAGAACGGCATCCGAGAAAACGATCGCCTGTTTTTTCCGACTAATTACGGCGTAAAGTTAAGACAACCATAGGAGACAGCGGCTTGAATGAGGATTCGTGGCCATCGGAGCCGTTGGGCATTCCGCGCCCCGGGCGCTCCAAACGGCCTTCGGCGCGTCCCTCGGGATCTACATAAACCGAGGCCCTGCCACTGAGTTCGTCAGTGCTTTCATTTGCGTCGTGAGGTACTCACGAGACATCGAAGCGCTTGAGCATCTTCCTGATCTGAGTGTTCTGTAGATGAAGCTTTCGCGCCAGCAGGCTCTTCAGCTCTTTGATTTCCGCGTGGAGGGCCGTCACTTCGCCGTAAAAAGCATCCCCAGAGGGCTGCAAGCGTCGATCGTGATTTTTGCTGACAGCACTTTGCGCAATCACCTGGGTATTGCCGTTCTCCGCACGCCTTGGTCGAATGATCCGCGATTTGCTCTGACGCTTCGCGCTTATCTCGTCTCTCGGGGACAACACATCCGCTTTGCTCGCCGAAGGGTGAATTTTATCGGAAGACGGTGCTGAGGTCTTGTCGACATCAAGTGGCAAGGCTGATGCCGGCGCGACGTCGGAATTCCCTGTCGCCTTATCCGATGTCATTGGCAACTGCTCAGCTGGGACACGCTCACTGCGATCCTGTCTGCTGGACGTTTCCATTAAATTGGACGGAAGCGCCAACAAGCGCTCTATTTCGCTTTCAAGTGCCGCGGGATCAGTGTCGTGCTCAATTGCACTCTTTTGCACGTCCGCCGGTCGACGGCGCGACGTCAATTGAACAAGATATTTCCACAGTGATTTCATTGCGTTCCCACCTTGAGCAATCCGACTCCTCTGGGACTCTTTTCGGTCGAGGATGGGATGGTGCCAACGAAGCCGTCTCGGAATATCCCCTCAACAAGTTGCGGCTCCGCATTAGGAGTTAAATGACGGGGGAGCGTGCCAATCTCCCGAAATATTGGCGACAGGGTCGGCTCGGAAAGGAGATAACCCTGGACGTGGCTCGCACCGGCCACCCTTGCCAGCGCAAGCTGTTCGTAAGTCTCGATCCCCTCAACGACGATCGTCGGTGTCACGCAGGATGCCAACTCGACCATATCGTGCAGCAATCGGTCAGCATCCGGGCGCCTATTCAACTGCACGAAAAACGCATCGATCTTGACGATATCGACAGCCATTGAAAAGAGAGCTTCGGCGGTCGAGAAAACGGTGCCGAAGACGTCGCCGAAGACGTCAATTGCAACTCTATAACCTAACCTCCGAATATCTTGAATCAACTCCGTGGCACAGGACTGTTGTGCCATGGGCGCGCTCTCAGCAATCTCCAAGACCAATCGGGGAGCGAGCGACCGGCGTCGAAAGAGCTGGTCGTAGAGCATCGCACGATGTTCGGCATCAGAAAAATTCGAGGTCGATATATTGCATCCGAGCGATCCGGACGCATTGTTGGACAACCAGTCGAATGCCAAATTCAACATACGCCGGTCCAATTTGGGTGCATTGCCTGATGCTTCTAGGGCAGGCATGAATTCATCGGGGGTAACCACGGTGCCGTCGAGCTTCACAAGTCTCGGCAGACATTCGGAATAAAGAACCTCATGGTGTGCATTGACTGAATTCACTTGCTGTACCGAAAAACCGATCCGCCGCTGCTGCATTGTCAAGAGGACAGTGCGAACCAAATTGTCGGAACCTAATTCCATCTGCGATTCCTCTTCGCTGGACTTTTGGGATGCTTACTTGAGAAGCAGTTGGCTAGCGCAGGAATTTCAAACCTGGCCCTGCCTTGCCGGAGCTAACCTGACGCAGCGATCGGCCAAATCCTCGCTGCGATGACACAACGGTCGACGGTTGTCGCATCGTCCCCTTCCCTCGCTCGCGCTGCGGCAAAACAATCCATCCAATATGACCGGCAGCGCGGGCAGAGGTATCATTGAATATTCTCAGGTAGTAATAAGAATCGACGGGGAGCTTGAGCCGTAGGGTCAGGGAATAATTACCAGTGTTCAAAATGTAACGTAAATCCGGTCGCTATTTGTATATTTGGCAATAAGCCAATCCGCGCCCCGCAATAATACTACTAATAGTGGGATGCGAGCCGTATGAATTTAACATCTACTTTAATGCACTCGACATATAAGGAATGCGTGATAAAGGGGCCTGCCCGAGGTGAAGACGGGTTTCCCGAGTGGCGTCGCCAGACCTCCAGCCTGGCGACGCATTTCGGCTTCAAAGCTACGCGCGTTTTACGAACCTCTCTATACCGGTAGCGACAGGATTTGATGGACGCTTTAGTTCCGATTGAGAGAGGACCGGCAGTTATTCGGCGACGCCTTCGCTCAGAGCCGGCGCGGCCCGAGCGGTTGACCTCGCGGGCAGCCGCTGCTCCATGGACAGGATCTTCGAGCAACGTTCCCTTTGAGCGCGGCTGAACTGCGTGGCGAACTTGCCGTACGCCGCCCTTGGTCCTGGTCAGTCACCGAGGCCATTGTTGATACCCGGCGTGCCCCACCTCCCAGCTTTGCCCGGCGCCCGCTCACGTCTTTTCGGTGTGGCCGTCGTTGTGGGCGAACCGAAGGGCGGAGGAGGGGCTGAGACCGTAGGCCGCCTTGTAAAGGGCGGAGAACCGGCCGGGATTGGAAAACTGAAGACTCAAAGCCAGGTCCGTGATGCCCGCCGTCCAGCCCGCGTTAATCGCGCCGTGGGCGGCGGCGAGCCTGTAGTTGCAGAGCACGCTCATTGGCGAACCTCCGCGAAAGGTGCGAAACAGCCTCTGAAGCGCCCGCGGCGAACATCCTGCAGCGCCGGCGAGGTCCTCGATGGTGATCGGGTTGGTCAAATTCTCGCGCATGAACGTCTCGGCTCTTTGGAGATGCCTAGGGGCCTCGAAACTGGCTGGCTGGCAGAAAGCGTCAGCCAGATTGTGCGGCATCGTGAAAAACAGTTTCACCAGCGCCAATTGCTGATGCGCCTTTGCCAACATCGGTGTTGCTGCCAATGAGGTTGAGTTGAGATCTCGGTCCGCCTGCCGCAGCGTCTGGTACAGACCCTGGTCGTTGTCGTCACAATACCGGGTTGGCGGTAACACGAACTCCTGCACATACGGTCTGCCGGTCAGGTCCTCGAAGTTTCGCCGCAGTGCTGGCTTCGGAATATGGAAGGCCAACCATGAACTGCCAGGCTCGATCGCCATTCGGTTGCCCGCGCTTTGTCGGACGCTAGCGACATGGTTCGGAGCAATGCAGAGGGTTTTGCGCGTTCGTCGGTCGGTGACTTCTACTTGCCCCGTCAGGACGAAGAAGAAGCTGATGAGGTCTGTGTCGCGCCGGGCCGTGGCGTACAGACGGACTGAGTGCTTCACGCTCGTCAACCAGGCGGACTGAAGTTGTTGCCTGCGGTACATGAGCGAGAAATCTTCCGTACCGTCGGCGGTAACCGTCCACCTCCAGTTCGGTTCGACGGTCTCAAGATTGGCCAGGATTGCGTCACGCGAATGGGCCTCGAAACTGTTTGCCCGTGGCGGATCATCTGTACTGGGAAGGGTCGCGCAAAAAAGGGCGACCTTCCAGGCGATGATCCGGAGGTCCGGATCGTCGAGGATAGCGAACAGACCGCTCAGTTGAACCGGTGATGCGTCGGCCGGCGCTATGTTCCAGTCGTCGAGCACCGATAGCAGCGCCGTTGCGTTGAGCGGTGAGCCGTGGAGCAGGACGGCGACGGAAGCAACTACCACTCCCAGGATGAGGAGGGAGGGGACCAGCATGTGCGAACGCAACGGCCCCGCTCCGGAGCTCGCGACTACAGAAGAGCGGTGATGCGCTTCAGTTTGCATCCTGCCTCACCTCCATTGGAAGGATTGCCATCGCCTTCATCGAAAACCACACCCCTCTTATTCCCGTCCGCGTCTCAAGAGCGGGGATTGCCATAGGGATTGATCAGTCGCAGCTGTGCTGCCCGTGCTGTCGCGGCCGCGCATCCCGGTTTGAATCGTGCCGACTCGACGTAGGAGCGGACCGTATGCTCCGAGAGCACGAGAAGGGCGGCGACGTCCTTGGCTTACCAAGGGCCGGCCAGTGGAAGCAGCCGATCTCGCGACCTCCGAGGAGCGGCACAGGATCATGGTCGCCGTAGAGTCGAGCATGGCCTCGTGGACGAGAAATGCGAGCTCGACCCACTCGCTGCGCCGGTCGGTAACGAAGTCGGTGGCATAGTTGGTCTGAAGAAGCTCGATTGCCTCGATACCGGCAAATGTGATCCTGAGCGGTGCCGAGCTCTGATGTGCCTGCATGCGAAGTTCTCCTTTACACAGCCGTCCACGTGGACGTGCGCCGAGGAGCCGTGATACCCTGACCCTCATTCTCAGGGATGCCGCATTCGTCTTCCGGAACTTGATTCGACGATTTGTCGGGCAACGGTTTTCCTTCGGCGCATACCAGCCGATCGCCGAAAGAGGCGTCTCGCATGAGCAGGACGTAAATCAGTGTGAACAGCCGACGGGCGGTGTTTTTATCGACGGCGGCCTTAGGTGCAAGCTGCCGTCTCAGCAGGTCTGCGGCGCCGTCGTGAAGCGCCCGGCGTCTCATGTCGATTGCTGCGAGCCTTTCGGGACTTGAGCATATTTTGGCGTCGTAATAGCCCTCGCAGATCAGGACGTAATTCTTGAATAGCCTGCGAAACGGGGCAAGCGACAAGTAATGGCTTATGACATGCGTTCCCTTCTCGGTGGAAATGCGCAGCGCCAAGCGTGCGTCTGCCAATGCGAGGTCGAGACGATAGGGGCCGCCTTCATGACCGATCGGAACGAAGGTGTTATCCTCAAGCAGATCGCAGAGGGCGACAGCGTGCTCCCGCTCGATGCGAGCGACGCTGCTGCCGAGCGAGCGATCAAGCGACACATCTGAAAGCCGGAACACGGCGGCGGTCATCGACGCCGCTCCAGTCTGCTCACAAGACTTCCGCGCGCCTTGCGGCGCCCATGTCGACTCTCCTGAAGAACGGGGTCTACGTTGAGGCAGGCGTTGAGCAGGTAACAAGCCATCAGTCAGATGCTCACTTGTGGAAAAAATGCGGTTCGGGCGGTCCGACCCTGCGCTCAGGCCCGGCGGGACGCTCAATCAGGATGGATGTCCGGGGCGGATGGGTCGCTGCACTCAAGTTCAGGAGTTCTTCGTCCAACTGCTTGTCGGCGGTCGTCAGCCGGTGGTGAAGGCGCTGGTAGTCCGTCCAGGTTGGAGTGCGGTATGTCTCTAGCCAGCGCGAGGGTTCGCGCACGTCGCGCGTAAGGGTCCATTGCCGGGCGCCGACACGGCTTTGCACATGCCGGCGTCTGCGCATGACGTTGAGAAAGAGATCGGCGTTGTCGTCCGAGATGGAATATTCGGTCGTGATCAGCATCGGGCCGCTTCTCGGCTTCAGATCGAGGGCAATTGCCGGAGCATCGAACGCACTGGACGGCTCGAGTTCCGATTCAGAACGATTGCTGATTGGCAGCTTTAACCCCAAGGCGGCAACGAACAGGGAAGCCCCGGCAGAAGCACCAAACGCCCAGGAGAGCGAGTGGTTCTCGGCGATCACACCCCAGATCCAGCTGCCGGCGGCGATGCCGACATATGTGAACGCGCTGTAGATCGAGATGGTACGTCCTACCACCCAGCGCGGGCTTGCCAGTTGAACATTCACGCCAAGTCCTGACCATGCAGTCACCCATCCGGCGCCGCCAAGGGCCAAGGAGGCCGTGGCAATGGCGAGGGATGAAGTAAGCGCAAGCGAGAACGCACATGCCGCGCAGGCAAGGACGAACATGCGTTCCTGGGTCAACGTTCGCATGAGGCGAGGGTTCGTGAGCCCGGCGACAAGCGCGCCGGCGCCGAAGCCGGCCATCAAGATGCCATAGGCGACCGGCCCAGCCTTCAACTGGTCGCGGGCAATCAGGAGCAGGAGTGCCAGGATCGACGTACTCCCTAGTCCGAACATGGTTCCGCGCGCGATCGTCGTCATGATTTCCGAGGATATCGCTGTGCAGCGCAGGCCATCGTAGATCGCGGTCATCAACGTTTCGCGGGGAAGGGTCGAACACGGGACCTTCCATTTGTTGCGCCACACGGAGCTTAGCGGCGCGACACAGCCGAGGGTCGTCAGCGCGAAAGTAACCAACGATCCGAAGGCGGCGACGATAAAACCGCCAAGCGCCGGACCGACACTGCGCACCGTGTTGAAGCCGACGTTCAGGAGAGTGACGGCCGATGGCAGATGGCGGCGCTCCAGCATATCGCCCAGCGAAGCGCGCCAGGCGGGATCCGCCAGCGCGATACCGCAGCCATCGAGAAAGCTGAAGGCAAGGATGATCCACGGATTGGTGACGCCGAGGGCCATCAGGACCACCAGCATGGCGGACGCGGCCATCATCAGGGTTCGACCGACGATCATGACCATGCGGCGGTTGTAGCTGTCGGCGATCGCGCCGACAAAGATCGCCAGGAAGAAGGTCGGTAAGGTCGAGGCGGCCTGAACCAGCGCCACCATCACGTCCGACGTGGCGAGCGTCGCCATCAGCCAACTGAGCGCCACCGTCTGCATCAACCAGCCGAGGCTCGAAAGTTGGGAGGCGAGGAAGGCTGGCCGGAAGATCGGGTTCTTCAGGGATGCCAGTAATCCTGTCTTGTCTTCTTCGGCCGCCGCGGTCATTGCATTAGTCGCTCTGTTTCGTACTTGTACAACCTATGAGACCGCCACCACATGGCAGGGGCCGCGGGTGGAGGTTCTTGCCAATCGTCATGCCAGCCTCCGGATTTGTCCGCCGTGCTCCCGACTCCGCATGAGCAGCACATGGATCAAGGTGAACAGCCGCCGCGCGGTATCGATGTCGATGGTGACCTTCGAGGAGAGACGGGCCTGCAACAGTTCGGCTGCTTCGTTGTGAATGGCGCGGCGACCCATATCGATGGCCTCGATTTTCTCGGGAGTTACGCTGCCGACCGCGTCGTGGAAGATATCGCATACGAGCGTGTAGTCCTTGAGCAACCGGCGAAACGGCGTCAGCGAAAGATGATGGCTGACGAGGTGTTTGCCTCCATCCAGGGAAATGGTCATCACCAGGCGGCGGTCGACCAAAGTCAGCTCAAGGCGATAGGGGCCACCGTCATGGCCGACGGGGGCGAAGGTATTCTCGTTCAAGAGGTCGAAGATCGCGATGGCCTGTTCCCGCTTAAAATTGGGATCGTCCTGAACATTCAAGGAGCCATCGAGCGAGACGGCGCAAAGCCGTGCGCCGGGTGAGGCTATAGAACCGGTTGCCGTCTTCACGTCGCGCCTCCATAATTCGGCGGCATGCGTGTGGAACGCGGTCGCGAAAGAGATGGCTGCCGCCGGGACATGCCCGACGACAGCCAAGCCGCCCTGGGAGGTTGGACGGCGGACACGCCGTTGCGAAGCGCTGCACGGTGGAAACGCGGAAAAATGGCTGCCGTCGAATTGCGTTCAACGGCAGCCAAATGACCCTGAGGTGGCAGGGAAAACAGTGCCACACTCAGGGTTGAACCATATCCAGGCGCGATGGGATGGCTGGCGATCATCGTGGTGCCGGCATCAACCAGCCGCGTTCGCATCCCGACAAAGGCGAAGTCGGCCTCCTGGTCCGTCCCAGCGGAGAGCGAGATCATGGGGTCCGTGCCCATGCTCGCGCGCCTCAGCCTGTCCGCTGAATCACAAGACATGGCTGCCGCCGGAACAAATCCGACGACAGCCAGACGGCCTTGGGAGGCTGGGGGAAAGAGAAATCGGCTCGAAATTCGTCTTCCCCGGATTCTACGAGGAAACCGACAATGGTCCTTGGTGCCGCGCATATGCTCCCGAACGTCAGCGCCGTCGCGGGCGGTGTCTTGGCGAAGTGCCACAAGCGTGGCCTGCCAGCCCCTGCCACCCGCACAATTGCAAGAAAAGGCGGCTGCCGTCGGGACCTGTTCGACGGCAGCCAAGTGACCCTGCGAGGCTGGAGTAAATGCGATGCGCAGGGCGCGAGGTTCTTCCGATCGACGCTGATGCAGGTCGATCATGGACGGTGCAGCAAAAGTGCTGACGTTGCACACATGGCGCAACCATTGCTGATGTTCGATCCTCTGTCTCATCTCCAGCGCACCTCAGGGACGCGAGACGCGCGTTATCGGCTGGCTGCGTGAGCGTGCCTGGGTTGTCGTGCGCTCGATGGCCAGCACGATCTGAGGAGCGTCAGCCCCATCGTGAAGGGCGGCAAGCCGCTCGCCGAGCTCCTGATCGGCCCCCGAGAGCCGATGGTTCAGACGAAGATAATCCGTCCACGTTGGCGTCCGGAACGTCTCCGTCCAAAGGGTGGAGGTCAGGAGGTTGCGCTGGAGCGTCCAGTTCCGTGCACCCGCCTGGCTCTGGATGCGCCGGCGCTTACGCATGCACGCGAGAAAGGCCTGGTGATTCTGATCGGCGATGACGTAGTCGATCTTTACGACGATAGGTCCGCTTCTCGGCTGCAAATCGAGTACGAGCGCCGGCGGTTCGAAGTCCGAGGCCTCTTGCTCGGCTTCGTCCCACAATTCGATCGGCAGCACGAAGGCAGCGGCGGCCACGATGACAAGGACCACCGCGGCCCCCTGGAAGGCCACGGTCAGGGAGTAGGTCTGGGCGATGGCACCCCATATCCAGCTGCCAGCCGCCATGCCGCCATAGGAGAGGGCGTAGTAGATCGACAGTGTCCGCCCGACGACCCAGCGCGGACTCGACAGCTGGATCGCAACGTCAACGCCGGTCCAGGTCAGCAGCCAGCCCGCGCCGCCGATGGCCAGCGAAAGGCCCGCAACCGGGATCGATGTCGTCAGGGGAAGCAGAAAACAACAGGCGGCACAGGCGACCGACGCAAGCGCGATCAGCCGGTCCTGAGGCACGATCCGGCGGAGGTGGCTGCTGCTGAGACCCGCGGTAAAGGCGCCAATGCCGAATGTCGCCAGCAGCGACCCGTAAACGATCGGCCCGCCCGTCAGATGATCGCGGACGATCAGCGGCAGCAGCGCGAGGATGGAAATGCTCGCCACGCCGAACAGGGTTCCGCGCACGATGGCCGCCCTGATTTCCGAGGACATCGCGGTAAAGCGCAACCCGTCGTGAATGGCGGTCGTGACGCGCTCGCGCGGCAGCGACGACGAGCGCACGTGCCATTTCGAGCGGGAGATGGCAGCAAGCGGCACCAGATCGCTCAGCGCCGCCAGGACGAAAGCGGCAAGGGGGCCGAAGAAGGCCAGAACTGCGCCGCCGATGGCAGGGCCGGTGCTTCGAACGACGTTGTAGACGACCGACATCAGTGTGACCGCCGCCGGAATGTCGCGCTTTTCCAGGATATCGCCGTGCCAGGCCGGATCGTTGAGGGCAAAGCCGCATCCGGCCAGGAACCCCAATCCGAGGATCAGCCATGGACTGACAAGGCCGAGTGCGACGGTGACCGCCAGCGTCAGGGACGCCAGGGCGATCAGGACGTGACCGGCGAGCATCACGCCCCGCCGGCTAAAACTGTCGGCAACGGCGCCGGCGAGGATCGACAGAAAGAAGGCGGGCAGTGTCGACGAGGCCTTCACCAGCGCAACCATCAGGTCGGAGGCCGAGATCGTCGCCATCAGCCAACTGATCGCCGTTGTTTGGATGAGCCATCCGAGGCTGGAGATCTGCGTCGCCGACCAGATCGCACGGAACGCCCGGTTCTGGAGAGGAGCCAGGGTGGTCGAAACGGCCGAATGCGGATCGTCACGCTGCATTTCTTTTGTCTCTCTCAAACTCCCAACGCGTCGCTGCGTCGCAGCAGGACATCGTCACTAGAATCTGCTCGCGCTTGACTACCACGTCCTGTCGGGCCTCGAGCGCTCGCGATGTAGCTGCTGGCTGGCGTTCCCAACGAGGCAGTTCGACACAGATCAGGCTCCCCACCATCCGGTGAGATTTCCCGGGTACCTCACGCCGTTCATTGGCCTCGTGGTTGCAAGCGTTGGAATAAGCGTGGCAGCTGTCGCGCGTTAAAAACTGAGAACCATGCCCAAGCCTTTGTTTTAACCCTCAACTTGATATCTCTTGGCGCGAGATATCTGCAGGTTGGCCCCTGCGGTGTGTCACAGGGGCCGGCGTTCCTTTATTCACTTATTAGGCATACCGGATGAGCTTCCAGGTAACAGCCTCGCCCTTGTAGGGAGGCATGCGGTTGCTCTTCGCGATAGGAGCGGTGGTTGTCGGCGAGCCAACGACTTCCCAGTCACCACTCTCGGGGCAAGTTTCACCTGTCCGGGCCGTCGTTCCAATGGGCTTCTTCATTTACATTCACTCCAGCGACTGTTGATCAAATTGCCTTTAGGAGTAAAATCCAATGCTCTCTGGACCCGGTAAGCTCCGCGAGGCGATTAGTCTGACGGTGTCGCGAGCCAACCAGACCAACCGAGAGGCAAGGCCGTTCACGCGGTCTCGCCTTTTTTCTTTTTGAGACAAAGTCCCGCTGTCAGCAGGCTGCAGTGTTCTCAGGCTTGATCGATTGGGCCCGTACAAAACGCGCGCCCTTTGTCGTCGATCGGTTAATACTTCCCTCCTTAATTCAAGCCGAGGAGAACGTTGCACCTACCCACGCATCCCCTCAGGAAACCGGCCTTAACCGATTAAAATGTCAGCATCCACACGTAACGATATAACATATCGCATAAGATAGCTTATGGAACTAGCATGCGGTTTCGCAAGTGTTGCTTTTTTGCTCCTAATGAATTTTTAGGCACTCGCCCAAAGATCCTCGTGAATGGTCATCTGGCTATTGCGTTCTCGCCTTACATCGTCTGTCGCCTCAATATCGGCCATTGGTCTTCGCGGCGGAAACGCATGACATGCAGCACCGGGCCAAAAACCTCGCGCTTGAGGTCGGAAAGCGTCGATCTCGATGATCGTAGGCGCGACGAAGGTGCCGCGTACGGCCACGCCGACCGTATTAACGCGGGTATCTTGCGACTTAGTGGCAAGTTCAACTTGTCTAAAACACTGCGCAATCTCATTTCTATCCCCATGCGCTTTGAACCTAAGTGCGCTTTCCGGCATCCCCTCGCGCTATCTACGCTCTTGGACGATCCCCGCGTCGATTAGCGCGGCATTCTTGTACCAATGTTTGCCCGGATAGCTCTGTTGTAGAGTTCGCTCGCGACAGCAAGATCCGCCAACGCAAAGCCAGGATAAATGAAGAGTACACGGTCTGACGCGTTGTCGCGGCCCGCGAAATCTCCACTAGCGAGTTCCGCCAAGTCTGCGTTAAATGGTCCGGAATACGCGAGCTTCGATCGGGTATCAGGATCCTCGGCCTGCGCTCTATCGTCGACGACGAAAGAGCTAAAACCGCTGAAACTTTCGGGTAGCCACGATCGCCCCATATCAATGGCAATCGCCAGGCTGCCGGGGTTCAGCTTCCGCGCATCGAGAAATGGCTGCATCCCTACGACGGTTGGCACGGTCGAAACAATCACGTCGCACTGAAGGACATCATCCGCATTGTCGGTCGATTGACCGGAGGCACCCTGAGCCGTGGCCCGCTCTGCGAGCGCGATTGCAGACTCAGCGCGGCGGTCGAAGCAAACGATCTTAGTCAGGCCAGGAAGCGCATCTCGTAGCGCCGCTAGATGCCCGTATGCCTGTGCTCCACATCCGATGAAACCCAGCGATGTGCTTCTTGGAGACGCGAGGTACTCTGACGCCAGCGCAGACATGGCTGCCGTTCTGATCACCGTCAGTCGGCTGGCATCCACGACGGCCAAGGGAAGACCCGTGTCAAAATCCCCGAGAACGATTAAGCCGTTGACGTTTGGCAGACCTCGCTGAGAGTTCGCTCCAACGACGCTAACCCACTTCACTGCAGCAAATGGTGGCTCCGCGCAAGCTGCGGACATCGTCTGAAAATAGCGATCAGGTGCGGCTCTCACGGTCTGCTTGGGCGGAATCCTAAGATCGCTTGAGGCGTAGGCCTTAAATGCTCTCCGAAGCACCGATCGGAGATCGGCAGGTGACATGTCCAAGTCATCTATGTCAGACGCATTCAGGTATAAAATGTCGTCAATCATTCAATCCTCCCCAATTTTCCGGCTTCATCGACCCTGCATTGGCACGCCGAGTTCCAAAGATCTGTCAAAGGCTGCCTTCGTGGTTCGCAGTATCAAAGAGGAAAGTGCGTTTTCAGCTGCGAGCACGGACAGGCCCGCTGCAGTAGTTCCGTTGGGGCTTGTCACCTGTCGTCGAAGTTCGGCGGGGTCCTCGGGGGAATCGAAAGCAAGCGCCGCAGCCCCATGAACGGTTTCCTTGGCCAATTTTCCTGCTATCTCCGCCGAAAGGCCGAGTTCGCGAGCGGCATCAGTCAGGCATTCGATGAGATAAAATATGTAAGCCGGCCCCGAGCCACTTATTGCCGTAGCCGCGTCGATCAGGCTTTCGTGTGCGACCTGGTGAACCGCTCCACCGGCCTCGAAGAGACATTTAACGTTCTCAAGGTCAGTTTGTCCTACGGCGCTGCCGGAAAATACGATTGTTGAGCCTTTCCCAATAGCAGTCGGCGTATTCGGCATCGCACGCACGATTCGAGCAGAATCGAGAAGCGATTTTAATGTCCCGACTGATACGCCCGCGGCAATGCTGACGAAGACAGTACCGCGTGAAAAGCGTCTGTAGGAAGGAAGCTCACTCTGCAGGGCTTGCGGCTTCAACGCGATGACAATGAGGTCGGCTTTAGCGGGTAGAGTTTCACAGCTCTCATGGGTGTTCACGCCTAACAATGCCGCTCGTTCGCGCAAAGCTGCGACCGGTTCGATGACGTGGACATTGCGAGAGTGAACAGTTGAGGAGTTCACCCAGCCTCGCAACAGTGCATATCCCATGTTGCCGCATCCAACGAGGACCAACGTATGAGATAATGTAGTTGATGCAGGGTTCATTTCGTCTCCTAATTCATCGGCGCGTTGTCCGTCGGACTTCGATTTCAGTTTGAAGGCAGAGATGCACACGCGAGTCTGAGATTATGCTCGAGCTGTTTCCTGCGTCGCCATACGATCCCAGCAGTCGTGCAGCTCTTTTGAAAGCAAATGCTTCATGATCCTTTGACTGGGGGTCCGCTCGAAGTCGTTCACGACGGCGATGTAACGGGGGTTTTGAAAGGAGGCGAGACGCTCAGCCAGCCACCGAGAGAGATGCTCAGGATCAATGGCTTTGCCGCTCTTGGCTTTCACAAACAGCTTGATGTCCTGCTCGCCGACGTCGGCAGCGACGCCGATCATCGCGCAGTCCTCCACGGCCGGATGACCTGCAGCGACGTGCTCCACCTCCCACGCGGATACATTCTCTCCTTTACATCGGACGCTGTCCGTCATCCGTCCGTGGAACCATAGGTTCCCGTGAGCGTCCAAAGTGCCTGCGTCACCTGTGCGAAGCGCACCGTTTACAAGTGCCTTTTCAGTGGCTTGCTGATTATCCAGATATCCTCTGAACAGCGCGCCATCGAGAGATGACCTCACAACGATCTCTCCTCGGTCGCCGTTAGCTACCGGATTGCCCGCATTGTCTTCGATGGTTACGGTATACCAGGGCATCGGCTTGCCCACCGAACCGACCACACCTTCAGTGTTGCAGGTGGTGATGCTCGACGCTTCCGTCATCCCATAGCATTCCCGGATCTCTACGCCGAAGCGGTCGCGGAATTTGGGCCAGACGTCCGTGGGGCAGCCACCTCCCCATGCTATCCGGACGGAATGTTGGCGGTCGAGCGGCGTCTCCGGCTGCTTCAGCAAGATCTGCAGAATGCCCCCAAGATAATGGATATGCGTTGCGCCCGAGCTCCTGACCTGGTCCCAGAAGCGGCTCGCGCTGAACCGGTCGACCATGGCTAATGTGACGTCTTCGATGATTGGCAAAACCAGGAGTTGGGCGCCGCCGATGTGGAAGAATGGCTCCCAAACGAAAAAGATATCTGCCGGCCCCATGGCGGTGAGTGTTCGCACCGCCTCACCTGCAAGCCGGAGCATTCCATGTGTAACGAGAACACCCTTTGGTCGCCCGGTCGTTCCGGAGGTATACATGACCGCGAAGAGGTCATGTGCTTCCGGAGCCGCATCAACGAAATCGGTTTCGTTCTGCAGGATTGCCTCGAACGATCGATGATCCTGATCGCCGTCGATTGTGACAATCGCTTCGGAGGGTATTGCCGAGCCGCAATCAGCAATCGTCGAAAGAAACTCCCGGTCGGATACGATGAGCTTGGGTTCGCTGTGTTCAAGGATGTAGCGAAGACCGTCGCCCTTCTGTTGCGCATTGATTGGCACCCAGACGGCCCCAGCCTTCGCAATCCCGAGAAGAACAGGCAGCGTCAGGCGCGAATTTCGCATCATCACCGCGACACGATCCCCCCGCTGGACGCCCTGATATCGTAGTTCAGAAGCAAGCGCGCCGGACTCGGCCTTTAGCGTGGCGAAGGTGATCGGCTCACCGTTGAAAAGAGCAAAGACCTGATCAGGGCTTTTGTCGGCTTTGGTGTTGAAGTCGGCTATGAAGCCCTTGAGATTGTCGATCATAGAACGTTACGCCTTCCTAGATGCCCGTTCGGCCAGGAATTTCTCCATCATCTGAGTGGTTTCGCCAGATGCGTAAGCCTCCCGGTGGATCCTGACCGCGGCATCCAGGCACTCGCGGAAACCGACCTCGGTCATTTCGCGCAGCCATTGCTTGTCGAGGCGCATGGCGACCGGCGGTTTGGCGCCCAGCTCACGCGCAAGCGAAAGCGAGGCCGTCAAGACCTCTTCCTGAGGAACAATCTTGTTGATGATTCCGATGGAATGGCACTCCGCGGCATCCATGAACCGGCCGCTAAGCGTCAGATCAGTGGTCCGGGCCAATCCAAGGATCTCGCGCATGATCCATGGTCCGGTCACGCTGGCGATTCCGGAGTTGATCTCGGGCTGACCCATATGGACTCCCGCATGGCCGATCCGGAAGTCGCAGAGAAGTGCAACCTGAAAGGCAGAACCGGCGGCGACACCGTTCAAGGCTGCGATGAGCGGCTTAGAAAGCGAACGAATGGCACCGTAGAGGCTCTCCCACTCGGCAATCCATGCCGAGCTCGTGTCGCCATCGAGCGACTTCGCTTCGTTCAGGTCCTGGCCGGCACAAAATGCCCGGTCCCCTGCCCCAGTTAGCACGATTGCACGAACGGAATGATCGTTCTCGAGCTTGACAAGGGCGTCAACTAACTGGCTGCGCATAGGCTTGTGCCAAGCATTCAGGATCTCGGGCCTGTTTAATGTAACGACAGCGACGTCACCATTTCTGTCGATGAGAATGTAGCGATCCATGATCGGCTTCTCCATCCGTATTGTATTGCAATATTGGATATCGCATAGTTATTAAATTGGTGAAGCAAGTCAAGCCCTTTTCGCGAGAAGCGCGCGAATCCAATCACCTCGGAACGCGGCGACCCGGGGGCGAACCAGGCCGGCGCTTGGTTGCTGCCAGTAGCGCTACGTGCAGTCGGTACCTGATATTGCTGCAGCACCACCCCGCTCAGCTGGCCAATCACTCCTGACGGAACGAGAGCTGCGCGAATGTGGGCGACTGCGGATTACAACCGAGGGGCTCACGGGCGACAAGGAGCACCGTGGTGACAAGAGGTCATTCAGAAGGTCCCCGAGGTGTAGTCCGGAACCCCTTTAGTCGCGACACCCCGATCAGGGTGTCGTTGGCTCCGCGGATCAAACGCTGCGCATCGTACACACAACAGATGCATGGGATGCCCTCTGCTTTGACAAGATCAATCGATAGCGCGGCCGCACGGGGACTATGGAGAAATCCGCGAGTGAGAGATGCTACATCTTCAGGCGATCGCCCGTAGGGTCGTAGAATGCCCTCAGGCTAGCATTCGCGGGTACCATCATGTCTGCGACTTGAATCTCGAACTTCGCACCCTCGATAAGGCTTTGATCTACACCATCCCCGTAATTTACATAGCCCATGCCGATCGCGCAGTTCAGCGAGAAGCTGTATCCAGCGGACGTTATGTGACCGACATTTGCGCCATTCATGAAGATTGGCTCGTTATGATAGATCAGCGGTTCGGGATCTTGCAGTGCAAACTGTACCAAACGCTTGTTAAGTCTCTTACCTTTCTCGGATGCCACGGCATCGCGACCGATGAAAGGAATTGCCTTGTCCATGGCACAAAGAAAACTTAAGCCTGCCTCTGCGGGGGTCTCATCTGGGCCGATGTCGTGTCCCCAGTGACGGTAGGCCTTTTCAAGTCGCAGGTAATTAAGCGCATTCATACCGGCGGGCCTGAGGCCGAATTCTTTACCCACCTCCAGCAAGAGCTCCAACGCGCCTGGCGCAAATTCATTGGGCAAGTAGATTTCCCAGCCCAATTCGCCCACGTAGGAAATGCGCACTGCGAGCGCGGTTGCCCAGCCAAAGTCTATTTCTTTGGCTGCTCCAAACGGAAACTGGTCGTTCGACAAATCGGCGTTGGTGAGCTTCGAGAGGACTTTTCGACTGTTGGGGCCCATTAGGCCGATAACAGCGTATCTATTGCTGACGTCCTCAAGTGCGACATCCGCGCCCCGAGCAACATGGTTCTTGAAGTAATGGGCATCGCGCACCGAAGTGGCGAGTGCGGTGACGACCAGGAAACGATCATCAGCCATTTTGGTGACAGTGAGGTCGGCCTCGATTCGTCCCTTCGGATTGAGCCATTGTGTGTAAGTTGCCCTGCCAGAGCGGCCAACATCGGCACAAGAGAGACGTTGCAGCTCACGCTCGGCATCTTTGCCAGTCACCATGAATTTCGCGAGAACGCTCTGGTCAAAGAAACCTACATTGTTTCGGACACTTTGGCACTCCTCCCTGCAGTACTCGAACCAGTTCTGGCGGCCATACGAGTACTCATCGACGGGCTTTACGCCCTTGGGCGCGTACCAGCTGGGTCGCTCGTATCCCGCCACTTCCCCGAAGCATGCCCCGAGCTCTTGCTCCTTATTATAGAAGGGCGATCGCTTGATGCCGCGCGACGTCTCGAACTGACGGTTGGGCCAGTGCATCTGAAAGATCAGGCCAAGAGTTTCTTCAACTCTGGGGACCAAGAACGACTTTTTGTTCTGAAACGGGAAAAGCCGCCGAATATCCACATCCCACAAGTCGAAAGGAGGCTCGCCGTCGACGATCCACTGAGCCAGCGCCCAGCCCGCTCCACCGCCCCACTGTATTCCGCTTGAATTGAAGCCGGCCGCCACATAGAAATTTTTCAGGTGGGGTGCTTCTCCCATTACGGGTTTGTGGTCGGCAGTGAAGCTCTCAGGACCGTTAAAAAACTTGCGGATCCCCACTGTTTGTAGACTCGGAACACGATGGAGCGCGCCTTCCAGGTAGGGCGCAAAATGATCGAAGTCTTCCGGCAGTTCGTCGAAGCAGAAATCTTCCGGGATACCATCTACCGCCCAAGGCTTCGCCCTGTGCTCAAACGCGCCGAACAGCAGCTTTCCGGTATCTTCCTTGAAATAGATTCCTCTCTCAGGATCCCGCATCATAGGTAGATCCGAGGTGACGCCTTCCATGGGCTCGGTAACGATGTAGAAATGCTCGCACGCTTGGAGCGGAATATCCACTCCGACCTGTTCACCAATCGAACGGGCCCACATACCGCCGCAATTGACCACGTATTCGCATGTGATGGTTCCCTGATCGGTTTCAACTCCCTTGACGTGGCCGTTCTCCGTTAGGATCCGGGTAACCTTCGTGTCTTCGAAAATCCGGGCTCCGCCGGCCCGAGCACCGCGCACAAGCGCCATGCTGACATCGGTGGGGTTGCATTTGCCATCATTCGGGTACCAAACCGCACCGATCACGTCGTCAACATTCAGAAGAGGCCACTTCTGCATGGCCTCGGCTGGGGTAATTACGTCGGCAACCACATCCAATGTCCGCTGGAGCGCTACGCGGCGAAGCATTTCCTCCCAACGTTCACTGGTGGTCGCAACCGATACACTGCCTGGCTGGACAAAACCTGTCGCCTGTCCGGTCTCGGCCTCCAAACTGCTATAGAGTTTGACCGAATGCTTCGCCAGCCGGGTCAGATTCGCGTTCGCGAGTGAGTCAACCACAATGCCGGCAGCGTGCCAGGTCGTGCCACTCGTCAGCTTCTTACGCTCGAGCAGGACGACGTCTCTCCACCCAAATTTTGTGAGGTGATATGCAACAGAGCAGCCGACGATGCCGCCGCCAACAATTACGACCCGTGCCTGTGATGGAAGTGCCATGTCTTACCTCAGAATCTTTCTTATTCACACGCAGGTCCGCGCATACGCCGACCACTGGTTCCGCCTATAGGAGCTACCAAGCGCGCCCCTCCCCATGCACCGCGCAGCCCTGAAGGCGCCAGGCCAGAGCTGCGATTCCCTCGCAAAGCACTATACCTTCGCGACGTATTGGATACAAATATTACGTATTGATATTTGCGCGAAGTGTCAAGCCCTAGTTCGGTATGTGCAACAGACTGAGCCGAAACAAAAGCTCGCCTCTAAGCACAATTTTCGTCTCGTTTGATGAACGAAAACCGTAGCTTACGGCATAGTTCAGTTTCACCCGTCCCACGCGACGGAAGCCAAAACTCACGAGTTTGGTCGTCGCAGAGCCGTTAACTCGTGGGAGACGTTTGGACGAACGCCAAGGAAATTGGTTTCCTTTTGCGCAGACAAAATTGTGCAGGTCGGCTGCTTGTCTGCCCGAGGTTGGTCTGAGGCTTCGAAGTTTACATATTCGGATAGACCGGCCCCTCGCCGCCCTGGGGCGGCACCCAGTTGATGTTCTGGTTGGGGTCCTTGATGTCGCAGGTCTTGCAGTGGACGCAGTTCTGCGCGTTGATCACGAAGACCTGGTTGCCGTCCTTCTCCACCCATTCATAGACGCCCGCCGGACAGTAGCGGGTCGAGGGTCCCGCATAGACGCCGAGTTCGGAGGATTTCTGCAGCGCCATGTCCTCGACCTTGAGGTGAACCGGCTGGTTTTCCTCGTGATTGGTGTTGGACAGGAACACCGAGGAAAGCCGGTCGAAGGTCAGCACGCCATCGGCCTTGGGATAATCGATCTTCTTGTGCTTGGAGGCGGGCTCCAGCGACTGCGCATCGATCATGCCGTGCTTCATTGTGCCGAAGAAGGAGAAGCCGAACAGCTGGTTGGTCCACATGTCCAACCCGCCAAGCGCGATGCCGAGGCCGGTGCCCAGCTTCGACCACAGCGGCTTGACGTTACGAACGCGCCTTAGGTCCTTGCCGATATCGGTCGCGCGCCAGGCGTTCTCGATCTCAACCGGTTCGTCATTGGCACGGCCGGCAGCGATGGCCGCAGCGATATTGTCGGCGGCCAGCATGCCCGACAGCACGGCGTTGTGGCTGCCCTTGATGCGCGGCACGTTGACGAAGCCGGCAGAACAGCCGATCAGCGCGCCGCCCGGGAACGACAGTTTTGGCACTGACTGATAGCCGCCTTCGGTGATGGCTCGGGCGCCGTAGGAGATACGCTTGCCACCCTCGAACGTGCCGCGGATCGCCGGATGGGTCTTGAAGCGCTGGAACTCCTCGAAAGGATAGAGCCACGGGTTCTTGTAGTTGAGATGCATCACGAAGCCGACGGCGACCTGATTGTCCTCGAGGTGATAGAGGAAGGATCCGCCGCCGGTCCTGCCATCGAGCGGCCAGCCGAAGGAATGCTGCACCAGCCCCGGCTTGTGGTTCTCGGGCCTAACCTGCCAGAGTTCCTTGATCCCGATGCCGAATTTCGGCACGTCGCGGCCGTCGTCGAGCTTGAACTGGCGGATCAACTGCTTGGCCAGCGAGCCGCGCACGCCTTCGCCGATCAGTGTATATTTCCCCAAGAGCTCCATGCCGCGGGCATAGCTGCCGCCCGGTTCGCCGTCCCGGCCGATGCCCATGTCGCCGGTGGCGACGCCACGCACCGCGACGTTCTCGTCATAGAGCACCTCCGTCGCAGCAAAGCCAGGATAGATCTCGACGCCGAGCTCTTCCGCCTTGGTGGCCAGCCAGCGACAGACATTGCCGAGCGAGACGATGTAGTTGCCGTGATTGTTCATCAAGGGCGGCATCATGATGTTCGGCAGACGAACCGAACCGGCAGGACCGAGCAGCAGGAAGTGGTCGTCCGTCACTTCGGTCTTGAACGGATGACCTTCCTCCTCGCGCCAGCCGGGCAGCAGCTTGTCGATGCCGACGGGATCAACGACCGCGCCCGACAGGATATGCGCGCCGACTTCCGCACCCTTTTCCAGCACCACCACGGTGAGATCCGGGTTGACCTGCTTGAGCCGGATCGCGGCCGACAGACCCGCCGGCCCCGCGCCTACGATCACGACGTCAAATTCCATGATCTCGCGTTCTGGCTTTCCGGCCATGCCCACAGCTTTCCTAGCCGAATATTAGAGTTGCAGCGTGTCTTGCCCGAGTGAACGCTGGGCGGCAATGACCGTATTCGCCATCAGCATGGCGATGGTCATCGGACCGACACCGCCCGGTACCGGCGTGATCACGCTTGCGACCTCGGCGCATTCGGCGAACGCGACATCACCGACGAGCTTGTTCTTGCCCTCGCCACGCTCGGGCGCCGGAACTCGGTTGATTCCGACATCGATGACTGTCGCACCGGGCTTGACCCAATCCGCCTTCACCATTTCCGGGCGACCGACGGCGGCCACCAGAATGTCGGCATTTCGGCAGACGGCCGGGAGATCCTTGGTGCGCGAATGAGCGGTCGTGACCGTTGCATTGGCGGCGAGGAGCAGCGCCGACATCGGCTTGCCGAAGAGATTGGAGCGGCCGATGACGACCGCATTGAGGCCCGACAAATCCTCGCCATGCGTACCACGCACGAACACCATGGCCCCGGCAGGGGTGCAGGAGACGAGACCACCTTTGAGATCGCCCGCCGCTACCCTGCCCACATTGACTACGTGCAAGCCATCAACATCCTTCTCCGGCCTGATCGACTGGATGACCGCCTCAGAACTTAGATGTTTTGGCAGCGGAAGCTGTACGAGGATGCCGTGGATGATCTCGTCGACATTCAAGGTCTCGACGAGCTGGGCGAGTTCTTCTTGGGTAGTCGCCTCGGGCAGCGTGTGCTGGATGGAGTGGAAGCCGCATTCCTTGGCCATGCGGCTCTTGGCCGAGACGTAGGCGTGGCTTGCTGGATCGTCGCCGACAATCACAACTGCAAGACCCGGCTTCAAGCCGGCGTTCTCTTCCAACACCGCAGTCGCGGACTTGACAACGCCAATCACGGAAGCGGCAGCCTGCTTCCCATCAATAATCGTAACCACGGTTCAACCCATCCTTTCGGACTTGTACGAGCCCGGGCTTGGTGGGAAGACAACGACACGGTTGCCATTGATGAAGCAACGGTTGTGTATATGGGCGTGCACCGCGCGGGCGAGCACCTGGCTTTCGACGTCGCGGCCGATCGACACATAGTCCTCGGCGCTCTGGGCATGGGTGATGCGGGCGATGTCCTGCTCGATGATCGGGCCTTCATCGAGATCGGCGGTGACGTAATGCGCCGTCGCGCCGATCAGCTTGACACCGCGCTCATAGGCCTGCTTGTACGGATTGGCGCCCTTGAAGCTCGGCAGGAAGGAGTGGTGGATGTTGATGATCTTCCCCGACATCTTCTTGCAGAGCGCATCCGAAAGCACCTGCATGTAGCGGGCGAGCACGACGAGCTCGGCCTCGCTCTGCTCGACGATCTCCATCAGCCGCGCCTCGGCCTGCGGTTTGTTCTCCTTCGTCACCTTGATGCAGTGGAAGGGGATGTCGTGGTTGACGACCACCTTCTGGTAGTCGAAGTGGTTGGAGACGACGCCGACGATGTCGATCGGCAGCGCGCCGATCTTCCAGCGGTAGAGCAGGTCGTTGAGGCAGTGGCCGAAACGCGACACCATCAGCAGCACCTTCATCCGAGAGTCACTGTGATGCACCCGCCAAGACATGCCGAAGGTTTCGGCGACGGGCTCGAAAACTCTTACAATTTCGGTTTGCTGCGCCCCCAACTCGCTGACGAAATGGAGACGCATGAAGAATAATCCAGTCTGAAGATCGTCGAACTGCGAAGCGTCAATGATGTTGCAGCCAGCTTCGGCAAGGCATCCGGTGACGGCGGCGACTATGCCGCGGGTGGATTTGCAACTGATGGTCAAGACATAGGAGGTCATAGTGATCCTGCTCTGGCGGACGTCCACTTGTGTTCAATGAGCTCGATTCGAGGTCAAAGTACATTTTCGATTTGGGGAAGGACGTCGAAGAGATCGGCGACGAGACCGTAGTCGGCAACCTGGAAGATAGGCGCGTCTGCGTCGTTGTTGATGCCGACGATGACTTTCGAGTCCTTCATGCCGGCCAAATGCTGGATGGCGCCGGAGATGCCGCAGGCGATGTAGAGATCCGGGGCGACCACCTTGCCGGTCTGGCCGACCTGCCAGTCGTTCGGCGCATAGCCGGCATCGACGGCGGCGCGGGATGCACCCACGGCGGCACCGAGCTTGTCGGCGACGGGCAGGATCACCTCCCTGAACTTCTCCGAGGAGCCGAGCGCGCGGCCGCCGGAGATGATGATCTTGGCGGAAGTCAGTTGCGGGCGGTCCGTGGATGAAAGTGAGTGCGACACGAAGTTTGAAATCGGCGAAGAAAAGGCTGCCGTCGAGATTTCCTCGACGGCAGCAGATGGGCCTTGGGAGGCCTGGGAAAAGGACGCCGTGCGCACGGTGATTACCCTTTTGGCGTCGGTCGACTTCACCGTCTGGACGGCGTTACCGGCATAGATCGGACGCTTGAAGGTGTCCGACGAGACGACTTCGGTGATTTCCGAGACTTGTGCGACATCAAGGAGGGCGGCGACACGCGGCAGCACATTCTTGCCAGTCGAGGTCGCCGCGGCGATGATCGTATCATAACTGCCTGCCAGCGACACGATGAGGTCGGCCAGCGGCTCGGCCAGATTGTTGGCGAGCTCGTCGCTCTCGGCGAGCAAAACCTTGGAAACGCCGGTAAACTTGGCAGCCGCGTCGGCAGCCGCCTTGGCGCCCCTGCCTGCGACCAGCACATGCACATCGCCGCCAATCTTGGAAGCGGCGGTCAATGCCTTGCCGGTCTGGTCGGAAAGGGTTGCGTTGTCGTGGTCAGCCAGAAGAAGAATGGCCATGGTCGTAAATCCTTTCTCGAACCTTAGAGGACGCCAGCTTCGGTCTTGAGCTTTTCGACAAGCTCGGCGACCGACTTGACCTTGACGCCAGCCTTGCGGCCGGACGGCTCTTCGGTCTTCAGCACTTTCAGGCGCGGCTCGGTGGAGACGCCGAAGTCGGCCGGGCTCTTCTTGTCGAGCGGCTTCTTCTTTGCCTTCATGATGTTCGGCAGCGAGGCATAGCGCGGCTCGTTGAGGCGCAGGTCTGTGGTGATGACCGCCGGCAGCTTCAGTTCGACCGTCTGCAGGCCGCCGTCGACCTCGCGGGTGACGTTGACCTTGCCGTCGCCGATCTCGACCTTGGAGGCGAAGGTGCCTTGGGCCCAGCCGAGCAATGCCGCCAGCATCTGGCCGGTCTGGTTCGAATCGTCGTCGATCGCCTGCTTGCCGACGATGACCAGCCCCGGCTGCTCAGCTTCGGCCACACCCTTGACGATCTTGGCGACGGCGAGCGGCTCGACCTGATCCTCGGTTTCGACCAGGATCGCCCTGTCAGCACCCATGGCAAGCGCGGTGCGAAGCGTTTCCTCAGCCTTGGCCGGACCGATCGATACGACCACCACTTCCTCGGCCATGCCGGCTTCCTTCAGGCGCAGTGCCTCTTCGACGGAGATTTCGTCGAACGGATTCATCGACATCTTGACGTTGGCGAGGTCCACACCAGAGCCGTCCGGCTTGACGCGAACCTTCACGTTGGCGTCTACGACTCTCTTGATGGGTACGAGAATTTTCATGGCTGCGCTCCGTCCCGTGCGTTGTGGCACTATGCAATATTGGATATTGTATTTCGTGTCAACAGCTGGTGCGCCGCCGAAATCGACAGTGTGGCCGTGCATGCCTCTATGGCGTGCATCCCCGCGGACGGGTTGGTGCCGCCGCGAGACGTCACGAGTGTGAAAAGGAGAACCAGGCCGAGCGCCCAGTGATGCAGGAGACCAAGCGGTAGCAGATGGGGAGGTTCGGTTTGCGAGATGCGGCCCCGAACCTACTACGGAATCGCCAGGCTTACGCGATTGGAGACCATGCGCGCCTTTGCCTTACGCTGATGCTGGATGAACGATCGTCCATCAACACTGCGGATAACTCGCAACTTTGTGTATGTCGGGCTGGCGACGCTCTGCTAACCGGTCATGGGCGGCGACTGTAGAAGCTCTTGGGCTACAATCGCCGGTACTGGGAGGCGACTTTCGACATCTGACGTGCGATTTCTACGGTTATTGGACTAAGTTCAGCTTCAACTTTGTCCACGTTCCAATTAGCGGTCGAGACCGCGATGTTGACTGCGGCCACTACTTTGTTGTCATAACCGAAAACGGGCGCGGCAGTAGAGATGTCTCCCAACATTGCCTCTTGGTTGGCAATGGCAAAACCTCTTTCGCGTACTTGCTCCAATCCTTCTTCAAGCTCTTTACGGTCTGAGACAGTGTAAGGTGTGATCGCGGCGAAGCTGGATCTTTCCAGGATCTCGTTCAGATCGCTCGACGGGAGATTTGCCAGAATGGCGCGGCCCGGCGCGGTTGCGTATGCAGGAAGGCGCGTTCCGATCGTCACGTAAGAACTCATCACGCTCCGGCTCGGGACGCGTGAAATGAACACGATGTCGGTGCCATCGAGTTCGGTAAGGTTCACAGTCTCTTGCGATTGCTTATTTGCCTCGAGCAAATACGGATACGTCGCCTCAACGATTGGGTTGCTGCGTAAATAGGCATTGCCGATATCCATCGCTCTCACGGATAACGAATACTGCCGCGTCGTTTCGCTGTGAGTTAGGTATCTCAAAGCTCGGAGAGTATATAGAACTCGTTGGGTTGCACTCTTGTTGAGACCGGAGGCCTCGGAAACCTCGGCGAGCGTCATCGGCCGAGGATTTGCGCAAAAAGTATCAAGGACGAGTAGTCCCTTTTCGATGGTTCCAAGATACAGCCGTTCGTCGATGTCCGGCTTTGCGAATGAAGCAGGAGAATTGACTCCCGACTTGCCCTTGCCGCTTTTCTCCAGCATCGTTCCTCACATATTTTTACAGAATGCGGTTCTGAATATTGCTATTCAATGTGCCTGTAAAGCTCCATTTTTGCCAGCTGGTCCGATCAGCGCTTTGGAAAAGTTGCGCATCGCGATCAGGCGGCAACTTTCATGTTGACCAATGACGCGGAGATCAATATATAATATTGCATAACAATAAGACGAGCGTTAGAAGTGGCTAGCAGGGAGGTCCAGATCTCGGCCTGAGATGTCTTTGCGGGAACATAGAGCTTGCGCGGGGACCCCGCACAAGCCCGAAAATTCAAGCGATGTTGCAACGGCGATCGGTCCGGGATCCGAATGTCGGCCGCAAGTCTCGGATGTCTCCAATGAGCCAGTCGCGGCAGCATGTCAGCTCCGCCAACACCACTAGCTCCTTCTAACAAGCGCATTCTTGAAACCGCGAAGGTAACGACATGAAGACATCGGTTGATCCTATTACGCGGTCAGTGATTCAGCATCGCTTGACCGCCATCGTCAACGAAATGGGCGAGGCCATGCTTCGCACCACCTACTCCCAGATATTGAATTCAAGCCGAGACTTCTCCTTGGCCATTGTCGACACACAGAACCGGCTGATTGCTCAAGCCGACCACATCCCCGTCCACGTTGGAGCGCTTCCTTGGGCGACACTCGCAGTTCAAGAGAGCTTTGGGCACGTCAATCCAGGCGATGTGTTCCTATTAAACGACCCTTATCACGGGGGCAGCCATCTCCCCGACCTCACAGCTTTCGTTCCCGTCTTTGATGGTCAAAAGCATCTCTTCTGGACCGTGGTGCGTGCGCATCAGTCGGACATTGGCGGCGCCACGCACGGCGGGTACAACCCGCATGCGCGCGAGATCTACCAGGAGGGCCTGCGAATCCCTCCCGTCAAGCTCTACGAGAACGGCGTGTGCAGGGATGACCTCCTGAACATGATTGCTCTCAACATTCGCAATTCACGCGACTTCCGGGGTGATCTTTCTGCCATGCTCGGCGCGGTGAGATTGGGCGAAATCCGGATGCAGAAATTATTCTCAGAGTTCGGCTCACCCATCGTCCTGCAGGCGATTGAGCAAATCCTCGACGCGTCAGAAGTTCAGGCCCGTAAAGCCGTATCCGGTTGGAAGGATGGCGTTTATTTTGGCGAAGCCTTCCTTGATGATGATGGTTTCGGACGTGAGAACATTCGGATCGCAGCCAAAGTTACAAAATCCGGCGACAGCGTCGAAATCGATCTTACGGATTCCGATGAGCAGGTCGTAAGCTTCCTCAATTCACCGTTCGCCGCCATGCAGGCGGCAGCATCGGTAGCGTTCTTTTTCCTCATCGATTCCGAGACGCCTAAAAACTCAGGAGCGCTTCGCCCCTTGTCGATCAAGGCACGCCAGGGAACGATCGTCTGGGCTGATGAAGGCCGTGCGGTATCAATGTGCACGAGTCATCCCTCTACGGAAATCATGCAAGCCGTGATGGTGGCAATGGCTGAAGCTTGCCCCGATCGTGTGGTTGCAGGCTGGGGAAAGCGCTTTCGTATTGCCATCCAGGGGCATAATCCAAAGTCTGGCCGTAACTTTATCTGGCACCTGTTCCACGCGCGTCCGGGCGGCGGCGCTTCGAGCGCTGGCGACGGATGGCATTCCGGTGGGGAATGGACGACAGTGGGTGGGTTGAGGTTTGCGAGCATCGAACTCACGGAAGCGCGTTATCCGCTGCATTTTCGTCAACATGAATTCGAACCAGGAACAGGCGGGGATGGAAGACATCGCGGCGGGCTCGGCACGCACCTCGAGCTTGAATTGCTGATTGACCGGTCGGCCGTCGCAAACACCGCAGGTGATGGAACGCGCCACGCTCCGCCGGGAATATTGGGCGGCGAGAGTGGCCATCCGCATCGTTACTTGTTGAAGCGCTCCGACGGAAGCGAGATTGCTCTCAAGACAAAAGACGTCGGAATCGATCTGGCTCCTGGCGACATCCTTGAAATTCACTCTTCCGGTGGTGGCGGCTGGGGTCGTCCATCGGAGCGTCCCGCTGAGTTTATTGCTCGCGATCGTAAGCTTGGTCTGCAGTGAAGGGTACCCAATTATGAAGAAGTTTAAGCTTGGCGTCGATGTGGGCGGCACTTTCACCGATCTGGTGGCAATCGACGACACCGGCCACACGGTCATTGCAAAGTCCCCTTCCACGCCCGAAGATCAGTCGATCGGCGTTATCAAAGGGCTGACGGTGCTCGCAGAACGAGCTGGCACGGACCTCAAGGGTCTGCTTTCCAACACTGAGCGATTTGTACACGGCACCACGGTCGCAACGAATGCGCTTTTGGAGAAAAAGGGCGCGAAGGTGGCGCTCATCACCACACACGGTCATCGCGACGTGCTGGAAATGCGAGAAGGCCTCAAGGAGGACCGGTATAATCTCCGCCTCCCACGGTTCGAACCGCTGGTCCCTCGCAATTTGCGTTACGGCCTGAAGGAAAGGATGAACTTCAAAGGGAACATTCTTCAAGCTCTCGACAGAGACCATCTGTCCGAAACCGTCGCGGATCTCAAACGCAAAGAAATCGGGGCTGTGGCGATATGCCTGCTGCACTCATATAAAAATGCCGAGCATGAGAGGGAAGTTGAAGCATTCTTGCGGTCAGAGATGCCGGATGTATATGTTTCGCGCTCGAGCGACGTCCTTCCGCAAATCAAAGAGTATGAACGCGTTTCGACGACTGTGGTGAACGCCTATGTGGGGCCCGCGGTAAAGCGCTACCTGACCAATCTCGAGAGCCGACTTCAAGAAGCGGGTTTCTTAGGCAGACTCTTTATCATCCTGTCCCATGGTGGGATGGCTCCAGTTGAGGAAGCATGGCGGATTGCCGCCGCAACAGTTCTGTCCGGTCCCGCTGGCGGTATCGCAGGTTCGCGCAAGTGCTCCCAGTTGCTGTCCATGCCGGACCTCATTCCTTTTGACATGGGGGGGACGTCAACCGATATCTCGCTGATCCTCGGTGGGCGCGCCATCCTTTCTGCGGACGGCGACCTTGCCGGCCAGCGTATTGCTCTGAAAAGCCTCGATATTGCCTCTATAGCGACCGGCGGCGGTTCAATCGGGAAGATCACCAGTTCCGGGCAGTTCGATGTTGGACCGGAGAGCGCAGGTTCTGTCCCCGGTCCCGTCTGCTATGACAATGGCGGACAAGAGATTACCGTCACAGACGCAAACCTTATTCTGGGTTATCTTGATCCGGACAACTTCTTGGGCGGAAAGAAAAAGCTGAACTATCCAGAAACGCTGAAGCGAATGGAAGAATTGGCCGAACGCCTCGGGGTAAGCGTTGATGCCGCCGCTGCGGGCATCTACCGCTTGGTCAATATGAAGATGGCGGATGGCATCCGAATCATGACATTGCGGCGTGGCGTTGACCCACGGCGCTTTACGCTCCTTAGCTTCGGCGGGGCCGCCGGACTACATGCTGTGTCTGTCGCGCGCGAGTTGGAAATTCCAAAAGTTGCCATCCCGACCGTCGCGTCCGTCCTTTCGGCATGGGGTATGCTGAACTCGGACTTGCGTTATGAGGTCAGCAGAACTCTGGTCGGAGAAGTTCGTGCTTGCGCGAAAGATATCGCGGGACTGTTCGCAGAGCTTGAACGAGAGGCGCATAAAAAGCTTTCCCAATGGTACGGCGACGAGATCAAATCGGTTTTCAGCGCAGAAATGCGTTACGGAGAGCAAATTTTTGAGATCGACGTTCCGCTGGACGGGATAGATGTTGGTTCGCCAGACTTCGCTGAAGCGCTGATTGAACGGTTCCATCATCAGCATGAAAAGCTGTACACTTACGCTCTTCGCGACCAAGAGGTCACATTCGTAAATGCCCGTGTTGCAGCCGTAGGCCCGGTCGAGTCGTCGACTTCTACCGAACCGGACACTTTGGCACCGCTCAATGGGTTGGAGCCGAAGACCGTCCGCCCCGCTTTTTTTGGAACGCGCGTTGATACTCCCGTATATCATATAGCCGAAATGGCTCCCGGCGCGACTGTCGTCGGGCCAGCAATCCTGGTTGCCGAAACCACGACAGTCATTATTCAGCCGAAGGACGTCGCCAAGGTGAACGGACTGGGATGGATTGAAGTGGATCTGGCAGGTTTGCACGACCGGTCCTGAAGTTTTCGCCCGGTGATCCTGTCGAGCGGCGGAACGACCGATCCCGCCGCTCGGATCCTATCCAATAGTGGGTGGTGGCGCCGGTGACCTGCGTGTTGCCGCTCCGAGTCCAAGCCATGCTCTTGGTGCTCCCGAGTACCTTCAGGGCAAGACGCGGTTATGCAGGCGATCCAAGGGAGCGCCTCCGCCAGAGCGGGATGCGCTTCCTCTCATCCCCGCCTCACGCCGCGGGTTGCACCGGACGAGATCGAGAGCCCGCAAGAACCAGAAGGTCGACCCTGTTTATGCACCGGCTTAGGCACGGACATTTTTCTCTTGACGCGGCTTCAAATTCCAATATACGATATTGGATAATAATAGAGCTTCTCTTGGCGCATCGCTGGGAGAAAGAGCCATCTTCAAAAGAAAGGGGAATGAACATGAATTCCACGGTTAGAAATCTCGCCTTCGGCGCAGCACTTTTGCTGTCCGCCGTGCCGTTCGCCGCTCAGGCAGAGGACGTAGCCGAGAACCTCAAGGGGACCGGCGAGGTCGTCATCACATCTGGCGGCGGAACCTGGGAGGCCGCTCAAAAGAAAGCCTTCTTCGATTCGTTCACGCGCGACACAGGCATCAAGGTCGTACTGGTTCCCGAAGATCATGCGAAGCTGTTGGCGTCGATCAAGCTCGGCCAGCCCGAGGCCGACATCACCGGAATTCCTGGCGGAGCGCTCAAGGGCTGGATCAACAAAGAGGCGGTCGAGGAGATCGACTACAGCTTCTTTGCCGACAACACCTTGGCAGGCATGCCCGAGCAGATGAAGAACAAGTATGGTGTTGGCGCCCTTGTCTCATCCGCAGTCGTCGCCTTCAACACCAGCAAGTTCCCGGATGCCAGCAAGCAGCCGAAGAACTGGGTGGACTTCTATAACGTGAAGGATTTCCCCGGAAAGCGCGCTCTGCCGAAATGCGAAAAGATGTTGGATGGTGCGCTGCTCGAAGGCGCGCTGATGGGAGATGGCGTTTCGCCTGACAAGCTCTATCCCCTCGATCTGGACCGCGGGTTCAAGAAACTTGCCGAGATGAAGCCCAATGTGGGTCGCTGGTGGGTCGCCGGCGCCGACGCTCCCCAGAGCCTGATCAGTGGTGAGGTTGACATCGCGGCAGCCTATAACGGCCGCATTTTCAAAGCGAAACAGGAGGGCGCGCCGGTGGAGCTCTCCTGGGATCAATCCCTTTTGCAGCTCGACTTCTGGGTGATCACAAAGAATTCGCCCAACAAGGAGAACGCCGCCAAGTTCCTGGCCTACATCTCCCAGGCCAGGCCCCAGGCGGACTTCGCAGAGGCGATCTCTTACGGTCCGGTCAACAACGACGCCTACAAGCTGCTCCCGAAGGACATGGTCAGCATCCTGCCCGGCTCGCCGGAACTCATCGAAAGGCAGGTCTTCCAGAACTATGAATGGTGGAACGAGACGGCTGCCGACGGACGCACCAACTGGGACGTCGCACTGGAACGCTGCGTCGCGATGCTATCGCAGTGACCATCATGCCGCTGCGGGTCGCCCGCAGCGGCCATCTCATGGCATCGCGAAAAGCTGCTGATCCGCCCGGAGAAGACAATGGAAATCACTGCTCTTGATAACAGCTGTGCTTACGGGAAGCCCGGGGTTTTCCGCGGTTCACTGCGCTTTGAAAGTCCGACTCTGGCCGAATACCGTTGGCCCCTCTGCGAAATCCGAGGAGAGAAGGTCGGCCCAAGACTGTGCATCTCTGCCGGGGTACACGTAAACGAAGTTTCTGCGATCGAAGCCGCTGTCAGACTTCAGCGCCTGTTCGACCCGGAAACCATTCGCGGGTCCGTTTCCATAATCCCGCTGATCAACCAGCCAGCCCTTTTTAAATACAGCGAGTACGTGTGCCCGATCGACGACAAGAACATCAATCACACATTTCCGGGTCAAAAGAACGGAACATTCTCGGAGGCTTTGTGTGATGCCATCGTAAATGAGTGGTCAGTTGGGTCGGATTGCTACGTCGATATGCACGGCGGTGACTTGCGAGAGCAAGTTTCCAGATTCGTACTTTACCAGAAGACAAACGAGCAGGATGTCGAAAAGAAGGCTCGCAAGCTGGCAATGTGCTTCGATGCCGAAATCGTTCTCGGCCTTCCGCGGTCCTACATGGATAAGCCGGGCCGACCCCCGACTGCTTTTGCGTGCCACAGCCGCATTGCTTTGATGTCGGAAGCGGGCTCGAACGGCCTGCTAGATGAGGAAGCGATTTCCTTTCACGTCGAAGGCGTGCTCAACATCGCGCGCACCCTTGAGATCCTCGATACGCCGGCCTCTTTATTCCGGAACGCTCGAGTTCCGTGCGACGACTACCTCTGGGTTCATTGTCCAACGGATGGCGAGTTCCATTCTGAGATCGAGCCTGGGAACCGGGTGGAGAAGGGTCAACGCCTCGGAACGCTTCGCAGCTTCTTCGGTGAAACTCTCGCTGAAATCAAAGCACCTGCCGCCGGACTCGTCCTCTGGCGGATTACCCATCCTTCTATTCCGAAAGGAGAACCGGTGCTGGCGATCGCGGTTGAGGAGCAGGCTCGGATTTGATGGATCCGGGCCGATAAAGAACTGAGATTTCTATTCGTGCGCCGGAGATCATGGCTCGGATCGTTGTCGGCGCCGGGAGCAAGAGCCATCTTCAAAAAGAAAGGGGAATGAACATGAACATCAGAATTAGGAATATCGCATTCGGTGCTGCACTGTTGCTGTCGGCCGTGTCGATCGCCGCTCAGGCAGAGGAAGTCGCCGAGAACCTTAAGGGGACCGGCGAGGTCGTCATCACATCTGGCGGCGGAACCTGGGAGGCCGCTCAAAAGAAAGCCTTCTTCGATCCGTTCACGCGCGACACGGGCATCAAGGTCGTACTGGTTCCCGAAGATCATGCGAAGCTGTTGGCGTCGATCAAGCTCGGCCAGCCCGAAGCCGACATCACCGGAATTCCTGGCGGAGCGCTCAAGGGCTGGATCAACAAAGAGGCAGTCGAGGAGATCGACTACAGCTTCTTTGCCGACAACACCTTGGCAGGCATGCCCGAGCGGATGAAGAACAAGCATGGTGTTGGCGCCCTTGTCTCATCCGCAGTCGTCGCCTTCAACACCAGCAAGTTCCCGGATGCCAGCAAGCAGCCAAAGAACTGGGTGGACTTCTATAACGTGAAGGATTTCCCGGGTAAGCGCGCTCTGCCGAAATGCGAAAAGATGTTGGATGGTGCGCTGCTCGAAGGCGCCCTGATGGGAGATGGCGTTTCGCCTGACAAGCTCTATCCTCTCGATCTGGACCGCGGGTTCAAGAAACTTGCCGAGATGAAGCCCAATGTGGGTCGCTGGTGGGTCGCCGGCGCCGACGCTCCCCAGAGCCTGATCAGTGGTGAGGTTGACATCGCGGCAGCCTATAACGGCCGCATTTTCAAAGCGAAACAGGAGGGCGCGCCGGTGGAGCTCTCCTGGGATCAATCCCTTTTGCAGCTCGACTTCTGGGTGATCACAAAGAATTCGCCCAACAAGGAGAACGCCGCCAAGTTCCTGGCCTACATCTCCCAGGCCAGGCCCCAGGCGGACTTCGCAGAGGCGATCTCTTACGGTCCGGTCAACAACGACGCCTACAAGCTGCTCCCGAAGGACATGGTCAGCATCCTGCCCGGCTCGCCGGAACTCATCGAAAGGCAGGTCTTCCAGAACTATGAATGGTGGAACGAGACGGCTGCCGACGGACGCACCAACTGGGACGTCGCACTGGAACGCTGCGTCGCGATGCTATCGCAGTGACCATCATGCCGCTGCGGGCCAGATTCGCTGGCCCCACGATCAAAGTGAGATTGTTGTTCGTCACCAGGCGAACGGCAACGGAGTTAGATGCTATGAATATGGCACAAGCAAGAGCCGCGGGCTCGGTTGACGAACGGCCGGTGAAGAGGCTGGATGTTATGAACGCACTGTTGGGAAATCGCTGGATCAGAGGGACAATCGTTGCAAGTCCTCTAACCATCCTCCTGATCGGATTTCTGGTCATTCCGCTGTCGTATATCGTTTGGGGCAGCTTCGAAGGATCGAAGCTAAACTTCAGTCACTATGCTCGCGTTTTTGGGAGCGAGACGAATTTGAACATCTTGCTGCGTACCCTGCAGACCGGGTTCATCGTGACCGTCGTGTCGATCACGGCAGGTTATCCTGTCGCCTACCTGCTTACGAAGCTCAAATCCCGAGCGCTGTCCACGATCAGCGTTTTCATTCTCATTCCTCTTTTCACGGCGTTTCTGATCCGCACCTATGCTTGGATGGTGATTTTGGGTCGAGAAGGCGTCATCAACAATGCACTGATCTGGCTCGGACTCGTCAGTGCCCCTCTCCAGCTTTTGAACACGACTTTTGCGGTGGTCGTTGGGATGGCCCATGTATTCATCCCTATGGCGATATTCACCATGTATTCGTCAATGGTGCGCATCGACCATGATTTTGCCCACGCTGCGCAAATTTTGGGCGCGAAACCCGTGCAAGCATTCTTGCGCGTCTACTTTCCGATGACGCTCCCGGCTGTGTTCTCCGCAGGAATCCTTATATTCATTACGGCCATCGGATTTTACATCACCCCTGCGCTGCTTGGCGGACCGAGCGACACAATGATCTCACAGCTTATCGTCACCCAAATGACGGTCTTGCTCAACTTTGAATTGGGGTACGCCTCATCGATTGTCCTGTTGCTGGTGACTATCGGAATATTGTTCGTCGCAAGCCTTTTTATTCCTCTTGAAATGATCTGGTCGTCTACGTCTACAGCCACATTGGTCGAAGAACCTCGCGTGGCGGCGCGCTTGTTTACAAGACTGAAGCGGGCGATGGACCCACTTCTAAGAGCCACCGAAAGCACAATTCATATGGTGACCTCACCCCTCATGACGCGCAAGGCACGTTGGCTTTGGGGCTACACGGTCTTGGTTCTCCTGTTTTTGACGGCCCCGCTGATCGTTGTCGTGATACTGTCCTTCAGTTCGTCTCCCTTCGTCGTCTTCCCTCCTCCCGGCCTCTCCATGCAATGGTGGGAAAAGCTAGCAAAGGCGACCGATTGGCATCAGTCCTTCTTCTTCTCGATTCAGCTCGGGGCGGCAGCAGCGTTGGTCGCCACCATAGTTGGAACTATGGGTGCATTTTGGCTGGTACGAACTCAGTTTCTGTTCAAGAGGACGTTGTTCCTTTTCTCGCTTTCACCTTTGATGGTGCCGGTCGTGATCATCGCAACTGCGCTCTATGTCTTCGAAGCGCGTCTGCAGATTCTCGGAACCTTCGGCGGTTTGGTGATGGGGCACGTGCTTCTGTCTGTACCCTACGTGATCGTCGTGATGGCCGCAGCCCTGCGGAACTTCGACCCGGCCCTTGAACCAGCGGCGTCAGTGCACGGTGCCCGCCCCCTGCAAACGCTCCGGCTGGTGACTTTGCCGATCCTCAAGCCAGCTCTTCTCACCGCTGGCCTACTCGCCTTCTTGACGTCATTCGACGAACTGCTCGTCAGCATCTTCCTGCTCGGGCGACAAACCCCAACCCTGCCCATCAAGTTCTGGGGAGACATCAAATACCAGATCGATCCGCTCCTTAGCGCGGCCTCGACCCTCATCGTGCTGCTCGTCACCGCATCAATCATTACGGTGCAATTGATCCGAGACCGGCACAATAGACGCACTTCTAGCAGCATCGCCGAATGATCGGAGGCACGAGATGTCCACAAGCCTTGAGATGAAAAACATCCAGAAGTTCTATGGCCCGCTTCATGTGGTGAAAGACTTCGACCTTCACATTCAACCGGGCGAATTCGTAACCTTCCTCGGGCCATCCGGCTCCGGCAAGACCACGGCGCTGAAGATGATTGCGGGTTTCGAAACGCCGACGTCCGGAGACATCTTTCTTGGAAGTCGATCTATCGTCGACCTGCCCGCCTATGAACGCGGCATCGGTATGGTCTTCCAGAACTACGCGCTTTTCCCACACATGACCGTCGCCGAGAACGTCGCGTTCCCGCTCACTGTCCGTAAGGCGCCTCGCCAGGAGACCGCGGAAAAAGTCGGCCGAGCGTTGCAACTAGTCAAAATGGACCAATATCGTGGTCGCTACCCCAACCAGTTGTCGGGCGGCCAACAACAACGCATCGCTTTGGCACGCGCCATCGTCTTTAATCCGAGCATACTACTTATGGACGAGCCGCTTGGAGCACTTGACCGGAATCTTCGTGAACACATGAAGATCGAAATCATGCGCATCCAAAAGGAACTGAACATGACGGTCGTCTTCGTGACCCATGACCAGGACGAGGCGCTGACCATGTCCGATCGGATTGCGGTCATCAACGAGGGCAGGCTCGTGCAGGTGGATGACAGCAAGAGCCTCTACGGCAAGCCGAAGAACCGGTTCGTGGCCTCATTCGTCGGAGAATCCAACATGATCCCTTGTCGTGTTGACCATGCCGAGAACGGGGTGGGCAAAGTGACTGTTGCTGGGATCGCACCCGGGGCTGCACAGTTGTCCGGACAGACCGGCGGTGCCAAAGCGTGGCTGTTCGTCCGGCCGGAACATGTTGAGATCGGTCTGCGTTCGCCAGCTGCCGATGCGCCAAACGCCCTTGATGGCGTGGTGGAGAACGCACTCTTCCTGGGAGAAATGACCAGGTATTTGGTACGCTGTGGCGATGAGACCATCACGGTAAAGCGCCAGAACCGGGGTCAGGCGCATTTTGCAGGCGGAACGCAGGTTACTGTGTCTTGGAAGGCAGAAGACTGCACCGTCCTCAACTGACGGCCGCGGCGGGGGCGCACGTTAGAAGCGCCTCCCTTCAGCCGCGGGGCCTCTTTGAGATACGCGAGGAACGATGAAGCTGAAAGATCTGCTCGGCACAGATTTGCCGGAAGCCACTCACCTTATGGCGGGACCTGCTGGCGACATGTCCGTCAACGGTGTTTCCTCTGACAGCCGTAAGATCAAGCCGGGAATGCTGTTCGTCGCCCTATCGGGAGCGAAGGCTGATGGTGGCTATTTTATTGACGAGGCCGTTGGGCGTGGAGCTGCGGCCATAATCTCGGCTCAACACGCCGAGTGTCCCGTGCCGGTGTTGATAACTTCCAATCCAAGAAGGTTTCTGGCGCTTGCATCGGCCCGCTTCTTCCAAAGACAGCCAGAAAAAGTTGTTGCAGTGACAGGCAGCGCAGGCAAGACGTCGGTGGTTTCCTTCGCGAGGCAAATCTGGGCTCATGGTGGCAATACCGCCGCTCAGATTGGAACAACAGGTGTTGTGTCGCCCAAACAAAGCGAACACGGGTCAAGGACAACACCTGATCCAGTCGAATTGCATCGTATCTTGGCGGGCCTCGAAGCTGAGGGTGTGACGCATGTTGCGATGGAGGCATCGAGCCACGGCTTAGACCAGCACCGCCTTGATGGCGTTCGTCTGTCAGCAGGGGCGTTTACCAACCTTGGGCGCGACCATATGGATTACCACCGGTCGGTTGACGAGTATATGGCCGCCAAAATGCGGCTGTTCGGCACGTTGCTCCCCAAAGGAGCCCCAGCCGTCACCTTTGCCGACGGGCCGGCGTCAGAACGCGCCGCTGGAGTTGCTGCTGCGGCCGGTCTGGATGTGAGGACTGTCGGAAAAAAAGGACGCTACCTTGTACTGGAAGATTTGCAGCCGCGGAGTCATCAGCAGATCATGAAGGTCTGTTTCGGGGACCGCAGCTTCGAAGCGACAGTTCCTCTCGCAGGTGAGTTCCAGATTGCCAATGCTCTTGTGGCCGCTGCGCTTGCCATCTCCACGGGACTGCCTCCAGACGTCGCGATCGCTGCAACAGAGCATTTGATTGGCGCCCCCGGCCGTATGGAGCGAATTGGAACGACATTCCAAGGAGCGCCAGTGTATGTCGACTACGCCCACAAACCTGAGGCTTTAACAGCGGTATTGTCGGCTACTCGCCGGCTAACTGCCGGTCGCGTGATCCTGGTTTTTGGTTGCGGCGGCGACCGGGACAAGGGCAAGCGGCGCCTTATGGGCGAGATTGCGGCAAAGCTTTCGGATGTCGTCATCGTGACGGACGACAATCCTCGTTCAGAGGACGCCGCTTCTATTCGATCTGAGATTTTGGGCGCCGCTTTTGGTGCGATCGAGATTGCTGACAGAGCTGAAGCTATTCGGGCAGCGGTCCTTATGCTGCAAGAAGGCGACACGCTCGTGGTTGCCGGTAAGGGCCATGAGGAAGGACAGACGGTTGGCGAAACCGTGATTCCGTTTTCCGACCGCAACGAGTTGCGGAAGGCACTGTTAGAAACATGGCGATAAATGACGTGCCCGGATTCCAAGGTGTTCCCCCGTCCGCTCAATCGCTATGGTGTTGTGCGCTTGGGATAGGATCCTAGATGAACGGTGATGTCGGTCGGCATGCTGTTGTTATCGGCTGCGGCATCGTTGGCGCATGCATTGCTCATGCGCTCCTTAACGAGGGCTGGCAGGTCAGGCTGATTGAACCTGGTCCCCCGGGCGGCGAACAGGCTGCGAGCTTCGGCAACGGTGCCTTTATTAGCCCGGCGTCTGTTGTGCCAATATCGACACCGGGTCTCTGGAAAAAGATCCCCACCTATCTCCTGTCTTCGACAAGTCCTCTCACAATCAGGTGGCGCTACCTGCCCCGCCTCTTCCCTTGGCTTTGCAGGTTCATGCTTGCGGGATGGACCGTCCCGAAGGTCGAGCAGACTGCAAGAGCTTTGGGTTCGCTCCTACAGGACTGCGCGGATCGGCATCGCATTCTTTCGAAACAGTGCGGCTGCGACCATTTTATCCGACAGGATGGTTTGCTCTATGTTTACCCGTCGAGAGCAGAGTTCGAGTTGGATGCGCTCGCTTGGCGGCTGCGGCGGGAGAACGGAGTCGTTTGGCGCGAACTCGAGGACGATGATCTGCATCGCTTCGAACCAGCGCTCAACCGTCGCTATCAATTTGCTGCACTTGTAGAGAAGGGTGGAAATTGCACTGATCCCGGCCGCTATGTTTCCGCTTTGGTTTGCTCGGCGCTCACGCGAGGCGCAACCTTGATCGATGCCCGAGCGACGGGGTTCGTGTTTTCAGAGGGTATGCGAGTTTCAGTTCAAACGGACAGAGGCGGTGTCCAGTGCGACAAGGCCGTCATCGCCGCCGGAATATTCTCAAAACCCCTCGCAGCCCAGGCGGGAGACATCATTCCCCTCGAAAGCGAGCGGGGTTATCATGTTGAGATTGCCGCCCCTGCATCAACCCCGCATATCCCTGTCCTGCCGAGCGACGGAAAAGTGGCAAACACACCAATCGCAGGAAGGCTACGCGCTTCTGGGCAGGTGGAACTGGCCAGCCTGCACGCCCCGCCCAATTGGAAGCGCGCAGACATTCTACTGAAGCAACTGCTCGTTACCTTTCCGGAGCTGAGCAAAAATCAGCGCGATCTCGCGATAACACGCTGGCAAGGTCATCGTCCATCGACGCCCGACAGCCTACCGGTGATCGATGTTAGTTCGAGTTGCCGCTCCATTGTATATGCTTTTGGTCATGGGCACGTCGGTCTTGCCTCGGCGCCGCGTACAGCCGAGCTGGTCGCGGCTCTTGTCGCCGACCGTGAGCCGTCCATCGATAGAAATCCGTTCAGAGCGACACGCTTCCGATGGCGGAAGGCATCATAAGCGCAAGCGCTCAGTTGACCGCTGATCTTTCAAAAGGTGCTCACATGGACTTCAAACCAACCATTCTCATTACCGGGGCAGCCAGCGGGATCGGATCGGCGGTCGCGCGTCGCGTTGCGGCTCCAGATGTCCAACTGCTTCTTCATACTGGTAGGAACCTGGACGCTCTCAAGGCGGTGGCTGACGAAGCGCGCGCCTGCGGCGCTAACGTTGTCGTTGAACTTTGTGATCTCGCCGACCCTTCTGTGCCGGCCAGGCTGGTTCAGGCCGCCGGGAAGGCGTTTGGGAGAGTTGATCAGATCGTGTCGAATGCAGGCAAGGCACAGCGCGCCACTTTTGAAGAAGTGTCGGATGATGATCTGGAGCAAGCCTTCGCAACGATGCCAATCGCCTTCTTCCGTCTTGTGAAGGAAGCGCTTCCGGATCTCCGCATATCACCTCAGGGGCGGGTCGTAGCAGTGAGCTCGTTCGTTGCTCACGCGTTCGGGACAAATGATATGCATTTTTCCGCAACGGGGGCGGCAAAAGCTGCATTGGAGGCTTTGGCGAAATCGCTTGCCGCCCAAACTGCGGCCGATGGGGTGACTGTCAATTGTGTGGTCCCGGGCTTTGTAAGGAAAGATGCCGGCGGCCACGCCGCCACCTCCGCCGATGCAATGGAACGCGCGCGGGAAATTACACCGAACGCTCGACTAGGAGAGCCATCCGATGTAGCGGAACTCGTGGCATTTTTGCTTTCACCAGCGGCGAACCACATTACCGGTCAGACGATGCACGTGGACGGGGGCCTCCTTCTAAGGTGAGATATCCAATACCGCGGGTGTAGGTGCGCCGCCGAGGAAAACGACTCCGCACGCTTCTCACGCAATTCGCGGCAAGGATGCAGCCTTCGATGCTTCTGCTGTAGGGCCGACCGGCGGTGTGAGTTGGATCAGAGCGCGTAATCCATCGGATTGACGCTGTTATTCAACACACGCCCATGGGTGATGAGGTCCGCAGTGATTTTTGCCGAACCGCAGGACATGGTCCAGCCAAGCGGGCCGTGACCGGTATTCAGGAAAAGATTGCTATAAGGGGTAAGCCCAACGAGAGGGGCGCCGCCGGGCGTCATCGGGCGAAGACCCGACCAGTTCAGGGCTGACTCGACGTCAACATGTGCGGCCATCGCCGGCAAAATTTTGAGAACGTCATTCAAGACCCGCCGCCCCTCTTTTGGGTCAATATGCGTATTATATCTGGCGAACTCAGCTTTACCGCCCATGCGTAGACGGTCGCCCATTGGCACCATCATCGCATGGTAGCCGTCATCCATGACCGGACGTGTCGGTCCCCCCTTCCAACCGTTCAGAGGTAAGGTCACAGAGTAACCTTTAACGGGAATGATCGGAAGCCGTAGCCCCAGGGGACGAGCCAGGAGGGGGCTGTAACTGCCAAGCGAGAGCACGTAGGCATCGGCTTGAATGTCGCCCTTAGATGTCTTCACATGCGAAATCTTCGTCGAGAAATCCTTGGCTATCTCCAGCACAGTGGTATTCGTCAAAAACTGAGCGCCCAATTCCGTGGCGAGGCGAGCCATTTCGTTCGTAAACTTGTAGGCATCGCCACTTTCATCGTCTGGAAAAAAGACAGCGCCAATATAGCGATCGATCACATCCTTTAAGCATGGCTCTTTTTCCAGAATTTGCTCCTGGTTGAGAACGTCGAACTTAACGCCCCACTCCTGCATCTCCCGACACATCTGCACGAACTCTGACATGCGGCCGTCTCGCGGAAAAACTCGCATGGTGCCCCGTACCGTCTGATCGTAATTGAGGGTCGAGGTTTGGCGAATACTGCGCAATGTCTCTAAACTCAGGCTCGCGATCCTGATATTGGCGATCATGTTAGATTTATGACGCGCATAAGTTGAATTCGATAGGAATTTCAGGCCCCAACCAACGATCGAAGGCACTGCGCTTGGGTTGATTTTCAGCGTGGAGTGGCTGTCGAACAGCATCTTGCCAAGTCGTCTAACGGTACCTGGTGAATTCCAGGGGCTGGAGTCGCTGGGAGTCATCAGGCCGCCGTTTGCGAAACTCGTTTCCATACCCGGGCGAGAACGGCGGTCGATCACGGTTACCTCGTGCCCATCGTTCGCAAGCATATACGCCGTTGCGCTACCGACGACACCGGCACCGAGCACAGCTACCTTCATTTCTCCCGATCCTTTCGACCTTTAGTTGCGCCGCTCGCAGCCAGAAGACCGGCCAAGGCATTCGAACCCATGATTTTGGGCCAAGTCAAAAATGACGCGCCCAACGCCGACTTCGTTACAATCAGCTCCGACCGATCACCGTTACACAAACTGAATGGGTAATCTTCGGAAGCGACCGTGCTTCATAAAGCGACAACTGCTGCAGCGGCTAACTGGCGTGCAATTCACTTAAGTCGCAGGCGCGACTTTGCACAGGCGTGCGAGGTCGGCAGGAAGCCGCTCGCCCGCTCCGACCGTGTGGAGCAACCGCCAAAGCGTCGCGAGGTTACTGGTTACAACCGGTCGACCAACACGCTCTTCCAGGGAGGCGATACCGCGCAACCAGGTAAAATTGGTGCACGAGATAAAAACGCCATCGACATCTGAAGGAACCTGCGGCGCCACCCACTCGTTGATCGGCTCCCAGCAGTCCTCGACGTCTGTAGCATACATGTCGAAACCCCAACTGAGGTGAGACACTACGAAGCCATGGCCCTCCAAGAAGGTGACAAGCCGCCGGGAGACCCATTCCTCATACGGAGTGAATACTGCCAGCCGCTTCAATTCCAACGCACGCAGTGCGGCTATCACACTTCCGGCGGTGGTCACAGCCGGAAGGCCGGACGCCTCCTCAATGACATTTGCGACGCTTTCATCATAGCCAACGCCTTCGAGGAGGCTGCCTGCTGTGCAGGCCAGGGCAATCGCTCTTGTGCGGCGCGCGTGGCTGAGCAGTTTCGCTGCTTCTCCGGACTTTACTTTCATGTCAGCGAACTGTTCGTAGTCGTCCCCCTCATTCTCAACTCGGTGAAAATGAAATCTAACTCCTTTAATGCCGAGGCGAGGTAGATCGCCTTCCAGAACATTATTCTCGGACGGGGTAATGAGTCCGAGTCCGATCGGTTGCAGGGACATGGACAGCTCCTATCTTTGATGGTGACAACGTGGCGAGCTGGAATTACAATGCAATATTTAATATTGTATTTCATGAGGTCCGTCAAGAGGATGTGTCGCCCATATCGCCGCGCCCACTGGATTGCGAAGTCACAATCCGAATGACCACTCCATCGCCTGGAACGGCGCAAATCAGGCTGTGCGCTCGCTATCGTTGCAAAGCCGCCGATTGTCTTGGTCGCGAGCGCGCGAGATGGCCGCCTGCCTGTGGGCTATCGGGGAGGAGATCGCACCGTCATAGACGAGTTTCGACCCGGCCCTGCGCAGCTTCAGCCAATACGACTGCTTCGCACGCTCGACTGATGCCGCACGCCTTCAGTTTTGACAGGGAGCATGTGAAATCAAGCCCAATCAATAGGCATATTTCCGAACTGGGGCGGTCCGTTGATCACTTCGTCACTTCGGCGCCCGATCGACTTCCCCTTTCCGTAAAAGACGTGTGAACGAAATTTGGCGGGAAGAAGGATCAATGGACGCCGAAGTTCGCGTTCACCATTGCAGCCAGATAGGCGTCAACCCAGTGCACCTTTCGCTAGCCGGCGTATCCTGCGAAAACGGGGGGTCGACGCGTCGACCAAGGGACCGCTCGCTCCAAGTCACGTGCAATACGAACGAGGGTCGCCTCGTCGCCGAAGCGCCCTACGATCTGTATTCCGATGGGCAGTTCGTTCACACTCTGGAATAATGGTAAAGAAACCGAGGGCTGGCCAGTAATATTGAAGATTGCCAGATGCTGTTCAATCTCCAATTCGGCATCCATGAGTTCGTCGCCGGTGAGCTTTCTGTATCTGTCGTGGGGAAGCGCCTTAGCCAGCATCGTGGGCGTCAGAAGAATGTCGAAGTCCTTTGTGGCCTCACCTACCTCCGAACGGATCTTACGAGCGCCTTCGAAAATTTCCTGCGCATATGCAAGCGGGAGTTGCTTTCCCACGTGGTAGAGCTCGAGATTGTGAGGCTCCAGGGTCTCTTCGTTGATGTCACGGCCGAGCGCACGCGCTGTCCTATCAAGCGAGGAAAATCTCATGTGAGCCATTCCCGCCAAGACCTTGCCGTATTCAGCGAAATCAACAAGTGGGGGGATCTCCTCTATGAGGTGCCCCATAGACTCCAGTAGCTTCGCAGTTTTCTCGACAGCACCACGGATATCCGGATCGCCCATTGCCGTTCCTGGCGGTGAAGTGGGCATACCGACCCTGAGCCGGTTGCTTGGTTGTTCAAGTTCCTCCACATAGGGCCGCTCCGGCGACGCTATGACGAACGGATCGCCAGGCTGGGGCCCATGCAAAACATCGAGGGCAGCCGCCATGTCACGAACGCTCCGGCAGACCACAAAATCGCGGACATTTCCGTAGCCGGCATCCTGCTTGTTCGGGCCGCCGGAAATGCGGCCGCGCGATGGGTTCAAGCCGACAAGGCCGCAAAGTGATGCGGGGATACGAATGGAACCGGCGCCGTCGCTAGCATGCGCGATCGGCACAACGCCGGCGGCGACGACGGCCGCGGACCCCGAAGACGAGCCGCCCGCTGTCAGGTCAAGGTTCCATGGGTTGCGCGTGATCCCGCAAGCCAGGGATTCGCTTGACCCCCTCGTGCCGAACTCAGGCATGGTGGTGCGACCTAGAATGCGCAGCCCACCAGATCGTGCGCGCTCCATAAAATAACTCTCTACCGCCGGGCGGTGGCCCTGGAGAAGTCTACTTCCTTGCTCTTGCAGCCGCCCGGCTTCGCTCGGACCGGTGTCCTTGCGCAGGAAGGGCACCCCGCAAAAAGGTCCCGTGTCTGAACCCGTTACGGTCTCGGCATCGTCGTAGAACTCGATGACGCCATTAATGGCAGGGTTAATTTGGTCGTGCGCCTCCCGTGCCAGTCGCACAAGCTCCACGGCGGTGATGTCGCGCTTGCGGACTAATCCCGCAAGCCCTGTGGCGTCGTATCGGGCATATTCATGTAGTTTCATGCGAACTCCTCCTTATGTTTTTTTATGTGACAATGGATGGAGACAGGCATAAGCGCGTCCTCCAGCTTCTGGCTCGCACAGTTTGGGCTCGACGGCATCGCACTCGGACGTCGCCCAACGGCAGCGCGGCGCGAAACCACATCCGGAAGGCCGGTTGAGTGGACTCGGGACCTCGCCGTCGACCGGTACCGGCAATCGGCGCCGCCCAGGGTCGATCACCGGTACGGCATCCAGCAGAGCTCGCGTGTAGGGGTGCCGCGGATCGGCGAACACGTCAGCCACTGGTCCGCTCTCGACGATGCGACCGAGGTACATGACCGCGACGCGATGGGCTATATAGTCCACGACACCAAGGTCGTGGGTGATGAATAGATAGCCGACGTTCGAGTTGGCCTGCAGAGTCTTCAGGAGTGTCAAAATCTGCGCTTGCACGGATACATCAAGCGCAGCAGTTGGCTCGTCAAGCACAAGTAGCCGCGGCTCAAGCGCCAACGCACGCGCTATCGCGACGCGCTGCATCTGCCCGCCGGAAAGCTGGTGCGGATAACGGTTGAGGTACTCTGCGCTAAGTCCAACCTGGCTCAGCAGTTCCCCCGTGCGCCGAGTAGCAGCATCGCCGCGCATGCCAAGAATAGCGTCCAGCGGCTCGGCGATAATGGAGCGTACCTTCATTCTCGGATCGAGTGAGGAATGCGGGTTCTGGAACACCACGCCGATGTCGCGGCGTGGGGGCATCGTCGCCCCATGGACGGGCGCAGTGACAGCGTTGCCGCCGATCTCAATCGTGCCCGCATCGAATCTTGCAAGACCTAGGAGCGTGGACGCTAGCGTGCTCTTACCGCACCCGGACTCACCCACAATCGCCAGTGTCTCGCCCGGCGCGATTTGGAAGTTGATACCGTCCAGGGCCTTTATCATCCCATGGCGCGTGGGGTAGACCTTGCTGAGACCCTCAACGAAAACAAGGCGAGATGATGGTAAGGGGTTCATGATGCCTCCGTAAACTGCTGATTCTCAGCGGCATGATGGCACAATGCCATGTGGCCCCCGCCGAACCTGCGGTAAGGCGGAAGTTTTGTGGCGCAGATATCCGTCGCTTGGTCACATCGGTCGTGGAACGCGCAGCCTGCGGGCATGGCAGCAGGATCCGGCACATGGCCGGGTATCGACACAAGATCGGATCCTGCACATCCTATGGCTGGAACTGTGCCGAGCAGCTTCGTCGTGTATGGATGACGCGGATCATCGATCACAGCTTCGACTGTTCCGGTCTCTACGATCCGGCCCGCGTACATTACTGCCACACGATCGCAGAGTTGCGAAACGATCCCGAGATCGTGCGTAATAAACAGCACAGCAAGGCCCTTATCGTCCGCCAGCCGCCGCAGCAGCGCGACAATCTGGGCCTGCACGGTCACGTCAAGCGCGGTTGTTGGCTCGTCGGCTATGAGGAGCCGAGGTTGGCAGGCGAGAGCGAGCGCGATGACGGCTCGTTGAATCTGGCCGCCGGAAAGCTGGTGCGGGTACTTCTCAAGCGCCAACTCTGGGTCAGGGATGCGCACGGCCTTGAGCTCGGTCAAAACCGCAAAACGTGCTTCGTTCCTGCTCATTGACCGGTGGCAACACACGACGTCGATCATTTGTCGTCCGAGGGTGAAGAACGGGTTCATGGAACGCATCGGATTCTGAAAGACCATCGCAATCCGGCCGCCGCGCATTGCACGTAATTGTCCCTCCGGTCGCCCGATAACCTCCTGGCCGTCTACAATGATACTGCCGGTAGCGCGTCCAGGCGTCGACACCATGCCAAGACAGGCGCTCGCCGTCATGGACTTGCCGCAACCCGATTCCCCCACCAGTCCAAGCACTTCGCCGCCTCCCACCTTGAGATTGATGCCACGCAGGATCGAGCGGGAGCGCAAGAGGCCGGGGAACGTTACGTTAAGATCGCTTATCTGAAGAACCGCACCGTTCATTCTCGTCGCTCCTTCTTTGGATCCAGGATGTCGCGCAATCCGTCGCCAATGAGATTGACGGCGAGTACAGTCACAAAAATGGCCAAGCCTGGAAACAGCGCCGTCCACCAGTAGTTCAAGAAATCGGTTCGAGAGTCAGCCGCCATGAGGCCCCACTCGACAGCCGGAGCCCGTACGCCCAAACCAACAAAGCTTAACGATGCCCCGGCCAGAATTGCATGGCCGAAATCCGCCGATGCTCCAACGATGACCGGCGTCAGCGAATTCGGCAGAACGTGACGGATCATAATGCGTATATGCCCTACGCCGATCGTGCGCGCAGCATCGTTGTAGAGTTCACCGCGCACCCGCAGGACAGCTGCCCGCATG